>CALCCZ010000033.1 GCA_937900075.1 uncultured Lentisphaeria bacterium
GTTGAAATTACATGGAATTATAACGAGATTCCTTTAGGCGATGCAGTTGTATTATATCGCGATGAAGTTACTTATAATGCCCGTTACGATGGATTTCAGCACTGCTTTGATTGTTGTGATAGAAGAGGGCAAACATATTTAAGTTCTTATACGACTTATGATTCTTCTTGTACCAGAATGAGTTATACAATAGTGACGGATAATTATGATCGAGGTGTTAGATATGATTGGTATTATTCACCAAATAATGATTGGGATACTCGTGTTCATGTAGGTCTTTCTGGTTCTGTCTTTTATACAGAAGACACTTCCTTAACTTATTATAATGGTTCCTATGTTTATGAATTCCCATATAGCTATGAACCAACAACTATTCCAGATGGAACATATTGGTGCGTTATAACTAATGCTCATGGCGAAGAATTAACTGTTGCGCGCACTACACACGGTGATTAATAAATCTAATTATAATCTTAAAAAAAGAAGTCCTGTTTATTCTAAAGAAAATATTGAGAATGCTTGTAAAATCCGCCGCGGAGTTTTTTTCTGGCGCTCCGCCCGCCGTGAGGAATAAAACCGTATGCGTTGCCGACAGATACGCTTTTGCCGCCGCTGAAACAGCCGAGCTTTCGCGTTATGTGCGCTTTGTCAGGGTGATAACCGACAGAACTGACGCGTACTATGCCGTGCAGAAAGAGGTTTACCGTTCCTGCGGCGCGGTTATGAGCGTCGGCACGGACAGAAATCTCGCTTACGGCAGCGACTGCGTTTTAGCTCTGAGCGACAGTGATTTTGACCCGCTGAGCGTTCCGTTTTCGCTTGTGTATCAGAAAAATTCAGCCTGCGACAGCATTTTCACCGTCCGTGAAAGCAGTTTTCTCCCCTCGGAATTTGAAAAAGAAACCGCAGGAATTGACAAATTGGAATTTTTATGCGCTCTTTTTGAGACGTGCGGATATAAAATCCACGAAATTCCGGTTTTTTGTGATGCAAAATCAACATTATTTCAAATAATTACTTGACATTTGTGGTGAAACTGTCTATAATATATTATCGCTGTTTTTGTGCGGCGGTAAGATTTAAGACAACACCAGGCAATTCGAGCATTACCCCCAAATTATACGCAATTACCTTAACGCACAAATGATAAAGCGATTGAAAGGAAGAAAGAAAATGGAAAAAGAATATGATAAGTATAAGCTCGGATATCATCTTGGGGGTCGTAAGGACGTTTTCAATGAAAGACACGTTTACGAGCTGAAGGATAAAACGGAAAATCTTGATTTTCTGCTTAAGGGGGAACAGATTTCGCGAAGAAATGAGCTGCTTAGGCTGGTGGGACTGAAGGCCGGAATAAGGATTGGGACCTTATCACGAGGCATGCGTCAGCGTCTTGGAATAGCGGCTGCTTTGGTAAATGATCCTGAAATATTGCTGCTTGATGAGCCGACATCAGCACTTGATCCGGAAATGGTCGGAGAAGTCTTAAGCGTCATGCGCGATCTCATCAAAGATGGCATCACCATGGCAGTGGTCACGCACGAAATCGGGTTTGCCTGTGAAATTGCCGACCGTATGATTTTCATGGACAAGGGAAAAATCCGTATGCAGGGAACGCCGGATGAAGTGGTACACCACTCCAATGACAGTCGCATTACGGAATTTTTCACACGTTTGGCAAACAAAAAAGACTGACCGTTTTTTGATTATAGACGGCAGTCTTTTTGTCCTGCATTTTCCGGAACCGGGGAATATGTCTTTTTCATGACCGTCCCCCCTGGGAAAATTGGATTTGCCACAAAAACAGTTCCGTTCGGGACTAATTCATTCCCAGCTTGAAACTGTTTTTCATGTATTCGTCCATTTTTCGGGACTCGAGTTCGTAAACAGAGTCCGGTTGCTCGATTTCCCCTTTGGAACAGGAAGGCAGACGGTCTTCCGGGTCCGCAGCGGGATCCGTGCATTTGCGATCCGTACGGTATAATTCCCGATCAGCCGCGGATGACATATCGGGAATTGCCACCGGCACCCCGCCTGCCAATATGGAACGGTATGCCAAGAGGCCCGGAAGAGACATATTCAAAGCGGAGTACACATCGATACTGTATTCTTTTGCGACAGGATTTCCCTCGAGAGATTCAACAAAACACCACAATTCAAACAAATCGGCATCTGCCATGACAGCCGCAGGGATTCCCGGGATTCCGGTCCATTCCGTAATTTGTTCCGCATTGAACCCGCTGTAGGCTTCACCGGTATCCGTATAGCGATACAAAGTCGAAGCATTGACGACTTCCAGAGTTCCTTTTGTTCCGTATAGATTCATTCTTGTAACCCACGGACGTTTCAAATTGCCATGAAGGCTTTTTACATAAACACCGTTCGCGAGTTCCATCATCTCGACACCGGCAGTGCCACAGCGTGCGCCATGCTTTGCGATGTATTCCTGACTTTTGATTTCGTAACCGGTAACCTTTACGGGTCTCTGGCGGACAGCGAAAAGGACAGGTCCGATACTGTGAGTACAATAAAAGGTAGCCGGAACAAAATTTCTCCAGTGATTTCTCAAACCTCTTGTCAGAATATGCCAGCGGTTTGTGCAATCGTTGATAAATTCACACTCGACATGCACGACGTCTCCGATTTCACCGCGCCGGCAGCGCAGAGCAGCTTCAAAATTCGCCCGGAAATAGCAGTAACTTTCCGCATAATAATAGTGTTTTCCGCTGCGTTCCATGGTTTCCGCCAGTTCAACTGCCTGAGCAAGAGTCTGGGTAGGCAGACATTCACTGAAGACGTGTTTGCCCGCATTCAAGGCAGCAATTGCGGCAGGTGCATGTTCCGTGGCATTATTGGCAATAATAACGGCATCCACATTGGAATCGCGCAGCATTTGGGAATAATCGGAATAATATACTGGTTGAAAGCCGTGTTCCGGCATCTGTGCTCTAACTTTTTCAAGCAGAGGCTGATAGCAGTCGCAAACGGCGGAAATGACAACATTTTTCAAAGCGCCTTTTCGGGCGGCAAAAGCGAAATTCAAGCCCCGGGTAGCCCCGAGAATACCAAGTCTGACAGTCATAATATAATCTCCGGATATTAGTTGAAGAAAAAAGGCTTGTTACTTTTCCGCGCCATTGACACGGATTTCCACCCAGCAGATATCTTTTGATGTAATGGCAGGCTCCGAAAGGTTCCATATTTCAACCGCGTTCCAACCGTCATGAAGCACACCATCCGGCAAATCCGCCTGAACCCAGAATGGCTTCAGGTTTTTCGGAAGCGGGGCAGTGAACGGAGTTTCCGCGGGAAGAAGCGGAACTTTCACACAGTTAATCCAGAGATCACATTTTACATTTCTGCGGAATCCTACAGACACGCGGCATTTGCGCCCGCTTACCCCTTCCCCGACATGAACTCTGACACTTGCGGAACTGTCTTTCGCAATTGCCGATGGCAGAACCGGTGCGGCAAACCGTGCCTCCCCTATGCCGCTGGCACGTGTCAGGACATGGCGGCGAACCGTAGC
>CALCCZ010000034.1 GCA_937900075.1 uncultured Lentisphaeria bacterium
CTTCTAAAAGATCACCTTTCGTATAGTCGATGCCGACGCTTTCAAACAATCCCTTCAACTCTTCCGTCGCGTTCCCCCGCGATTCTCCCGTCGCGTTCTCCTTCAATTCTTCCTTCTTCTCTTTCCGCCATTAACAGGAAACTCGTTCCAATGAAAGAAAGAACCACGAATGAACACGAATGAACACGAATAGAGTACAGACGATATAAACCACGAAACACACGAAAAATGGAAATAGCGAAAAATAATAAGTTGGTGGTAGGGGAAGATAAGACTTATAGGTCTTATAGGTCTTATAGGTCTTATTTTTTCAGCACGTTTCGCGCAATCACGAATACGTCCCGGATTTTCCACCAAACTACTATCCACTATTCACGATCCACTATCCACTAATTTTTCCGTGGTTCACATACTGTTCAGAAGACGAGATTGCCGTCTTTCTTGTAGAACGGTTTGCTCCATGCTCTGTGCCCGGCATCGTCTTGGAGAGTAATCTGGACATAGACTTCGTCAGGGAGCTTTGTCAAATCGACCGAGATGGAATTTTTTTGAGAATAAACGCCTTTGGTATTCATTTCGGCACGGGTAAGACAGGGGAAATGGTAAGCATAACACTCGCGCATCATAAGGAAGGCATGGGAACACGGGGTAAATTGTGCGGACAAGATATTATCTTTCCATTCGAAAGAAGTAAAATCAAGGCCCGTTGAGGCATAAACTCTGCCCTCGCGCAAAGCTTGTAAAATGGATGTCTGATCGCGTTTATCACTTAAGACCATGGTCCAACCGAGTCCGGCCCGGCATTTATGATGCAGGTCATCGACCGCTAAAGGCGGGTAAAAATTTTTATTCTGCCACAATTCCAGCATGGTCTGGAGGGAATATTCCTTGCCTAATTCTTCAGTACCGGCATTGAAGATTTCGACACCGGAGATATTTTTCAGTTGTTCGATATCGGAAGAACGTAATTCACTCCAGGCGGGATGCGCGACATGGCAGACGGCACCGAAAGCGACCATATTGTCAATACCCTGCTGAACCGGCAAAATAGAGGGGTCACCCTGGACCTCTTCGGGCAAGCCGTATGTAACGATGTGCCAGAGGATACCGCGAGGGGCAGCGGGATGGAACTCCATGCCGGGAATCAGGAGCATAGGGGATTTCCATTGTGATACGGGAGCGGATTTCCGGTGGTCGGTCATGCAAACGACATCGAAACCATCTTTCTGATAGACGGCGAGCATTTCTTCGGGGGAATATTCACCGTCGGACCGGAGTGTGTGTACATGCAGAGCGGTTTTCCATGCAAATGTCTGGGAACCGAACCACGAAACAGGAATAGACATTATTACTTATCCTCTATGTTATACTGTGTGGGGAAAAATCAACTGAAAAGAGATAATTGAACCGGAGCATCCGTATTTTCAACGGCGGGAGTTCCTTTCTTTCTGCCCTTCCCCGGATTTTGCGGCTGCGGAGGCGGATAGAACAGAGAATCTTTTTCTCTTGCCGCCAGAGCAGCGGGAACACCATTTTCGCTGATGGCATTGCTTTCCAGATTCTGGAGGATATCCCCTGCACGGGTTATCACTTCACTGGGGAGTCCTGCGAGTTTCGCTACATGAATACCATAGCTTTTGTCGGCAGCGCCGGGTACGATCTGACGCAGGAAAACGATCTGGTCCCCGTATTCGCGGACAGCGACATTGTAATTTCTGACCCCGTTTTTCGATTGAGCGAGCTGAGTCAATTCGTGGTAATGAGTAGCGAACTGAGTACGGCAGACAGGGTGGTCCAAAAGATATTCGGCAATAGCCCAGGCAATGGAAAGGCCGTCAAATGTACTGGTACCGCGTCCGATTTCATCCAGGATTACGATACTTTTTCTGGTAGCGTTATTGAGGATATTGGCGGTCTCCAGCATTTCCACCATAAAGGTACTTTGTCCGCGTGAAATATCATCCATGGCGCCGACGCGTGTAAAAATGCGGTCCGCAATACCGATGCGGGCGTTATCGGCAGGAATAAACGACCCCATCTGCGCCATAATGACCAACAGAGCAGTCTGACGAATATAAGTAGACTTACCCGCCATATTGGGACCGGTGATAATCATCATCCGGTTGTCGCCGCCATCCAGGAACGTATCATTAGGCACAAAACGTTCGGTATCCATAGCTGCCTCAATAACGGGATGTCTGCCGCCGGTAATCTGCAGGATATCATCATTGGAGACATGCGGCCGGCAGTAATTGTATTTCACGGCACATTCCGCCAGGGCGCAAAGGGCATCGATTTCGGCGACGGCGCCGGCAGCGGTCTGAATTGTGGAGGTAAAAGATTGAGCGAAAGTCTGCAATTCTGCGAACAACTGCTGTTCAAGAGCTTTGGAAGTATCTTCCGCGCCTAAAATTTTACTTTCCATTTCTTTCAGTTCGGGAGTAATGAACCGTTCGCCGTTTACAATCGTCTGTTTGCGGACATAATCATCCGGGACATTAGTGAGATTGCTCTTTGAGATTTCAATATAGTATCCGAAGACCTTGTTGAAATGGACTTTCAGAGACTTGATACCCGTACGTTCCTGTTCCCGCGCCTGCAGCTGTGCCACCCACTGTTTTCCATTGGCGGCAGCGTTACGCAAATCATCGAGTTCGGCATTGAATCCGGGACGGATAAAACCGCCGTCCGACAAAGAAACAGGGGGTTCATCGGTAATAGCCGCGCGGATTTTATCCGCGAGTTCCGGGATTGGCACAACTCTTTCGCGCAAATCGGCAATCAGGGGGATATCATGCAGTTCAAGGATGGATTTCAGACCGGGCAAAGCATCTATACTGTTTCCCAGTGCCAGCATATCGCGTGCATTGAAATTCCCGACGTTCAATTTGGAGGTCAAACGTTCCAAATCGCGTACCGTCTGCAAACATTCCCGGATTTCCGCAAGCAGGAAGGGATCGTCCCGGAAAGTTCCGACAACATCCTGACGGGCGACAATGGCATCACAATCGCAGAGTGGTTTCAGGATCCAGCTTCGCATCAGGCGGCTGCCCATGGCGGTAACCGTCTTATCAAGGACCTGCAGTAAAGTACCATTGCGACCGCCGCCGTGCAGAGCCTCCACGAGTTCCAGATTTCTCTGGCAGATCGGATCCAGTCCGAGGAAATCGCTGCCGCGATCAAAACGGATGGAACGGATATGTCCCGTATTATGACGAAGATTCTCGGCAGCATAGTGAAGGACAGCGCCTGCGGAACGCACGGCAAGGGAAGCATCCTGCAAACCGAATCCGTCAAGGGAAAGAACATGGAACTGGCGTTTCAGCAAATCCACCGCATTTTCCGTTGAAAAGATCCATTCATCAACGGGAGTCCAGAGAATCGGGGTATGGGAATACGGAAAACTTTTTTCGGACGACCAGCGGTCATACAGCGATTGCGGGAGCAAACATTCCCGTGGCTGCAGTTTCTGGAGTTCACTTTCCAGTTCCGCCGTATTTTCCGGTTCCGCAGCCTTGAACTCAGCAGTACTGATATCCAGCCAGGAGAACCCGAATTTCCCTTTATTGCCCGTACACAATGCACAGAGGAAATTACTGACGCCCGGCTTCAGAAAATTGGAATCCAGAATCGTGCCCGGCGTAATCACACGCGTAATCGCCCGTTTCACAATGCCCTTAGCCATCTTCGGATCTTCCATCTGTTC
>CALCCZ010000035.1 GCA_937900075.1 uncultured Lentisphaeria bacterium
ACCTATAAGACCTATAGGACCTATGGGACCTATATAGTTTAGTGGATAGTGAATAGTGGATAGTGAATAGTGAGGGGTGAAAAATGCCATGGCGTATGCGTGATTGTGCAAGGCGAAATAAAAAATAGGACCTATAGGACCTATAGGACCTATAAAAAAAATAATCGCGCAAAACCTCCGGCATTTCCATTCCCTTACTATTCACTATTCACTATTCACTATCCACTAAACTATCCACTATTCACTATCCACTAACCACTAAAAAAAAAGAAGGACACCTCCGAAAAAGAGGCATCCTCCTGCATTGCAACAATGCGATGAAAGATCCGGTTAATTATTTCACCCGGGCGCCGGATTTCACGATATCGCAAGTTTTACCGATATCATACGCCTTCAGGTTGAGTTCCATAACGGCAGGTTTCTTGCCGAAGTTTTCGCGGATGGCTTCTTTCATCGCCAGATCCACATCCGCCTTCTCATCCTCGTTCATAAAGCATTCCTGCATCATGCGCGCGATAACGCCGAGAATGATACTGTTGGCGACCCGCAAGTCACCCATTTTTTCCGCGAGTTCGCCGGCATTGACGCCGTAAACGGTTTTATCAGGCGAAATGGCCGGCAGAGTAATCGTAGAGGTATCATAAACCAGAACGCCGCCTTCTCCGAGCTGACCGAGGAACTTATCCACAGACGGCTGATTCAGGCAGACCAGCAGAGAGCAGTTGAAATCCGCCTGAGGGGAACCGATCGGACCGCGGCTGAATACCACGGAGCAGTTTGCGGTACCGCCACGCTGTTCGGGACCGTAAGAAGGCAGCCAGGAGACGTTGAAATTGCGCAGTTTTCCGACGGAAGCGATGACATGTCCCATGGAAAGGACGCCCTGTCCGCCGAAACCGCAGATTTTCACGGAGCGTTCCTGTTCGAACACGGGGCTCTTGTACTGGAAATTGTCATCAACGGCGCGTTCGGTTTCTTCTGCGAAGAGAACTTCGCGGACTTTATCGGGATCGAATTCGGGTTCGCGGCGCACCATGGGTTCGCGTTCGGCAGCGACATCTTTTTTCAGACCGAGCGGGAAGTACTGGGACATTTTGGTATCCAGGAACTCGTTCATTTCCTTGGCTTTCATCTTCAGATTGACGGGGCAGCCGGACAGGAGTTCGACGAAGGAGAAACCTTTTTTGTCGATGGTGTTCTGAATCGCCTTCCGGACAGCGCGCCGGGCAGCCATGATATTTTTCACGGAACTCAGAGCGCAGCGTTCGACATAGACAGGCGCCTCGAACTGAGCAATCATTTCAGAGACCTTGATAGGATAACCGGAATCGAGAACGGTACGACCCATCGGGCTGGTAACCGTCTTCTGTCCGATCAGAGTAGTCGGAGCCATCTGACCGCCGGTCATGCCGTAAATGGCATTGTTCACGAAGAACACACACATATTTTCGCCGCGGTTGGCAGCCTGAAGAATGTGATTGAAACCGATGGAGGCCAAGTCGCCATCGCCCTGGTAACCGATTACGATATTATCCTGGTCAGTACGGCTGAAGGCTGTAGCAACAGCGGGAGCACGGCCGTGAGAGCATTCAATGGAGTGGCAATCGAAATAGTAATATGCGAAGACGGCGCAACCTACCGGGCAAACGATAACGGCGCGGTCCTTGATATTCATATCGGCGATTGCTTCGGCGATCAGTTTATGCAGGATTCCATGTCCGCAGCCCGGGCAGTAGTGCATATTGGTTTTATTCGGACCGGGACGGCGTTCGAATGACGGGAAAAATCCTTTTGGACGGGAAAATTTAATTACTTCAGGCATTTTCTTTGCCTCCAATCTGTTCTTTTGCGCGTTTTACGATTTCTTCCACGCTGGGGACGTTTCCGCCCATGCGGTTGATCAAAGACACGGGACGTTTACACTCAATGGCAAGACGGACATCGTCAATCATCTGACCATTGCTCATTTCAACGGCAATAAACTGTTTCACACCACTGTTGACTGCCTGATTCAAGGCATTCACAGGGAACGGGAACAATGTCTGCGGACGCACCAGACCGATACGGATACCTTCATTGCGGAGGATATTCGCAGCGGTACGCGCCATACGGGAGGAAATGCCGTATGCGACAAATGCGTACTCGGCATCTTCCATGCGGTACATTTCCGCACGCTGTTCTTTCTGCCGGATTACATCGTATTTCCGGTTCAAACGGATATTGACCTCTTCCAGGTCCTTGGCTTCCATATAAATGGAGGAAATGCAGTTAGGCGTCTTGTTGACCCGGTTCAATGACCATTCCTGGGGCTGACGGCGGGGACGCGGCTCGGGGAGTTCCAATTTTTCCATCATCTGACCGATCATGCCGTCCGTCAGAACGTACACGGGCATTCTGTATTCATCTGCGAGGTCGAAAGCAAGCATCGTCAAATCGCACATTTCCTGAACGGAACCGGGCGCCAGAACGATAACTTTGTAACCGCCATGACCGCCACCCTTGACGATCTGATTGTAGTCAGACTGTTCCGGAGCAATGTTGCCCAGACCCGGTCCGCCACGCATGACATCGGCGATAACGGCAGGCAGTTCTGCACCGGCGATATAGGAAACGCCTTCCTGCTTCAGACTGATACCGAGTCCGGAGGATGCCGTCATACAACGTCTTCCGGCAGCAGCGGCGCCGTAAACCATGTTGATAGAAGCGATTTCACATTCTGCCTGAATGAACGTTCTTCCCAAAGCGGGGAAGAGACGCGCAGAAGCATGTGCAATTTCACTGGCGGGGGTAATCGGATAGCCGAAATAGCATTCGCATCCGGCAAGAATGGCGCCGTAAACTACAGCTTCATTCCCTTTCAAAAGGACCTTGTTCGTACGTTTCATTTGCCTGTCTCCTCGGGAACGATTTCAACAATTGTGATAGCACCGGGTTCCGGGCAGGAATAGAAACATCCGCCACAGCCAATGCATCCGCTGCCGGAATACTCGGCGTATGTTACTCCCATCCGGTTGAGTTTGGTACCAATGTGCAGCAAACCCTTGGGACAAGCTGCCACACAGCGTTCGCATCCTTTACATTCGGCAGGAGCGATGTCGCATCGGAAAACTTTTACTGTTTTTCCATCCATGATTTCATGTCTCCTCATATTAGAATATTGAAAAATCATCAAGAAATTTAATAGAAAAGATAATATACACCGCGACTGCATTTTTTTCAAACCGAATCCTTAAAAATATACTTGCAAAACGAATAAAGCGGGGTATATTAGAGAAGTGTTTTCCGCATTATCGCAGTTCTATGAAAATAACAAACCGGAAGTGAGTCTAACTATGCTATCGTTAATTTGTGCTGCTGCAGCTGCCTTTCTGACATTTTTCGTGCTCCGCATGACTCCATTTGGAGTTCAGCATCCATACTGGTCCGTCTTTTTCGGTGCCATGGCCTTTCTGCTGGTACAACTCGCCGTCATGCTGATTCTGAAACGCTTGTCCGGAAAGATTTCTGTCGTTCTTCAGGGAATCATGCAGGATACGCAAAAACAAATCAATATGAAACAACAGCAGTTCATGCGGCATCCACTGGGCCAGAAACAGATGTTAGCCGAACTGGAACATCTCCAGAATGCGGGCTTATCCCGGATGATTGCCGCCCTGGATCTGTATACCCCCCTCTGCCGTTGGAACTTGATGCTCGCGAAACAGGTCAATACCATGCGGATGTGCTATCTTTACATGCAGAAGAAATTCGACCAGGTGGATGCCCTTCTCCCGAAATGCCTGTTCATCGATGCCGAATCCTCCTGTATGAACATGGCAAGAATGTATGTCAACAAGGCGGATGACAAGGTATTGGACAAGTTCTACCGGAAAAAATCCCGTGCCCTGAAGGATGAAGGCCTCGCGCTCATGGTCTGCACCTACGCCTGGATATTGGTAAAACGGGAACGGTATGATGATGCTGCCAAAGCGCTGAATGAAGCGAAACTGCGTTCCAAGGACAATCCCGTAGTCATCAAGAACTGGGAAATGTTAGTCAACGGCAAGCCGAAACATTTTTCCAATACCCAGTTAGGCGACCAGTGGTATGCACTGCAGCTGGAAACGCCGAAGATGCCGAAAATGCAACAGACGATGCGGTACCGTTAAAGAAAACGGGAACAGAGTTTAGCGACACAGCATGATTAGTGGATAGTGGACAGTGAATAGTGAGGGGTGGAAAATGCCGGATATCGTCCGTGATTGTGCAAGGCGGGATGGGTGCGGTATGGAACATGCGGATATCGTCCGTGATTGTGCAAGGCGGGATAAAAAATAAGACCTATAGGACCTATAAGACCTATTTTTCATCACGTTTGAGCAAACACGATGGATATCGGC
>CALCCZ010000036.1 GCA_937900075.1 uncultured Lentisphaeria bacterium
TCTTGATGGGTTAACAACATCAATTTCTTTTTGATTCGTGTCCCGATAATAGGTCATATTTACCGTTGTTTCGCCGGAATCGGGTAAATCGATGCGACCTGCCCAGAAAGCGCGGTCCAGAAAGTTTGTCCGGAGAGCATTTTGGGAGTTGTCAGGAGTTTTCTTGTCCGTAAAATCTCCTCCTGAAGCCAAAAGGGGTTTTTCTGCTCTTGGGGCATTTCTGCTGCGTTCGGCTTTCATTTTAGCGGCGGGAGCAAAATTTTTGACTTCGGCTCCATCGGCGCAAGCAGCGATTGCGCCGGAATAAAGAACGGGTTCATTGAGGTATAAGTTGTTTGTGAAGGGCATGGAGGAGAGTTCGATATTCCGGGTCATACCGGGAGAATTGTTCCAAATCAGAAGTCTTGTCATGAAATTATTTCCGAAATTAAGTCCGTTGCCGCGCAGCCATTTCCAGAAAAAGGGCTGAACAGCGGGGATTGGACTGGCATGAACGGCTTCCAGACTTTTATCGTAAACGGTAATCGTGACGCTGCCGGAAACGGGTTTGCCATCGAGTCCTCTTACTGTGATTTTCAATGGCAAGGCAGAGGCGGGTTTGATTTTTTCAACTGCCGGTTTAGCGGATACATTGAGGATTTTTTTCTCCGGCGGAACTGCGATTTGTTTCATCAGTGTCAGCATTTTCCCGTTCTGATAACTCATGACATTTACGAAGAAATTCGGTTGGTCATCTTTTCTGACGGGGATATTGAAGATTTTTGAATAGCCCTCGAGAGTGAAGCATTGGATTTCCGCATCGCGTTCCGAGCGGGTGATGAGATAAACCGTGCGACCGGGTTTATCGCAGGAGATAAGGATTTGAGCGGTATCTCCGGGTTGATAAACGGCTTTATCCGTGGCAATGCTTATGGGGTATTCACTGAAAAGAGTGGTATTTTGTTCTTTTCCGGTCACAAAGAACGGTATGGATTCCGAGATTTTAACACCATTTTCCGAAACGATTTCCGCTTCTAATTCGTACACGCCTTCCTTATTCAGGATGAATTCGGGCTTATCCCCGTTTCCGGCAATGAAGGGAATGGTCTTCAGTGCAGCACCGATACGTTCGGGAATGCCGTTTTTGTTGAGTGTACGGCGGAAGATGCGGAGGGTACCTGTGCCTTTGACCGGTTCTCCGTCTGGAGTTCGAGCGGAGACGTACACCTGCTGGCGGGTTCCGGTTGCAGCAAAGCCGCGCGGGATATAGACAGAGACGCTGAAAGGCTTGACAGCAGCGATAATGTTGCCTGAACCCGAGACAATCCGGTTGGAAGAGTCATTTACTTCCGCTTCGACAGTGTACCGGAAGTTTTTATTGCCGAATTTACTGATTGGTTCCGAGGAGTCGATATAGAGGGTAAGAATACCCCGTTCGTCTGTTTTCTCTTTTCCGTTCAGAATCAGGACTTTTCCGAAGTTGAAGTTTGTTTCTTTGGTGTCCGTGAATGAGGTTATGCAAAAGGCATAATTATTGCCATAGAGCCAGTTCCATTCGAAACGGAAGGGAATAAGGCGATGCGTTTCTTCGCGGAAGACTTTGTAACGGATTTCTGTGTTTTTCAAAGGTGCGCCGAAATAATATTTTGCTTCTATGTTTACAGCTATTTTTTCGCCTGCCTTTACCGGTTTCCGCGGAGGTGTGACCGTCAGGAGATATTCTGGTTTTTTATATTCTTCGACCGTGAAAGTGGTATATCCGGGGACATTTTCGACATTGACATGCCACGTGCCGAGCATGGCATCTTCTGGCAGTTTCATTTCGAAGGTGAAACTTTGTGTTTTTTCGTCGAATGGGACTTCTTTTTTGAAAGCTTCTTTATACTGGGGGTCACGGAATTTCAGGGTTATGGTTTTATTGTGGAAGGTCGCGTATTTGTCGCTGTAGGTGGGCTGGCGCAGGTAGCCGGAGAATGCGATGGAATCGCCCGGTTTGTATACGGTTTTATCTGTAATCATGAATGTCCGCCAGACTTCATTCGGGTTCCAATTTGTGTTGTAAGAATAAAAATGGTATTGGAGCAATGTCAGTTTTTTGTCGGGAGTTTCGGCAAGAACAATACGTTTGGCAACGTAGCTGCGGGGTGGTTGTTTGAAATCGTTTTCTGAAAACTCCACGATACCGTTTTCATCTGTTTTATAGGTCAGAATTTCAGGAGTGATTTTGCTGCGTTCGACGCCTGAGGTTTTTGCGTATGAGAAATAGTAGGAATGGATTTTCAGAGTTGTTTCGGGTACAGGTTTTCCCGTTAGAGGATCATTGAGGAACAACCGGAGTTTGCTGTTATTTGCGCCGTTTTGCGCGGTCAGGGCGTAGGGGGTAACCCAGAGCATGGCATCGGCACGCGAGTTTTGATTGTCATCGGGAATAAATTCCGCGATGAATGCGCCGGGTTCCATTTTATTGAACTCAAGATGTTCCGTAGTTTCCCAGTGATACGGGAGGGGATGGAGGTTGAAAGTAAGGATTTTCTCCGGTTCCTTCCCGATCAGATTTTTAAGATCCTTATGAGAGTCGCCTTTATCGTTGCGGAATATTGCGATTGCTTCTGGTTCAGCGGGAGAGTTTTCGGGATTTTTCAGTTGTTCGAGCCATTGGTCGATATTTTTTTCCATATCGATGCGGTAAAGTTTCACTGTTAATTTTTTTGTATTACGGAAGTGATAGGGGATAGAGAAACCGAGTCCTGCGGGAACCGTGTAAATCTCGTCGGGTGTTCCCCAGCTTCCGCGTATTTGTTCTGCCATTTGTTTTCCGGTAGCCGAGTTTGTTTTCAGGAAAGCATCTGCGGCTTTTTCGAATTGGAGGCGGGCTGCGTAAATTTTACCCAGCATCCAGTAATCCTTGAGTTTCCGGTAGAGCTCAATATAGTTTAGTTCATCCGGCAAAGTGATTTTTCGTATACCGTTTGCCAAACCGGCAAAGGATTCGTTGTCTTTGAGTTCATAAAGGTATTGCTTCGTGTTCGGAGACTGGTAATACTCCCGTCGCAAAGAATAGGAGACGGAAAGAAAATCGAACTGTTCGCAGAGGAAATCCGCCAGGAGACGTCTGGCGTCATCGCAATTGGCGCGTTCCACAGCGAAGCGGAAGCGTTCGCCGTCATTTGCGGCTTTATCCCAGCTTTCCGGAATTTTATAGAAAACGGGTGAGCCATCGGGGTTTACCGGCGGTTGGCTGAATGCGGTAATATTCCCTTCGTCCGTATCGTAATCGGGGAGTTTATCGAGGTCCGTCAGGGACTGGAGTTTGTATGAGCTGCCTGAAGTCCGGTTCTGCATCAGTATTTTTGCCAGGACGCAGAAAAAATGGCGGTTGTGAACTTTTTCAAGATTTTTTTCCGCTTCGGGAATCAGCGGTGCCATGAGCGCGAGAAGTTGTGCCCGGTCCCGTTCATAACTTGTGGCGTTTCGTCCGGCATTTCCGCGATTGGAACCGCGTTTGAATTTATTGTTGATGATAATACCATTGCCCGGTATTTTTTCCCAGTTTGGCAGATATGCAAAAAAAGCGATGTTCTGCGCAAATTTTCCTGCCGCATATTTTTCAAAAGCGTCGTCATATTGTTCGGTTTCGTTGCTTTGAAAGAGCCCAAGACAGAAATTTTTCCATAAAACGCCTGCCCAATCATCATCCGGAGACATGGAGTCGAGTTCTTTTTGCGCTGCTTCGCGCAGATCCTTCCAATTGCCTGCGGATGCAATTTTCTGAAGTTCCTGACTCATTTTTGTACCGTCTTCGAGCGATCTTTGAGCAGCGGTGGCTGTATTTCCGTAAAGGAAGGTCATTGCAGTCAGTGCATATACCAGTATCTTTGTCCAATTCATAATCAAGAGCCTTTCCCGCCAGTTGGCGATTGAATCATTTCTGTTCGAAAAGAGTTTCTGTACAACTGTAATGACGAATTTTATCTGTCAATATTACGCAAAAACGTGAATTTTTTCAAAAAAACATCTGAATTACGGTTTTTTGCCATCGGAAAGAGCCTTTTTTGCAAATTCCGCATAGATTTTGACCGGGTCATTGAGGTAGGATTTCAGAATATCTTCCGCCAGATGGTCCTTGTCTCCGAGCAAATAGAGACATCTTGCCGTCATGAGTTCCCGGATTTGGGGTTTCATGCGGTTCTTCGGGTGTTTGGGATAATCGCCGGGAGAGATTGTCTGTGCATGCCCTTTGATGGCGTTCAGGATACGAGCCAGTTCGTTTACGCAGGATTTATCCGGTACGGCAGCGAGATAGATGGCGATGGCGCGCAGGTGAGAAAATTCCGTTTCATCCGGCAGCGATTTCATCATATTTGCGAGGATGGGAGCGAATTTTTTACATTTCACGAAAGCCAATGCGATAATTGCCTGATCTTTCCAGGAGTTTCTTTGTCCATAGCAGATGGCACTTGTCAAACCATTGTCCCACAAGCGTTTTTCGTATTTTACGGGTTCCTTTTCTTTGCCTTTTTCCTGAGGCAGAGGAACATCTACGGGTGTTGTCAGGTAATCGATGATTTCCTGTTCATTTCCCGGAATATGGAAGGCACAGAGTAGAATTGCAAAATGCAGGGCTAATATTCTTACTATTCACCAGTCGATTCCGATCGGAGGAATTGCGGTAATCAC
>CALCCZ010000037.1 GCA_937900075.1 uncultured Lentisphaeria bacterium
GCCAGACTTTTTCTCTGCAGTACGGCATTGATCAGACTGGACTTTCCCACATTGGACTTGCCTGCAAACGCATATTCCGGAAACTCATTCTCCGGCATGTCGTAAACAACACCATTAACATTGTCACATCCCCATGCGATTTTTCCATTCCATCCACCAGAAGCGAATTCGCCGTCTGAAACCCAATCGACCCGTACTTTTTCTCTATCTTTAGAGCGGATGAAAAGCTTTATTTGTTTTTTATCTTTGTCCGTGACCGTATAATAAAGCGACACAGAGGAAGCCATCTTGTTTACATCTGTAATCAGTGCATTTCGAATTGCAAACATTGTTGTAGTTTCTGAACTTTTTTGTGGTTCTTCTGCCTTTAAGCTGCTTATAACGCTCACACTCACCAGTAAACAAAGAAAAAATAATTTTTTCATTTTTTTACCTCACATTGTTGTTAATATCAAAAAAGGAATTAAATCAAAACCAAACCAAGAATACCACAATACAATCCAACATGGTCAATTTCGAGCAGCACGGTAAGTGTGTTGTTATTTGAAACAGCCGGCAGTTTTAAATTGAACTGCTCCGGTTCAACAGAATCCTTTACGGCAATCAGATTTTCTCCGTAATAAAATTCGGCACGTCCCAGTATAGAACGGAATACAATACCGTCATTTTTTTTGTTTTCAGGAAGTTCTGCCCGCAGCATCACATACGGCTTTTCATTTGTTGATTTCAGAGTATGCCCCGTTTCAGTTCTCTGCCATGAGTTCATATCATTATCATCAAACTTCAACAAAGCATTCGGTTTTTTGTCATAAAATGGCGATTGAAGCCATTCTTTGATAAGACTGTATTTATGAGGAACTGCGGCATATTTTCTATCCGCTCCATCTGGCACAATTGCGAGATTGACACTTGCAGTTTGCAATCCAATACCGGAAGCACTCAGAACTAAATTTCCCCTTCCCCCGATTTTTGTCCTTATGAAAACCATTGCAGCGCCATTGTAAAGGCTGCGACAGCTTGCAGTGTCGCTTTCAGAACTGTTCTCATCTCCATTGCCAACTCCTGCTATTTCCCCTTCCCCCTCAATACTGAAGGAAATGAAATTATGGGCATCCGGGACACGATTACCATTTTTGTCTTTGACATAAACGGCTACAGGAACAATGTCATAACCATCATCAGCAATACTGGAACGATCGGGTACTAATTCAATAGCAAACGGCTTCTCTGTTGTACATTCTTTCGCGACGCATAGAGGGACACCATTTTTATAGGAAACAGCTTTCAGTTCACCCGGCTCATACGCAACATCAAAAGTATTCATTTCGTACTTATCGGTAATTTGACGTCCCAAAGACCGTCCATTCAGAAAAAGTTCCACTTCATCGGCTTTACTGGAAATTACCATTACAGGAACCGGCGTACCTGTCATCTCCGTACGATTCCAATGAGTCGCAATTTTTAATACCGCAAGATCATCGCGCCAAAATGCCTGTCGTACGTAAAAGGAGTTTTTTGGGAAACCGCAAATATCAAGAATACCGAAAAATGAACTATTGGACGGATAAGGATATGGTGTCGGTTCACCTTTATAATCAAAACCGGTCCAGGCAAATCCGCCAGACATCCATGGTCTTTCATCAATTGCTTTCCATGCGACTCTCTGTGTTGCGCCCCAGGGAACGGCCTCTGTATCATTGTCTGCCAAATGATGGGCAGCTCTGTCTGTAAAAAGTTCCCCGCGGGAAGTTACCGCTGACGTATCTTCCGTACTGACAACCGGTTGATTCGGTGCTATCTCATGGTAATGGTCATACTCATAGATGTAGTAATTTATACCTGTAACATCCAATGCCATAGACGCGTTAAGCGGGGTAAGGAAACCGCCATTCATAGCTCCGGTTGTAAAGCGGGTTGTATCCAGCTGATGAATCACTGCACACATTTTTCGTGCCATTTGATAACCGACCTCATTACATTGAAGCGGTTCTTCATTGAAAATCGACCAGAGGATGACGCTCGGATGATTGCGATCCCGCTTTACAAGCCACCTGAGTTGATTCAGATGCTCTTCCGATGTACTGTAATGTCTGTTTTCATCCATCACAAGAATTCCGAGTTCGTCGCACAAATCAAGCAAAGATGAACTCGGAGGATTGTGTGAACAACGATATGCATTACAGCCCATCTCTTTTAATTTAAGCAAACGATATCGTTCAAGCGATTTAGGAACGGCAACACCAACCCCGGCATGGTCCTGATGATTACATGTACCTTTTAGTTTAATGTTTCTTTCGTTCAGAAAGAATCCGTTTTGAGCCGTGAATTTTATCGTTCTGAAACCACACTTCTGACTGGTTTCGTCAAGAATGGTTCCGTTTTCATCTAATAAAATTGTCTGAACTGTATAAAGATAAGGATTATTTATGTCCCAAAGTTCAACGGGGAAGAGAATGGGAATATCTAAATCAACACGTGTGGTTAAAAAAACGGGTGCAGAAACAGGTTTGCTCAGGGTGGTTGACAATTCAACGCCGTTTTTGTCCAAAATTTTGACGCACAGAGTAAATCTCTTTTCGTTTTCTCCGGAATTCATTACGGAAGCTTCGTATGGGATATGCCATTCGCCGGAGGCATTTTTTACAGGATTGGCATAAACACCATCAGTTTCCACATGTAGAGCATTACGTTTAATAAGCCAAACATCGCGGTAAATACCGCCACCCTCATACCACCAGCCTTCACAAGCAGAGGCATCTACACGGACAGCGATCGTATTCAAATAATCTCCATATTCAGCCATGGGAGTAACATCGCACTTGAAACCGGTATAACCGCAACTGTTTTCATAAACCGGGGCACCATTAAAAAATACGGTGGCAGAACTCGCTATTGCTCCAAAATCAAGCTCAATGTTTTTTCCTCGATCCTCCTCCTCCAGCCGGAAATAACGTCTGTACCAAACGACACCGCGCTTTCTGCATCCGCAATAGGTGGGAACATCCGGTTGAGGACAACGCCCCACAACAAAGTCATGAGGCAAATTAATGGTCATCCACTTGAAGTCATCGTAATCTGGTAAACTTGCACCGGCGCCGCTGCGTGTTTTGGCATGAATGTATGCACTCTTGTGTGCTATCATTTCTTCCGTTGTAATTTCCTTATCAAAGAAAAGCCAACCTCTGTTCAAGCAAAGTTCTTCGCGAGACATATAAAAAATCCTTTCATATTTGTACTTTCATCCGGGAAACTGGAATAATATAATTTCCCATCGGCAAGTTTACAAGACTGTTTCATAAAAAAACTATCAAGTGACACCAAATGGAATT
>CALCCZ010000038.1 GCA_937900075.1 uncultured Lentisphaeria bacterium
TTTTGTCTTCCTCAAGTTACTTTACAAGTAGCTCCTCGGAAGATAAAAGCTGAAAGCTCTTCATGAAAATTCAAAATTTACTTGACATGGATACTTTTGAGACTGGCGTCTTCTCAGAGAAGAAAGGACAACACCAAACAAGGATACGAAAATATAGCGAATCAGCATTCGTATCCCTCAAAAATTCCGGAATATCAGTGAAAAAAAGACGTTTTTTTTCTTTTTTCCCTTGCATTTAAATAAAATACGTATAAATTATTAAGCACAGGCAAGCCCCTATCGTCTAGAGGCCTAGGACACCAGGTTCTCATCCTGGTAACCCGGGTTCGAATCCCGGTGGGGGTGCCATTTTTTTTACCTTTCCATATTCTTGTTGAGCTTGTCTATTTTTCGCTGAATTGAGAGAATTTTTTGTATTCAAATATGCCACAGAATACTGGACTGAACGTTTTTGAATTGGCGTATAGTCGGTTGAATTCCATAGTCACCGTTTGACGGGTATTCGTGTATTCCAAAGGTTATGGCACATCCCAACTGTAATCCTAAAAACCGCTGTATAGTGGCAAATTCGCCTCC
Organism: uncultured Lentisphaeria bacterium; assembly: GCA_937900075.1. Classification (GTDB taxonomy): domain Bacteria; phylum Verrucomicrobiota; class Lentisphaeria; order Victivallales; family UBA1829; genus SIG77. The sequence continues at coordinate 577 of CALCCZ010000038.1, forward strand.
GCACAGGTAAACGTATGGTTTGTTCAAATCGTGATTCAGTCGCATGAATGTGCCTACTGACTCATGAAACTCTGCATCCGTATTGGCTATGGCAACTAACTTAACGACATCTGCGCCCCGTTGAGCGAAGCTGGACAACTGGCGGAATACCTCATCGGAACTCATATATCGGCACGGGTGCGAAGACATGATGACTTGAGCGCCTCTGTTGTGAATTTCTTTAATCAGTTGAGTCTGTTTTTCGATGGCTTCCGGATTGTAAGTACATTCATCGGGGGAGGGGGCATAAGTGTCTCCGACAATATCAATCATTCCAGCTCCGGCATCAACAGCGTCCATAAGTACAGCAATACGTTTCTCATCATCCGAATCGTCATTGAAAATGTTTCTGCGGTAGAGAATGAACATAAAGGGGATCGGAACACAATCAATAATACTCTTGAATACATCCTTCGTACGGAATTCGGGCGGAAGACGATGCAGTTCAAGTGCAATCGCATCTGCACCGTCAACCGCACCGTTTCGGCACTGGGATATGATTTCGGATGGCGTTGTACCATTCATAAGGTGAGTAATCAATGTCTTTCCGCAATTTAATGGAAATAATTTTCTCATTTATCGTTCCTGTTCAGTTAATACCCATTGTTCGAATGGAACAACGGGGAAAATACAAATTCAGCTGTTTTATTCAGATTTTCAAAAACAGATTTTATCCTGAAGCTGCAGCATAATCCTGCCCGAGGCAAGATAGTCGCGGATATTCATTTCATTTTCGACTTGACGGAGATGATGATGCATCTCGCACATCGCATTGGGGGCCCATTCAAAGGAAAACTCCGTATCTTTTTCTGGAATCTGACCTCCATGCCAAATCGCCTGAGCTGCTTTGTAGAAGGTCGTGAGCATGCCTTTGTCCAAATCACTCCATGTCGTTTGCAATATACCCTCCAATGGAGCATTGGCAACAAGTTCCGCCAGGGACTTCAGTCCCTTGAGATTACCGGCTGGTGAGACAAACACCTGAAAGCCTTTTTCTTTGAAGAAGCGGGATGTGGACCAATCCGGCGGATTCCCATCTTTTTCGGGATATCCATATTGCCAGTCATCGATTATGAAGTCTTTGGGAAGTTCATCCAGTAATGATTCCAAACCATCTTTACGGGTACCGCATACAATATATCCATTCCAGCGGGGGTCTTCTTTCTGCAGAAGCATGTCATGCCACATGATTGGTTGAGCATTGCGTTCTTTGAGAAGACTGTGAAAATGCAGCAAGTGATCCCGTACCAGTTTATGAACGCCGACTTTCCTGCAGGTCCGACAGGAACAGAACAATCTGGCTTCATCACATCCGATATGGAAATAGGGAGGTTTGTTAAAAAAGTCATGCATTTCAACAACACAATCCGACAATACTTTACGGGTTTCGGGATTGGAAAGGCACCAGCTCCAGCCATCCGGTTCGAACAGGGAGGCATATTCAGGATGTGTATTCAGGGTAACATGTTTTCCGCCATTTTCTCTTGAACCGGAGGCATGTCCCATCAGGTTGAATTGGGGGATAATTGTCAGACCGAGTTCATTTGCAGAGGTGATGATGCGTTTCAATTCCTCTTTGGGAATACCTTTTCCCGGCCAGCAGAGGAAAGGCGCACAATCAAACGGGAAAACGCCCCAGGTTTCCAGTACGACATAATTGAATTTGTAGTACGCAGCCAAACGGATTGCGCGTTCAATTTGCCAGATATGGTTTTCCGGGAACCAGCAGATATGAATACCTCTGAATGTTGTGGACGGATAATCACTGATTGTGCAAAGCGGTAATTCATAAGCACTGGTTATCCTTTTCCCTCTTTCTACTTCAGCAAGCTGGCGCAAAGTCTTCAGTGAGTCCAAAATGCCACCTACATTGTGCGCTTGAATATCAACATGTTCTGCAGATACTTTGATTTGATATTCATCGGCTGAAACGGAGGAATTTCCGTCTTGTGTATCTCTGAGAAAATTCAACACAGGGATGAATCCCCAAAATAGATTGAAAATCCTGCCGATGTGTTCCGTATCCGCTGTTTCTGCAGTACAGATATTGAAAACGGATTCCTTATTGAAACGGAAAAAATCATCCGTATCATCAAAAACGATATTCTTCGGATTTGGATTCAATCTTAACCGGAGAAGTTCTTCATCCCGTGCTGTCATTTCGTTTATCCTTTCACAATACAACTTTAGCAGGTTGCTGTGTTCTGACGCTTTCATAGCATCCAAGCATAGCCTGAATAGTCTGTTTATGCCATCTTAAATTAATTTTCGGCTGTTTATGATTACGGATGCAGTCAACGAACTCATCAATCAAACCTACCCATTCATCGAAATAAGTGTACTGGACCGTGTAGCGGTCATTCGGGGCACCATTATGATAAACATTCGGGCCAAAGCAGTCACAAGCCAGAACACCTTTTTCTCCAGTGATAACAAGGTTGACTTCCATTCGTTTCGGGAAAATTTCCCATCCTGGAGCAGGAACAGGAATACGTTCTTCAAGACGTGACCATGACGGATCGAACATGAAAGCGGTACCGTTTTTCATTTTTCCGTTTGCCAACAGCATATCTTCCACTTGCAAGTCTTTTCTCAAATTCGGAGCAACTGCCGCGTAGATATAATCAAAATCGCTTTGGGTAAGCCAGCGGATCAGGTCAAAAATGTGAGGATGGTCACAAAGTGCACCGCCACGGAATCGGGAATCACCATCTTTCAGGGGGACACGACTGCCAAAGGATTCTTCCGGTACTCCTTGCCAGGGAAATGCCCAAACGGGGGAAAGAGTGATATTAGTTGCCTGAACTGCAAGAATTTTTCCGATAGCGCCTTCCTCAATCAGTTTGCGGAGACGCAGTACAACCGGGTTGTAATGCATTTCGAGTTCCACTTGACAGACAACATTTGCTTTTTCGCAAACTTCGATCATCTCGTCGTATTCTTTCATGTCGAAAGTTGGAATTTTCATAGAAAGAATGTGAATTCCTCTTTCAGCACAGAACTTGACCTGCTGCAGATGTTTGCTGTTGGCAGAAGCAAGAACAACGGCTTCAATATCGGGATGTTCTTTCAGCATTTGTTCCGGGTCAAGATAGCAGGGAACTCCAGTTTTGTAGAGTTCATAAACATCTTTAGCGCGTTGATCTTCAGCGCAACTTGCCACCCAGTCCAATTTGGGGTTATCCCGGAGAACCTGGTAATATTTTCTTGTATGACCATGAGTTAAACTCATCATTGCAATTTTCAGCGGTTTCATTTGTCCTTCTCCTCAAAGCGTAATTACTTTATTCTGTTCTTCAGAAGCAAATGACATTTCAGCACAATTCATCATTTCCTGAAAAGCGGTGTTCCAAACGTCTGACAACGCGGGATTTGAGAGAACAGCAAAAGCTGCCCTTATCACAAGAACTTCCTCATATTCAAAACCGAACAGCTCCGTATCAGTATCTGTATAACGCATTTCACCATCCTGATTATAGACATAAATGGATGAATGAGGTGTTTGCGTATCTACAGCCTGGTCAGAAGCAACACCGCGGGAAGCGATCAGTTCATGGCGGTCAATCGGTTGTTGCCCGGCAGGAAGTTTTGTAGAACATTCAATGCTGACACTGACATCATTTGCCAATTTCGCAATGATATTGGCAGCACAGTTTTTTTCTGCCGCCATAACGGCAAATACACTTTGAACCGGTACTCCGGTAAAGAATACGGCAATATCCATCTCCCGGGCTATCAGTTGTTTCAGACATCCTCCGGACCGCAGACTGCAGAAACGCAAAGTAGAAAGATCCTTGAGGGTTCCGTCATCAAGCATTTTCTTCAATTCAAAAAACTTCCGCTCTGTGCGCCAAGGAAGGAGGTAAGTTTCTTTTCCGCAGGAACATTTCAACTTGTAAAATCCTTCCCCCTGCAAAATCTGACCGGTCAGGGAGAGACCGTATTTTTTACAGAGCATTGTCAATGCTTTGTTCATTTCATCTAACTGCATTTGTGTATAACTCCTTAAATTATCAGGTGTTTTTGTTTTTTTATATTTTAGAGACATTTTACCTGAGGTTTGTATTTTTTGAGATAAGCGGCATTCTTTTCATCTCCACCCGGCGTATTTGCACTGTTCCAAACGGGGGGAACAATCCCTTGTTCAATACACTGACGGACGGTTTCGATTTCAAGCAGATGTGCGATAGTAAAATCGACAATGTTGGAGACCGGCGCAATAGGTGTGTCCAGTCCGGGTACTTGAATGACGGCATCACCGACGGGATTGTAATCATCGATACAGACATCGGCAAAATCAAAAAGATTTTTTCCGGATGGATGGCGTATGAAATGGTCCTTCGGCATTTCATTTTGCCAGAAGGAAGAGGCCACAGCTATGATTTTTCCTCCGTTTTTTTTGATTTCCATTGCTGCATCGATTGTAGCGGGGTTGATTCCGATATTATGGAAAATAATTACGATATCATCTTTTTGAATGTCATAGTATTTTACAATGGAGGCACCGAAATTCACGGTTCTCTCAAGTTCCAGATACTTCAGTGCCTGGTTGAATACCGAAAGCGCGGTTTCCATCATGGGATTGATGTTAGCCAGTCCGCCGGCACGGAAGAACATCTCACCCATTGCCAAAGTTGTATGACCTCCGCCTGCATAGACATTTATCAATCTGTCATTTTTGATGGCTTCTGTCATCAGTGAGGCAGCCTTTTTTATGTTTTCCGATTGTTTGTCAAGGACTTCTCTTATATTCGCAAAAACTTTGTCGACATATCCAAAATCATTAAGTTCAGACATAAAATCACCTCATTTTTTCAAAACTCTCTTGTAATTTTCACCGATTGTATCCCAAAGTTTCAAGGCATCCGGCGCAGCAAGAACTGTACCGTATCCGCCACGGTAGGTCCATGCAGCCAAGCGGTCCACTCCGAGATTTTCGTACATATCAACTACTTTATTGATTTGGGTAAAATCTTTCGGCTGTTTGAAATAACCCATCAACCAGCGTTCTGATTTTTTACCATATTTCTTTGCCATTGCGACAGTTCGCTTCGTAATGTTTTCAAAAAATCCTTCCGGCAGTTCCCACGCAATGATTGTTGTGGAGAAGACATCGAAATAGGGGCAGGCGGCAACCATATCCCAGTTGTCATAACCGCGGTATTCCGTGACATAATAGGTATTCAAGGTTGCATGAACACAGCAGGTTATCTCAAGATTCGGATTAATTTCCTTAATCTTGCGTGAAGTGTCGCTTAATATGAACAGTGCCTCGCGCCAGCGGAATTGCTTCACATCATCGTTCATTACTTTGGGCATTTCATACCCGTAATACTCCTGAAATTTCTTCATGCAGACAGGACAGCGACAGGTCCAGTCTTCACCAGCACCACCGGTAATGGATGCATAAGACTTTGGAAATGCGTAATGTGGCTCATCCCAGAAAAATCCATCGGCACCCGCTTCTCGGGCCAAGGTCAGACAGATATTCTGAAAATAGTCCCGAAAACTGTTAGTATTGAAACACGCATAAGGTAATTTTTCCCCGGTCAACGCGGAAACCTGCCTGTTTTCGATATTGTTCTGAAGAAATTTACTGACCTGTTCGCCCCCGAAATATTTCCCGATGCCCCAGGGGTCCAGTAGAACAAGCAAGCCGAGATCGTGAGCTGCTTTCACGATCAGCGGAATGTTGGGACGCCAGAAATCAAAATCAAATTCTGTCACTGCAAGAATTACGGTTGTGCATCCGTGTTCCACCATTTCCTTGAAATCAGCAGATGCATGTTCAACGTAATTAAGTCCATAATAACTGATTGCTGTTTGCGTAATAGCCATCATTGCTCCTTGAAGTTTAGTAGTTCATGTCGGTATCATACTCAAATACTATGAAACAATGTTTGAAAAAATCAAGTGCATTATAACTGTTTTTTGCGAATATTCGCGTAATTCGTGTCAGTTTACCCAATAAATCGGGAAGATTCCTGCTTGGATTTTGAACAGCGAATGCAGATACAGGACTTTCTTCCGGACAATAACGAGCATGTTTTTTCTGTATAGAAATCCGGAGCATCCGTGATAGATTTATCTTTGAATCGTGACAATTTGTTTGCGCGTTGCAAGTTCGTGGATATTGCTGTAACCTAACCGAAAAAAATAGTTTGAATCGTTTGCATTTTTACAGGTTGGATTGTATATTTTCCAATATCAGGAACAACATAAGGAAAAAAATATGACCATTTCAAAATTCATGCCATCATCTCGGAATTATGCAAAATGGTGCTTTTACGCATTGTTGATTTTGTTTCTACTGCGTGCGGTTACTATGGCATTTCTACCGTTAACCGAGCCATCCGAGCCGAGATACGCTAATATTTGTGTCAACATGGCAAAGACTGATAATTTTGTAGAGCCAAAGCTAATCCATAAAGGGGAAATGACCACATTTGACGGCAAGCCGCCACTTTATTTTCAGATGGGGGGTATTGCCTGTAAAATCTTTGGCTATAACGAGTTTTCCGTGCGACTTCCTGCTTTGCTGTGCGGTATACTGATTCTCTTGATAACCTTCTTTACTGTCAGAAAGCTTTCCACTTCATTTTCCGCATGGATGACGACTCTATTGCTTGGAGCGACTCCCTTTTTCTACGTTTTCTGCGGAATTTCCCTGACCGATATGACATTGTGCGTCAGCATTACCGGAGCTCTTTGTTCTTATATGCTCTTTTCTGCTGCTCCCGACTCTGAAAAAGAGCGTTTCAGTCTGAAAAAACTGTTGATTCCGTCATCAATGGAAAAATTTCTCTACAGTAATCTTTTCTTTCTTTTTCTCGGAATTGGAATGTTGGCGAAGGGACCTGTTGCGATTCTGCTTTCCGCGATGCCGCTCTTCTTTTATGTTCTTTTTGCGAACAAATGGAAAGACTTGAAGAACCATTCGTGGATTACAGGTATTCTGTTGGCACTTGCGGTTGCGGCTCCATGGTACTGTATTATGCAATACAGGGATCATGAGTTTCTGTATTATTTCTTCGTGAATGAAAATTTTAAGCGTTTCCTCTTTAAGGAGTACGGGGACAAATTTGGAAGTGGACGTGAATTTTTCCGTGGCATGGCGCTCATTTGGTTTATCATGTGCAATGCGTTAGCTGTTCTGCTGCTTGCCTGGCAAGGGCGGAATAGAGAAAGACGCATGCAGATGCTTTCTTCCTCTGACTTTAAAAATAACGGAAACCCGCTGATTGCAATTTCTGTCCTTACCGTTCTTACGAATACATTGTTCTGGAGTCTTACCAGCCGAATTCCATGCTACTATCTTCTGCCGACCATACCGATGATGGCGATTGCCTGTGTTGCGATGCTGGAACGGACAAAATTTTTTGATAAAGGTAGAGCGTTTGAGTTTTTCTGTTTATTCTGTGTTATAGCCGGTATATTGGCTTTGGTTGGGACAGCCGGATACGTTTGCATTGCAAAACACATAACAGTTAAGTATCCCCAGGAGGCATTTTCAATGGTTATGAAGATAAAAAAAGAAAATCCTGAATATGCGGATACAAAGGTGTATATTTTGAGAAAAAATCCGTATAATGCGGAGTTTTATTTAGGGGATGATGTCGTAGTTCGTCATAAGAATGAAGATGCGGAAGAATCATTTGCTGTTGCTATGAAAATGAATACTTTCCTCCTGATTACGGAAGATGATATCAAAAAGAAGCTGAAAAACGATGACCCAGTTGACGGATGCATAATAAAAGGTAAGTACTTCCCGCCACGGAAGCTGTTAGGAAAAGCCGCAGGATGGTGTATTTATGCACCTTGTGTAGATAAGAACACGCTATTCAAAGACAAATGAGTCAGAAGAAGGAGAACGTGAAATATGAATATTTTGATTGTAGAAGACGACAAGACGACATCGGAGGTAATCGCTAAAGGCGTAGAGAAAGCCGGTTTTCATGCGGTGTGTGCTTTTGATGGAATGGAGGGTTTTTCCGTTGCTGAAAACACGCCTTGCGACTTAGCTGTTATAGATGTCATGCTTCCGAAAATGAATGGTATAGAACTTGTTAAAAGGCTTCGGATATCAAAGCAAATGTTTCCCATCATTATTCTGAGCGCAAAATCGGATGAAGAGGATAAAATCAAGGGGTTGGAGGCCGGTGCCGATGACTCCCTGTCCAAGCCGTTTTCACTGGCGGAACTTATTGCGCGCATCCACGCCCAGTTACGCCGGGCGAAAAATGTCAGTGAGCCAACGGAACTGGTATTGGAAGATTTACGCATTAATGTTATTTCCCGGAGAGTGTTCCGTGGTAATGAGCGTATTTTTCTGCAGCCGTTGGAATATTTGCTTTTGCTCTATTTGTTGCGGAATAAAGGGCAAGTCGTATCCAAGACAACGATTATGGAACATGTCTGGGAATATCATTTTGATCCGCACACCAATATTGTGGAATCACGCATGAGCAGACTGCGTGATAAAATAGACAAACCATACGAACGTAAGTTTATACATACTGTCAGGGGGTTCGGTTATGTTCTGGAATAAAAAATGCTGTCTTTCCGTACGCTGGAAAACTGCCATTACCTTTGCCGTGACATTTCTCATTACAATGGTTGCCTGTTTTACTGCTTTATTTGTTATTCAATACCGCTTTTTTCAAAAAAATCTGGAACGGCGCCTGAATGATACTTGCCGAATTTTGGAAGTGGCATATCTGCGTGGAACTGTACTGAATGCCGCGGAAGTCATTACTCTTCCCGAGAAATTTGAAAAACAATCCGCAGATTATGTTGCGAAGAATTATCCCGACTTTCGCATAAAATATATCATTCGCAATTTGAATAGACAAGTACTTGAAGTTCTCGGAACTCAGGGGAAAGACAAACACCCCTGCATGATTGACGTAGGGACGGAAAGAGATAATCCGAAAGCTATTTTCCCATTGAAAGAGACAAATGGTGGCGATATAGGACTGCTCAAACAGGAATTTGATGAAAACTTCTGCAACGAACGTTCAAGACCCTTTTATTTTTTGTTGGTTTCTCCGGATGGAAAAGTCCTTACCCGTTCTGTTTTTCCCGATCGTTATGTTGAACGTTTCATTCATACGGAAAATATGGATTCGGAGAAAGATGATGAAAAAGAACAGATTTCCGGTGTGCGTATACACGATGATTCCATACTGATCAATAAACGTGTTCTGTATGATGGCAATATCCTTATTGCAGGTATTAAGAATGAGAATTCTTCGAAAGCATTGTCCCAACTGCTTACCTTTTTTTTGATATCAATTGCTATTGTGCCGCTGCTCGGAGCAATCGTCGGTTTTTTAGTCGGAAACAGTATCGCCGGTAATTTGAAACGATTGACAAAATCCGCCCGTGCGATTGAACGGGGGCTCTATTCAGAACGTGTGCCGCATCCTGACAGCGGTACGGAGTTGGATGAACTTGCGGATGCTTTCAATGACATGGCCTCCAATACGGAAAAAGTTTTGTTTGAACTGAAGAATATTTCTGATAACGTTGCACACGATTTAAGAACTCCACTTACCCGTCTTAATGCGAAAGCCGAGCTTGCTATTTTGGAAGACCCGCATAACAGTCTTGCATCCGACGTGGCGGAAGAATGTTCCAATTTGCTTGAAATGATTAATACATCACTCGAACTTTCCCGTACAGAAAGTGGGTCTGTTCCTCTGGATGCTTCTGAATTGGATGTTGCTGAACTGGCAAAAAATATGACCGAACTCTATATGCCGTCTGCCGAGGATTTGGGAATAAAGCTGCAATGTCGCACTCCGGAACAGCCTGGTATGGCAATCGTTAATGCGAACCGGACCCGGATGCAGCGTCTTCTGGCAAATTTACTTGACAATGCCTTGAAGTTTACATCAGCCAATGGTTCCGTGACGGTAACGGTAACCAACAGTCGGAAATTTGCCATTTTGAAAGTATCGGATTCCGGCTGCGGAATCGCTCAAAATGATTTATCGAATATCTTCAAACGTTTTTATCGTGCCGATTCCAGTCGTTCCCGTACAGGAAATGGATTGGGACTCTGTCTTGTAAAAGCGATTGCAGAAATGTATGGCGGTTCTGTCTCAGTGGAGAGTACATTAGGAAGAGGAACAACCTTTACCGTTGAAATACCGAAGAAAAGCTGAACAGGATAAAAGTCAAATAACGGGGGATTGAAACTTCATGCCAGAGTGTTTTTGGTGATTTCAAAAACATTCTCAGAGGTTTTCTCATCAAATCCCCCCATTGCCGTCAGATTCGCATACTGTTCGGCATCCTGTTTGTCCTTTGCTCCGTATTTTATCATGACATGGTCTGCGGAAACACCTGAAACCACGACAGAATTTTCTCCACAGGAACAAGTCATGGTACTTTCATCCCATGAGACATCAAGATTTTCCTTGAACCAGAGAATAACCATTCCGTCTTCCAATTGTTGTACAGTATCTTTACCCCAGTCGGAACAGAATGTGAAGATATCTGTTCCTCCTCCTCCGTGCAGAATATCGTTGCCACTGCCTCCGGCAATAATATCATCACTGGAAGCACCTGTGATACGGTCATTTCCTGTATCGCCAAAGAGTGTGTTTTTTCCGCTATTACCCCAGATAACATCGTTTCCTGCGCCACCGTGGATGGTTATGCTGTTGCCGATATATTCAAACCTTGCACTGGTCAAATCAACGATATCATCTCCCGCGCCGGCACGGATTTCACTAATCTGACTTAAACGGGCTTGAGCATCCGTGATTTGATCTGGCAGAGCTGTAAAAATATCATCTATAAATTTATATTGGCAATTTTTGCATTCTTTTTTAATGCAGGCACTTTAATTTGCGTCCCATCCCGCACAATTTTTGTCAAATTAACCTTTTCAATATCAGCATTTTCCGTAAAGCCGCCAGCCAATTTAATTACATCAAGTGCCCTTATATTTTTATCA
>CALCCZ010000039.1 GCA_937900075.1 uncultured Lentisphaeria bacterium
TGCTGACAGGGTCAAACTCAACAGCGGAAGGATTTGAAAACTCCGTGCCGTTATCTGTGAGCAAGCAGCCGAATAAAGAGGAAAATATCCGCTTGAACTGGCGTCAAAAAGGTCTGAATGATTATCCGATGCGCCCGAGCCAGTTGTCCGATGGTTCCATCCGTTTTATTTGTCTTGCGACGGCACTTCTGCAGCCCAATCCGCCGTCTACGATTATTATAGATGAGCCGGAACTGGGTTTGCACCCGGAGGCCATCGGCATTTTGGCGGAATTGATTGCGATTGCAGCGAAACAAACGCAGGTTATTATTGCGACTCAGTCTCCCCAGCTTTTGGACAATTTCGCTGTTGATGACATCATCATTGCCAGGCGTGATAACGGATCGACAATACTGGAACGTTTGAAAGAGGAAGATTACAAGGTTTGGCTTGATGACTATACCGTTGGGGAGTTGTGGACCAAGGACGTGATTCACGGAGGGACTTCTCATGAATAAGCAGATTTGGATAACGGTTCTCTGTGAGGGAAAAACAGAACAGAAATTCATCAAGTCTGTTCTGTATCCTTATCTACAGGCGAAAAACATTATCGTGAAACCGATTGTGATTTCCAAGAAAGGGGAAAAAGGCGGAGATGTCAAGTTCCAGCGTGTTGAAGGGGATATTGTTACTGCGTTGCGGCAGTCGAATATTTCCGCAGTGACCACCTTTGTAGATTATTACGGGATAAAAGAATGGCCGGGCAAGGATGATGTTTTGCCGAATTCCACGCCGAAGCAGATTGCGGATTGCCTGAATCAAGCCGCAAAGAATGCCATTTGCAGTAAGTATGATGATCTAAATCCACAAAATCGTTTTATCCCGTTCGTTGCAGTCCATGAATTTGAAACTCTGCTTTTCAGCAACAGCAAAGTATTGGCGGAACATTTGCATATAGAGCGTGGCAAAGTGGATGAAGTCTTGTCCGAACATGGTGGTTGCCCGGAGAAAATCAATAACAGTCCGGAGACAGCACCATCCAAACGGCTGGAAAAATGGGATGCCCGGTACGGAAAAACGACTGCCGGAATTGCCATTGCAACTGCTATCGGGATTGACAACATGCGCGAAAAGTGTCCTCTGTTTGGTGCATGGCTTCGCGCTTTGGAAAGAAAGGCGGAAGAGTAAATGCCTCGTAAAAACAAAGAAACGCTGTCGGCATCTTTTTCGGATCAGCTGGTGCTGTTCCGCTTCTTCCTTCATCTGTTCGGGAAAGAAGCGATCAGTGCTTTTTCCTCAAAGCTGAACAATGAAGATGCCGAAGGTTTTGATGAGAATCGGAATACCAAGTTTTTCGTCTGGCTGAAGGATTTCTGTCCGAAATGCACGATTCCCGCGGACCGTCTGCGACTTTATGACGAAAACATCTGCCGTCATGTCCGGCGCATTGGCGAAAAACGGGGTGGAATCAAACTGAAATATTTCCAATACCTTTCTCTCCTGTTCACGGAAATCTTTCTGGACCGCTATTTCGGTACTCGGGAAGAGTTCATCAATGAACTGAATGCATTTCTGCAAACGGTCCGGGGACAGTCGCTGGATTTTGTGGATTTACCTTCTTTTTCGGAAAAGAAGTTAAACAAACTTGCTTTCATGTGTGCCACCGGTTCCGGCAAGACGCTTATTATGCACGCCAATATTCTGCAATTTCTGCATTACTTTGAACGGGCGAAACGTAACAACAGCAAACTGGAACTCAATAACATCATTGTGCTTGCCCCCAACGAAAATATGGCGATGCAGCATTTGGAGGAATTAAGTTTTTCCGATATCTCAGCCGGACTGTTCAATAAAGATGATACATTGGGCGCCCGTGATACCGATGTAATCGTTATTGATATGAATAAACTCCGGGAAGAGGGGAAGGACAAGACTGTCTCCGTGGATCAGTTTGAACAGAATAATCTGGTACTTGTAGATGAAGGACACCGGGGAATGTCCGGCGATGTCTGGTACGATTACCGTACCCGTCTGGCAGCAGAAGGTTTTTCCTTTGAATACTCCGCCACCTTCAAACAGGCACTTAACTCCGGCAGTGCCAAAGAGAAAAAAGATTTGATAGAAGAGTACGGAAAATCCATCATTATGGATTATTCCTACAAGTATTTTTACGAGGACGGCTACGGTAAGGATTATCGGATCTACAACCTGAAGGAAGGAATTGACGAGGAAATCCGGCAAATTTATCTGATCGGCTGTTTAGTCTCCTTCTATCAGCAGATGAAAGTATATCTTTCCTGCCGTTCCGATCTGATACCCTATCAGGTGGAAAAACCGCTGCTGGTCTTTGTCGGCAACCGTGTTACGACATCGACTTCTGTTGCGGAACTCACTGACGTGGAAGACGTTATCAGTTTTTTAGATGGCTTCCTCCGAAATAAAAAGAAAAGCATCGAACGCATCCGGGTATTGTTCTACGATGATACCGGTTTGGTTGATGGTAACGGCAATGAACTATTTCAGAACATCTTTCTGCCGTTGAGAGAGGTATGGGGTACAAGCACTCTGCCGGAACCGGAAGCCATCTATATGGATATTCTGAAATTGGTGTTCAATACGCAGACCACAGCGGATGAGCCGAGACTGCATTTAGTGAATCTCAAACAGATTTCCGGGGAGATTGCGTTGCGTGTCGGCAGCGAGGGAGAGTATTTTGGTGTCATCAGCATTGGTGATACCGCGAAATTGACGAAACTCTGCGAAGAAAAAGGGATCGTTGCCCGAAGCGATGAGTTCGTCTCAGATTCCTTTTTCCGCAGCATCAACGGGAAAAAATCCGCAATCAACTTACTGATCGGATCCCGGAAGTTTACGGAAGGCTGGAACAGTTGGCGTGTTTCCACCATGGGACTTATCAATTTTGCCAAAGGTGAAGGTTCGCAGGCGATTCAGCTTTTCGGACGTGGTGTCCGTCTGCGCGGATACAACGGCTGTTTGAAAAGGAGCAGTAAAATTGACGTGCCGCAGAAACCGCGTTTGCTTCCGGTATTGGAGACCTTGACGATTTTCGGAATTAAGGCACAATATATGGAGGACTTCAAAAAATATCTCCAGGATGAAGGCGCACCGGTTAATGACAATATCTTTGAATTCCGTCTGCCGACCATCAAACGGTATGATGAACTGAAAGAAAAGAAATTGCAGGTCTTGCGATTGGCTCCCGGAAAGAATTTCAAGAAACAAGCCAAACGTCTGATTTTGGATGTTCCGGAGGACGGACTGTTGCGTTATCTTGTCCGGAGCAAAATCGTGATAGACTGTCGGGCAAGGGTACAGACGATTGAGTCGAAGGAATCTTTAAATCTTGAAAAGAAAGCGTTGATAGAAGAACGCGTCATGCCGTCAGAGTTGCTGGACTATTTGGACTATCAGCGGATTTTTGAAGAACTGGAGTTGTACAAAAACGAAAAATTCTATTACAATATTTCCCTTGATGCATCCCGTTTCAAAGCTATTTTACAGACAGAAGGCTTATACGCATTGCTGATTCCGGAAAATTATCTGGATGTGAACAGTATGGAAAAATTGTTCGATTTGACGGATTACAGCATTCTGATTCTGCAAAATTATATGGACCGTTTCTTCAAATACCATAAAGAGAAATGGGAAAGTCCTTTCCTGATTTATCAGGAACTGACACCCGATGATGCGAACTTTGTGGATGAATATAAAATTACCTGCACATCGGGGACTTCCAACGATCTGACGGTCGCTGAATTGGAAACATTTCTGCAAGATCTGGAAAAACTCCTGAATGAAAAGAAATGCATTCCTGATTACAAGAAAGATATTCAACATCAACTGTTTGCCTTTGATTTCCGTAATCACTTGTATGCCCCGCTGATTTGTGTCAAAACAAATCATCTGCAAATTCAGATCTCTCCCGTTGCGTTGAACTCCGATGAAATGCGTTTCGTCGATTATCTGAAAAAATATACGGAAGACCATGTCGCGGAACTGGATGGAAAATCCTTCTATCTTTTGCGGAACAAGAGTAAGACAGGACTTGGATTTTTTGAGGCGGACAATTTTTATCCGGACTTTATTTTGTGGCTTGACACACCGGAAAAACAATACATTTCTTTCATCGACCCGAAAGGTTTGACGCATATTTCATGGGATAATCCCAAAATCATGTTCTATCAGAAAATCAAAGAACGCCAGAAACAAATGGTACCTCCGGAAGGGAAGGAGATTATCCTCAATTCTTTCATTATGTCCGGGACTTCGCCTGGCGATCTGAAAGAGAGTTGGTCGCAAACCTCCGGAAAAGAAGAGTGGCTTACCCGTCATGTGCTGTGCCTTGAGTTCTGCGGCGAAAGCATCCTTGTCACCCTCGAACTCAACCGAAATCACTTCGTCCATGTATTGGTTCACCGCGTCCTCGTCCGCT
>CALCCZ010000040.1 GCA_937900075.1 uncultured Lentisphaeria bacterium
AAGTAGCTGACCGGTTATAAAATTCTTGCAAAAATCTCGAATCCGTGATTTTTGCATGTTTGAAAATTCTTGAATCCGTGATTTTTATACACTTGAAAATTCTTGAATCCGTGATATATTTTATTAAAATTATTCTTGAATCCGTGATTTTACACAGGAGAATGCCATGAAAAGAAAAATCTATGACCAACTTGTTGCATGGAAGAAAAATGATGCTCAAAGAACTGCCCTATTAATCGACGGAGCCAGACGCGTGGGAAAAAGCTTCATTGCCGAGGAATTCGCAAAAAAAGAATACACCAGCTATATTCTGATCGACTTCAATAAAGTCAGTAGCGAAGTCAAGGAACTTTTTGACCACTATTTGAATAACCTTGATACCTTTTTTTCCTATTTAAGTGCTTTTTTTAACGTCCAGCTGATTCCGGAAAAATCGCTCATCATTTTTGATGAGGTTCAACTATATCCCCGGGCCCGGTCCGCCATCAAATATCTTGTCGCAGATGGAAGATATCACTATCTGGAAACCGGTTCTCTGATGTCGATCAAGGCGAATATCAAGGACATCGTCATTCCTTCCGAAGAACGGCATATCAAAATGTATCCGCTTGATTTCGAGGAGTTCCTCTGGGCAGTTGGAAATACGACCATGATGCCATTCCTGAAAGAATGTTTTTCTGCGCGTCGTCCGCTTGGTAATGCGCTTCATAAAAAAGCAATGGATTACTTCCGGCAGTATCTGCTTGTGGGCGGAATGCCGCAAGCAGTACAGGAATACATTGCCTCGCAGGATTTTGTAAAAACGGATATCGTAAAGCGCGATATTCTGACGCTTTATCGTGCCGATATCATCAAGCACGCCAAGGGATATGAAAGAAAAGTTGAAGCAATCTTTGATGAGATTCCGGCGCAACTGCAGCGCCACGAAAAGACATTTCATCTGTCTTCCATCAGCAAAGCCGCACGATACAGGGAGTACGAAGATGCCCTCTACTGGCTTGCCGATGCCATGATCGTCAACAACTGCTATCGGTCAACGGAACCAAACATCGGTCTGAATTTGAATCTGAATGTTTCAACGCTGAAGTGTTACATGGGCGATACAGGTCTTCTGGTCAGTCATGCCTTCGATGAAAAAGCAATCATCAGTGAAGAGATTTACAAGAAACTTCTCAGTGGCAGTCTGGAATTCAATGAAGGTATGATTATTGAAAACATAGTAGCTCAAATGCTGACTGCCTCTGGAAACAAGTTGTTCTTTTATTCCAATTCAAGCCGGGAAAGTGCAACTGACCGCATGGAGATTGATTTCTTAATTGAAAAACCTTTGATTACAAATCGACATAACATTTCTCCGATTGAGGTAAAATCCGGAAAAAACTATACCTTCTCATCCTTGCAGAAATTCTGCCGGAAATTTTCAGCGCAACTGGATAATCCCCTGATTCTTCATCCCGGAGACATCATGGAGAAAAACGGATATCAATGTCTTCCGCTATATATGACTCCTCTACTGTGATGTTTCATACCTGCAAGATAAGTAATAGGACAGTAACTCGTTTTCAAATATCCCGCATTCATTCAAAAAAAAAGCTTTTTCGCTCGCATTTTGAACATGAGAGAAAGCAAGATTGAAAAAGTATTTTTTTTAGATTTTATGATATGAGGAGAAACGTCCAAGAAGGAACAACCGAAACACAAATGTTATGCGCGGAAACGGATTTCTACATTCGTTTGAGCAATCACACAATGCGTATCGGAATTTCAACAAAACCAGCCCCAACGGGGCGCCCTAACCTTTCACAGTGAAAACCGCCACAGGCGGTGCGTCCCCGTGCATAACGTTTGCATAAGGCCAATAAAACTTGCTGGATTGGAGATACTCTTGCCCATTCCTCTTGACAATTTATAAAAAGATACGGGATATCTGTGAAAAAAATCGTCAGTTTGAAAAATATGTTAAAGACATATCACGATTGGGATTCTTGTTGAATCACTTTCATGTTTTCCATGATGTATTTACCAAGAGTAATGCGATGAACATGAAGTTTCCTGGCAATGGCACTCTTTGAAAAACCCGCCTCCAGACAATAGCGGATGACATTGTCTTTCCCCGTCAATTTTACATGTGAACTCTTTCTGCCTTGGGGGCGCCCCAAACGTACCCCTTCTGCTTTCTTTCGCGCCAACGCCTCTTTGGTTCTCTGTGATATCAGGTTGCGTTCTATTTCGGCGGATAGTCCAAAGGCAAATGCCAATACCTTTGAACTGATATCTGTGCCCAAACGGTAATTGTCTTTTATGGTCCATACCTGAATTTCGTTCTTCATGCATTCATTCAGAATTCCCATAATCATTAACAAGCTACGACCAAGCCGTGACAATTCCGCACAGATGAGAACATCTCCCTTTTTCATCTGATGAAGCATTTTCCCAAGTTTTCGCTTGTCAGGTTCCTTTGTCCCGGAAATAGTCTCGTCAAACCAGTAATCAATGGCTATGTTCTGCTGTTCACAGAAACGTTTGATTTCAAATCGTTGATTTTCAACTGTCTGTTTGTCCGTACTAACTCGAATGTACCCGTAATACATACCTATTATCCTTATGTCTGCGGAAGAGTCACATCCTGTCGAAAATTAAGGATTACAAATAACTCTTCCTCTCTACTATATAAAACGACATATAATTTGAGCGGTTTTGTTAGACAGAACGGCACCGAATGTTCCTTCTCCAACGCCGATTCATGGGTCATCCTCAACCCAATTGAACAATCCATCAAACGAAAAATCGAGGCTGTAGGCGTCCCCCTTAAAGATTGGGATATCAAAATCAACCGCGGAATCTTAAC
>CALCCZ010000041.1 GCA_937900075.1 uncultured Lentisphaeria bacterium
ATTGGGCCAGGTATGAGTCAACAGCCCCCTTGTCACGATTTTCTCGCTCAATTGCTCCCTATGTTGACGAAACCTGTGGTGCTTGATGCGGATGCACTAAACATTCTTGCAAGAAAACCCAATTTGTTTAATGCCGTCCCCCGAAATTCCATTCTGACACCCCACGCTGGTGAAATGCACCGTCTTCTGAATGCTTTTGGTTTTGACGATAAAGAAATGACAGCATTGGAGAAAGCAAAAAAACTATCTGAACTTACCGGTTGCGTGTGTGTTATGAAAGGTCCTTTTTCAATCGTTTATGATGCAAAGGATATCAATATGCCCTTTACTTTCAACCTCTCCGGGTCGCCAGCGCTTGCTACTGCAGGAAGCGGTGACGTTCTCAGCGGAATCATTGGAGCATTTATACTCGTTAACAGCTACCCTGCTCTGGCGGCTCGTATGGGTGTATTTCTTCATGGTCTTTGTGGAGAATTAACTCCAGATCTTCTCGGATGCGATACTCCGGATCAAAACTATTCCACAGGGGTAATTGCCGATGATCTTCTGAAAGCCATTCCTCTCGTCCTCAGAAAATGCCAACCATACTGAACTGAATGTCATACAACATGCAAAACAAATCAAACAGGTACAAAGATGTCAAAAACAATTAAGTTCTACTTCTTCTCAGCACTTTTCTTACTGTCTTCCAATGTTCTGTTCGCAAAAATCGTACCAGATTTTCTGTTTCAGGATAATTTTGTATTTTGTGCCGGCAAACCGGCGAAAATCACAGGAAACGCCAATCCTGATGAAAAACTGACTCTCAAAATGCTTGAAAAAACATATACCACTATCGCGGATGCAAATGGACGTTTTGTCTTTGATATTCCCGCGTTGCCGGTTATAAAATTACCTTTTGAAATTGTCATTTCCGACTCGTCGAACCAGTCCATTGTGATTCGGAATGTCTTGTCCGGTCTCGTGTTTCTGGCGGGCGGACAGTCAAACATGGAAGTAATGGTGAAAGAAACTCTCAACCCGGAGAAAGAAGCTGCGAGCGCGAATTATCCGGCAATCCGGGAATTCAAAGTCGAACATGATTTTGATTTTTCCCCTCAAACAACCCTGAAGGGAAAATGGACTGTTGTTTCACCGAAAACAGCCCCGGACATTGGTGCTGCCGCGTTTTACTGTGCCCGTATCCTGCATAATGAGATGAACGGTATTCCTGTAGGCATTATCAATAATTCTTTCAGTGCCTCACCTCAGGATGCCTGGCTTCCTGAAGAATCGGCTGAAAAATTTGCCTCAAAACACCGGTTGAACATTTTCAAAAAATATAAGAAAATGGGAAAAGAAGGAATGATAAAAAAACGGGATGAACTGGAAAGTAAAGTCATTCTCCGGGATCCGGGAAACGATGGTGAAATCAAAGGCTGGCACAAAACAGATTTCGATGATTCCTCGTGGAAAGATATTTCCATTCCGTCTATGTTGGAAGAGGTCTATGGCGAGAAAGACGGGGCATATTGGTTCCGGCGTACAATCGAACTCCCGGAAGAATGTGCAGGAAAAGATTTGCAGTTGACGTTGGGGGCTGTAGATGATTACGATACCACCTATTTCAACGGTGTTGTCATTGGAAAAACCGGTCCGGAAGTTCCGGATTCCTGGAGTTATAAGCGTGTTTATACCATTCCGGGGAAATTAGTGAAAGCGGGAACGAACAAAATCTCCATCCGGTGTTTTGATGCCCGTTGCGCCGGAGGGCTTTTTGATCCGCCAATGAACATCAAAATGAATGAGAAGATTGTCTGTAATTTGAAAGGCTTATGGAAAACGGAGGCGGAAAGGATTATGAACGGCATTCCGTATCCGGGTGAACTTTACGAAATGATTTGCGTACATCGAATGGCTTGCGCACTGTACAATGCCATGTTTGCACCGCTGAAAGGTACTCCGGTAAATGCAATCCTCTGGTATCAGGGTGAATCAAATTCTGATGAGGGAAAACGTTTTGAAGATATGTTCCAAGAATGTATTCGTGTCTGGCGACATGATCTTGGAGATGATAATAACGAAATTCCGTTCCTTTTTGTACAATTGGCTGCTTACAGAAAACCGGAAAGCGATGCAATGAACTGCGGTCACTGGCCGGATGCGCGTGACCGCCAGGCAAAAGCCCGTTCCATTCCCAATGTCTACATGGTCCCTGCAATTGATATCGGTGATGCGAATCACATTCATCCGAAGAACAAACAGGAAGTCGGCAGACGTTTTGCATTGTGGCTGCTTCAGGATGTTTTTCATCATCCCAAATTTGCAAAATCTGTTGTCTATCCGGAAATCGTTTCCGCAGAACTTTCATCCGATGCCAAGTATATTGTCATAAAACTCAAAAATGCAAAAGGCTTGAAAACCGCAAATGATAAAACACCTCACTCTTTTGCTGTCTGCGGTGAACCGGAAACAGTCAAACAGAAAAAAGGTACTATCAAAATCCCAGTCTGGCGTTTTGCCGATGCAGTCATTGAAAACGATTCCATCCGTGTGACAGTTCCCCCGGAAATAAAGGGAAAACCGATAGGAATCCGTTATGGTTGGATGGCAAATCCCGAAGTAAACGTCTATAACGCCTTGGGATTTCCTTTATTGCCCGGTTCTTTTCCCGTTGTTACAAAACAATAAACCACAATAACATCTGAAGAAAGAGTAAAAAAATGAAAATTCCTGTCGCTTTACAAATGTATTCTCTCCGTGACATCTGGTCGGAAAACCCTTTGAAAGCAATGCGTATCGCTGAAAATTGCGGTTACACCGGCATTGAACTCTATGGTGATATCTATTCACCGGAATTTTGCCGCGCGTTACTCAATGAAACCAATCTTGTTTGTGCCGGTTGGCATACTCCGATCGAGTCTCTCGAAAATGAAAATTTCGAGAAAACAGTCAAGGCAAATATGGTTGTTGGGAACAAGTTCCTTTGCGTGCCCTGGTTTAATGCCGATTCCGTTGATGGCTGGAAAAAATTCTGTGACCGTCTGAATACGGTAGCCGAAAAACTGGCTCCTTATGGTATGTTTACCGGATTTCACAATCATGCTCATGAATTTCAGCCCATTGAAGGAACGCTTCCCTGGCAGATAATTATTGACAATACCGATCCGCGAGTCATCATTCAGCTGGATACCGGTAATTGTATGAGCGGCAATGGATGTCCTGTTGAGTGGATCGCAAAATCTGCCGGAAGAAACCGTACTGTACACTGCAAACCATTCACCAAACAAGATGGGTTCCACTGCGCCGTCGGCAATGATGATACCAACTGGCAAAAAATTATGGATTCATGCACACAGACCGGTGATACCGAATGGTATATTGTTGAATACGAAGACACTCGCGATGTCGAAAAAATTGTCCAGGACAGTTGCCTTTTCCTGAAACAATAAGGAATCCGGCAATTCCGTGAACTGTTTTATTTCGCTTCAGTTGTCTCCGCAATTTTGACGTACTTGTTTCTGACAAATCGTTGAAATTTTAAACTGCGGGGTGTAAGCGGATGGGTATTCTCCAGCAAAACTTCCGGATTTTTTACGAAATCCGGAAGTTTTGCCATTGTTAATGTTGCAAACATCTGACGGAAAAGTCTGCAAGCATCCTGTTTTTTCTCAAGACATTTTGTCAGAGGTCTTAATAATTTTAGGTTCTGATTGCATTTGAATTATTTATCAACAATAATGTTTTCATTCTTCACTTCAAAAATTTTATCGGAAGAAATCTCTTTGAAGACACCCAAATCCGTCAATGTATCAAATTGTATGGAATCGTTTTCACCGAATTTCAGGGTTACTTTATCTGCAGTAATGTTGGTTACTTTTACGCGATTCGTTCCATCCGAATAAGTCATCGTATCCTGATTCCAATGAGACTCACTGCCGTCTGCAAACCAAAGGGTTACTTGACCTTCAGGAAGTTGTTCAACAATATCAGATCCCCAGTTGCCACAGAAGCAGAAAATATCATTTCCGCCACCGCCATGCATGGAATCATTACCCGTTCCACCAATAAGCACATCATCACCGGAAGCTCCAACAAGACGGTCATTCCCTGCATCACCGAAAAGTATATTGTTGCCTTTATTAGACCAAATTGTATCGTCTCCGGATCCGCCACGTATGATTACACCATTGCCGATATACTCGAACCGTTGACTGGTCATATCCACGATATCATCACCGGCACCTGCGTAGATTTCATAAATTTGAGCGATACGGGCTTGTGCATCAAAAGGAAAATCAGAATAGATATCATCAACGAATAATGCATCCCCATTACTATCATCTGTAAGATACAATGTATTTCTGTCCGCCGCCCCCTGAAATACATCAACAATTTTGTTTTTTCCAGTAAGCGAGACACATTCTCTCGTTCCTTTCCACTCAACTCCGCATCCTGTATGTTCGGCATTGTAACCATTATCCCACTTTTGATAAGAAACGGAGAAAAGAAGATCCTCAATGCCATCCTCATAAGCCACAATTAATTTTGATTGACTGCCGGGATCCTCATCACCAACCACTCCACCGTCAACCACCTGGTTTTCATCCTCGCATTTGACACGCCATCCGTATGATTTTCCTGCAAGATTATACAAGGATACCTCATGACCGCAAACTGATTTTTCCAGTACAGTGCTGAAACCATCCAAACTGAATTGAACAATATCTACCGTATCCCTCGAGGATTCCCAAGATAAGCCGTCATTGCTTGATATGATACTTTCCTTATTGATGGATGATTCACTGTTTTTTCCACCGGTAACAGTCAATTGAAGCACTCCGTCTGTATTTGTCAGAGTATACGTAACATTGCCACGTTGATAACTGTCATCTGCAAACAGATAAATTGGATTCTCACGATTGCCATCTATGATCAGATTGATGTAAGAATCAAAAGAGGACGCATTTCCCAGCAGAAGATAGGTACCATTTACCTGTTGAGAAGATACCTCTACGGAATAAAGGGAAGTGAAATCCAATTTTGTAAAATCTGAAATCATTGCAGTTGCCGACGGCGAAGTCATTCGGGACAAATCCATTTGAAACCAGAATTGATCATCCTCCGCAGAAGACAGCGTACCATTCAATGTCAACGTACCGGAAAGAATAATTTCACAGTCAATGGCAAGAGTCATATTGCCGAAATCAATTTTTCCGCCTTGCAGTACATCCAGACTCCGGAAATCAGCTCCATCTGCACAGATGAATCTTCCTCCGCTTCCAACTGTGATTCCGATTGCCCTTGCTTCAGAACCGATTTTTACCGTACCGCCTGCCCCAATATGTGAGTCTTCTATCAACCCGCCCTTGATTACCAGGGCACTATCAACATTGTTCATTCTGGAAATCTCGAGTCCTGAACATACAGAAGCTTCTGTGCCACAAAGCACACCATCCTTGAAAAATTGTATTTTGTCCATACTTATCGGAGAAGGATTATCAGAAATCCCCAGATATGTTTTGGCGTCTGCATTGATTAGGGAGTAATAATAGCCGTTATAAAGCAACGGGGCATCGGATGCCGTCAAAATTGCAACAAACTCATTGTTTTCATTGAGAAGAGTGAATGTGATTTCAGTTGCATATTCGTTCCAGGTCAACGCATATTCTCCGAGCACCGGGGTTCCATCCAATCGCAACGAGTAAGTATTGTTTCCCTTAAGGACATTTATATTGGAAATAAACGTTTTCTCTTTTTCATTTTCATGGCTGCCGATGTCAAAAATGAAATCCGCCTGTGACGCAAGAGATCCGACATTTGTCTGAATCGTACCCTGTATCACAATATCTCCCGTCAGTGAAGGAATCGAAGTGTAAGAAGGATTAAGAGTTCCTGCTATAGTTGCGCCATCGATTACAGAATTCATCAATCGGACTGAGACATTTTTCTGAATTGTTAAATTCGAAACATTTCCTTCTGAAAGCCAAACAGTTCCGCCAGAGACGTTCATATCCGTTACAGAGCATCCCTCATCAAGACGGACAAAACCGCCTAAAACACGCAGTCCATTCACAGTCCCCTTGATAGCACACCAGGCATCATCATCGTCCGCTACAGTCAGATTAATACCGGTTTGATTACTTTCCAGAGTAAAATAACTATCCGCAGAAGTAATCGTATAATTCTCATAATCAGCCCCATAACCGATGGTAAATGCTGCCGTTTGCCCCCATCCGTAAGCGTTCATATATGTTTGCGCATAATAAGTCTTGCCGAGTTCAAGCTTCGATTTGGAAATAAAACCGGTATTTGTACCATAATCATACAGTTCAATTGCATTCAGCATCTCAGCATTGTCCGCATAACGGAAAGTATACTTGGTAGCTTGACGCTCATCCGGACTGACGCTGAGCGTTACGCTCTCTGCAGATTTCACCATGGCTCCGGATACAACCGGAGGCAATGGAATATACTTTTGAGTGACTGAAAATTGAACAGCATCGCTCCAAGAACTCCAGAATCCATTGGTATCCTGTGTGCATACCTGAAGATAATACGGAACCCCTTCCTCGAAATTCTCTTTGCTGACCGTAATGCAGGGACCATAATTGATAATTTCTGTATCACTGACTACAGCATCGGACATCTCCTCATTCTGAGCATAACGATATTTGCAATTTACACTGTTTTTCGCCATGCTGTCAAAATCTATCCGAAAAGTGTCTCTTGTATCAAGGTCATTACCTGAAACGCGAATAGTGGGAGCTGCAAGTTCTGCAACAGCCACTTTCAAATAAAGGGAATCCCCTATATGCATCAATTTACAGGCGTAGTCTCCCAACATTGTAAATTCATCAAATCCTACGGAAACCGTTTCAGTACCGCATTGAACAGACAACGCACGCTGGAATGACGCGCTATTATTTGAAATGAGATAATTTCCGGGTGTAAGAGAATCTGTTGTCAGCACCAATACATCGCCAACTATTTTTGACATATCACTGACATATCCGCTCTGCAGTTCAAGGTATAAATGATGACCATTCCCATAAAGATACCGACTGAGCGTAACATCACCAGCAAGAAAGATATCGTCACTCATAAGGAACTTGTTTGTATTCACGCTTTCACTGCCGGAAATTGTCAGTTTAGCACCGGATTCCATGACGATATCACTATATTCGCTTCCCTGACTCAAAATAAGTGTCGCACCGTTTTTCAGAGTGACATTACTTATAGTTCCACGATTTCCAACGGACAAGATGCCCCCATCGGCAACAGAAAATCCGTTAGCATAAGCATCGGCTGCAAGAACAAGTTGTCCATTGACTGTTCCACCGTTTAAATTTCCGCCGTTACCCAAAAGTACATCGCCATTAACAGTCAAATTTAGAGCATCACCATAAATTTCCGCATCTGTTACATCGGAATCCGCTATCAAGGAACCTGTTTCTGCTCTGAGAAAGGCATTCGAAATTACCGATACAGCCCCCTCTTCCGCATTCAGGATTATGTCATCATCAAGAGTCATATCCTTCAAAACGGCATTTGCCTTCAGATTAACGGAACATTGTTGCAATTCCGTCCAAGCAGATATATTACCGGACGCATCAAAAGCTGCTGCCTGCCAGTAATAAACACCATTGGCAACATTGTCAAAAACAAATTGATTCCCGGACAAAACAATCTCATTCAGTTCTGCAGCATCCGTTCCATACCGGAAAAAATACCCTGTAACACCTACATTGTCGTATGGTTCATCCCAGGAGACAACCGTACCGGACGCATCTTGCTGTACTGAAGTTTTTGAAATCGCATCAGGAGCTTCCGTATCCAAAACTGCCAGCTGAAAAGTATCTGTTACAGAACTTTTCAGCGGAGTCATACCATCTGCCTCGACCAACAGATAAAAAGAACAGCTGCCTCCCGGGATTTCATCATCCGGGGTCCATACGAAAGTTCCTGATTCTGTTGCCGGTTGGATTTGTGTAAGACAGAGATTTTCTGTACCTGACATCTCACAAAAAATAGAGAGGCGAACATTTTCCAGACCTTCAAGATTTCCAAGAGAATAATTCAGAGTTACGGTGCGATTATCATCACCGATAGCAACGAATAAAACTTCGGGAGAAAGCGGGTTCTCTTTCAGGTTTGAAGCGGTTATCACGGCTGTTTCATTGTTGTAAGCACTCATAGACCATACCCCATCAGCGGGTTGGTTTACAGCTATCGTAATACAAGTATCCGTACACAAATCTTCAACAATTTGTATATTTTCGTATATTCCCTTCCGAATATCAGCTTCGGCAAAGGTATTCCCGCTACCATCTGACAGAGCAGTACTGAATGTTCCATTCGTCACGGTACATTGAAAAAGTACGATATTCTCTCCCGACAATAGAAATTCTTTCTTGATTTCAGGAGAATTCTGCAACAAGGGCGAATTAACATCCTTGCTGAGCAACAGAGGTCCTTTTTTCAAGTTATCAAAGACCTGTATAGAGGTGGTTCCCAGTAAAGTAACCTCTCCATCAAACGTACAGCGGAAACCGAAGGAGACAGTATTTCCAAACAGAACACTTTCGTGCCATGCCAAGACATAGCGATTAGAAAAATCGGCATGAGCATTGACAGTAAATCCCGTCCCTGCCAGCAAACCGAAAACGGCTTCTGCTGGAACCTGTACACGTCCCGTCCCTGTTATACATGTACCACCGCTTCCCGAAGTAAATTCCCCTTGAATGCTGATACAGTTATTGAGCATACCGAATTCGCCGCTCAAAGAAAAATTGCCGGAGCCTGCGCTGACAACACCGCTGCCGGAAATAAGATTGCCCAGACTTGTAAGATTGGCTGTGCCGGTCATCGTTCCATCTGTTGAAATTTCAGCCGTAACAATAAGCTCGCAAAGAGAATAGTCACCATCGTCGATACCAAGCCATTGAGGAAGTCCGTCGATGGAAATGACAGGACCATAAGTAAATCCCATGGTTCCGCCGAAAGTCATATCCAGCGATGTCGCGATATCTTTGACGGAACCGGAAATTTTCTGCAACATCAATCCAGTTGCGCCCAATGGCACGTTTAAATTGTCCGCGCCAATGGAAATTGAATCCCAGCATCCGTCAACAACCCCTATCTCCCCTCCGAACGCATAGGACAAACATGGCAGCGTAACGTATGCTCCGACTTTCCAGGAATTGGACACAGTATCAACAGAAACCACCACATTGGAGAAACCGAATTTTCCAATCTTAAAATCAGGACAAGTCATTGAACCGACAACATCCAGCACGGCATTCTTCTTCCAGGGGAAACGAATCGCAATATAGCTGTCGCCTGACATATCCAGCACAAGTTTTGTATTCTTTCCTGTTCCCGCACGCTGATCGCTGATTGCCCATTCCAATTTCCCCTGCATCTTCAAACTGGCGGTACGATCTTCTGTTACAGTGAAAGTCACCCCCATATTTGTAAGATCGAATCCCACGCCAAGCAAATTGGTGTGAATGTTGTTCCAAGTACATGAATAGTTGCAGATATTCCCCTGAGATGCTTTCAGAAGATCCGCAAATTTTCCCGTTGCTGCCTTATCCAGTCCGGGAATGACCTCAGGAACCACCCACAGTTCCAAATCACATTGATGTTGACGGCCATCGTCTTCTTCGGCTTCAATAACCAGATCATTGGAACTGATATTGCTTACCGTAAGGCGATTGTTGTTCAGCGCCTCTGCGGGAAGTACTTCATAGTCATCTATCACACCTTCATCGTCTCTCGCTTTAATGCTGACATTTTCATCGGCACCCCCCATACAATCGTCGGGCAGTTCAATGACATATTCAACATCACCTGTACCATTTTCCTGCCAAAGTACCTCAAACCCATATCCATACAAATCCGCGTTATAATCGTAGCCAGTAAACCAGGTGCCGTCTTCCAACAACTTCAATGCGAATTTCTCATTCTTGGATTTGAAATGGATTGGTGGTGCACTTCCATTGAGCATTCCTGATATTTGAATGGTTCCTTCATCGAAATTCGTCAGAGTATCACCAAAATCAATGGTTATGTCGGAAGCTGATGTCAATGCATAATCGCCAATGCTTCCGAGATTAATGCTGAAAACATTACGCCAATCACTTGTATCAGAAAAACCTTCTTCCTCCGGATTGAAAGCCATACAAACAACCGTTTCATACCCGGTTTCAATATCTCTCGTCGTAATTTTCTTATGCAAATCTGCATAGTAATCCGTTTTGATACTGATATTGTCCGTAACAACTGACTTGGTTTTTACCGGAAGTGCATAGTCATTCAAATTCGCCTTAATGGTAATGTTGGCTGTCGAGGATTTCAATTTGTCTATGTATAGCGAACTGCAAGTAATAGTTCCGCTGAGCTCAGCCCCCTCAGAAGCACTCAGACTGCCTTTGATGTCTGCGCTTTCAAGACGCCCGCCGTAATTGACTTGCACATTTCCATCTGCCACAACCAAATTGGTTGCAACTCCTGCCCCGTACTTTCCGTATTCCTCCTGTTCTTTAGCGAGAGTTTCCTCTAACCATTTCCGATAACTTTCCTCATCATCCATTGACGGATGGATCAGCGGATTATCACTGCCTATGGTGACTTTCCCTTTATCCACACGTATGGTATTGACCTTTCCTCCATATCCGACAACCAGTTCGCCCTCAACTGTACAGTCCCTGACCTCCGGCGAAAAATACTTGACTTCTGGCCCGTCTCCTCCATAATCATGGGATGGCGTGCCATTCGCCCAAAGCTTACCGATGACATGGCAATCTGACACGGTTCCCGCTATGGCATGCAATGTACCATTTACGGTACAGTCTTTTGCTGTACCGAATTTATACTCAACATCAGTATACTCATAACCGACTTTATACGCATGGGTACTCTCATCATTGAAATAGAACGTTGTCTTGACAGAATAAGCTTCAGAAAAACCGACAAAAAGTTTACTGCATGTAATTCCGTCCGCAGATCCACCACCCCGTACCGAAACCGAGTTCGCCGTAATACCAGTAGCAGAAACATAGCAATCACATTCTTCTGATTCTTCCACAACCTCAATTTCCGACTGTGGAGTTTGGGTATAACGCCACACGATTTCCCGAACTGGAAATGCTTCCGAAAGAATCACTTCCTCTGTGGTATCCTCTGTAAACTCAATATATTGATAGGTTGTTGTCGTAATCTCTTTCTTGTACTCGTATCCAGCACCCACCTCAACTCGTTCATGCGTTTTCATGTTCATAGCAAAAAATCTCCATCTCTACAAGTAGAAATTTTGTTAAAAAAGTTCCTACACAAAGAATTTTTAGCGTGTGAAAAGGGAATCTTTATCAAAGCATTTTAACAAAGTTCCCGACGATTTTCCAAAGCATAATGCTTTTAATCCATAAAATAGCACCTGTTTTTCTTTTGTCAAGTTGTTTTGACTTCTCAAAAAAAACTTAGAAAATTTTGTAAGTGATTGCCTTAATCCGGAATCAAAACTCCAGTGCTGTACGGTTGATAATCATGTTCTGCCATTCTTCATTCAGTGATGCAAAACGTGCTGACCAGCCGGAAATCCGTACCACTAAATTCGGAAAACGGTCCGGGTCCTTCTGTGCGGCGCGCAACATATCCGGATCAACCATATCAATTTGCAGATATAACCCTTTCTTCTGAAGAAATGTTTTCAGTACACTTGCAAGAACACCCGCGGCATCGGGAACATTCCGGAATCCGGCAGATAACCGGATATCCAGCGGACACCCGTTGGGAGTGTTGGTAAAGTCCATTTTACAGTATGAATTGACCACAGCTGTAAGCGAACTTTTATCTGTGCCGGGAGTCGGACTCAAATTCGGGGCGAGAAACTCATGTGCATGTTTGCCGAATGCAGTAGCCATGCGATTTTTTGCACATTCGATTTCTCGTCCGAAGGTACTTACACCCAAAACAACGCGAATGTACCCGACATCTCCGATTTCGCGCAGAATAGCAGTACAATCCTCAAACAAACGTTTCATAAGAGAATCCACGTCATCATTGTCGTTTCCGTAATAGGAGTAATTTTTCGAAAGTTGAAGCCGGAGATCTTCATGTCCTTGCCAGTCATTACGCAGAATCTCCACAAATTCAGACAGTGACATTTTCTTCTGTTCAAATATGAATTTCCGGATGGCATACAAACTGTTTGCGACATCCGGCAGCCCCATTAAATGAGGAGCAATCAATTTGTATTTTGTCCCGTCCAGAGTATAAGAGCATCCGGATTCACGACAGGAAGGCATCATGAGAGAAAGCGTAACATCCGCCTGGTTGTACGTGGATGGATAATCGGAAGGCTTTTTCTTGTCGTGAAAATATCTCCGTTTTAAATCCTCACGGCAAACGTCTCTGATTTTTCGGAATTCGGACAGAAAAGCCTGATACAGTGCTTCAAACGATTCCGGAACAGACTGCGATTCAAACAACACCTTCTGCAACGGTTGCAATACATCACGCGGAATATAAGTGAAATGAGTCTGACCGGGAATCAGAATTTCCCAACATCCGTCATTTGTGAAGGTGCGGACTTCCCGCTCATCAAATCCATTCCTGACCATACCCTGAATAATAACCGGTTCATTATAGACTGACACGATTCCGCCGCCCAGCAGCTGCACATCGGCAATTCGCCGGTAAAGATGATCCGATGTGAATTGATTCAACCTCACAGTAACAGGAAAATCGCTGATGTGCAGTTCTTCCACAATATCAAGAACCAGGAACGTGATTTCATTTTCAATCTGGTTCCCGTCAATATCAATACCGGAGAGAATAATATTCTGATAATTCTGAGCATCACCCGAACCAACATGGTGGGAGGTTGTTTGCCGCAAACCATAACACCATTCTGTTCCTTTAATCCAGAAATGAGCCAGATATTCCCGTGCTTCGTCAAGTGTAATGGCTCCTGTCTCAAGATCATGTTTCAGGTAGGGCCATAAATACTCGTCTATTCTTCCAAGACCTGACCAGTTTCCGCAAAGGCGCTGAAACTCCCAGAATATCCAAAGAGACTGTACTGCCTCGGGAAACGTTCCCGGCGGATTCTCCGGTACATTTTGCAGACACCGGATAATTCTTTTCAAATTATCCTGATATGGCTTGCTTTCCGCATCCGCCAACAGTTCAGTATAGGCGGCAATATACCGTTTTGTCCAGATGCGTATCGCTGTAATAACATCAAGCAGTGCCTGATAAAAAACACACTGTTTTTCGTTTGCAGACTTTATATGTGCGCGGATTTCCCTTTCCAGCCCACTCAAACCGAGTCGGACTGCATCTCCGAAGTCAGCGGTCACATGACTGATGGAACAACCGGGAGCACCCCATTCTGTATTCGAAGGATATCCCGGAATTATATGCCATAAACTTTCCAGGTTGGTTTCTGTTCCTGCAAGAAGTTCTTCCGGCAATATTTCAAGTCGGCACTTTTCCGCGTTGAGAAGTGTTATTTTGGCATGAATCATCTCAGGGGGAGTATCGGCGGGCAAATTCAGTTCAGAAATAGAAAATCCGCTCTGTTGCAGTCGGGATTGATAAAAACCTGTCAGATACCGCTTTGCTAGATCACGGGTTTCCGGCCTCAAACGATGCTGACAAGGTTCCGCCAGGGGATTCAAATGGATATCTATCATTTTTCTGCTTTGTTCTTTCTTCGTTATTTTCACAGTTCTTTGAAACGTTCAGGCATCCGGGAATCCCTATAAAAAAACTTTACTTCAGGATTACAGACCAGAACGTTTTTAAAATAATCTCACTTTCCCGAAACATCAAGCTGGAAACCGCATCTGGATAGGATAAAATACTTCTTTTGGTTTTTCCCCTCCCCCAAATGGCTATTTTGCGTATCAGAAGTGCATATTGACTGACTTTTACGAATTATTTTCTGAAAAGTCCTTTTTCTAATCGTTTATCTGACAGGCAACAAATTCCCGGATGTTTCCATACAACGTGAAATTGATGTAAAAGTGGTGTGGTTTTCTTGAAAAAAACACTACGAAGATGTAAATTAAGTGTGGAATGTCCCATGTTATCAACTTCACATAATTTGACAAGGTGTTTCCTCTTGATCGCAAGTGAAAAAATATCAAGGATAAAAGTCCTCTTTCTTGTTTTTTTCCGGATTTCTCTGGTGGCTGTAGGCGGCGGTGTCGTCATGTTGCCCTTGGTCCAGAATGAATTTGTGGAAAAACGTCGCTGGATGAATGAAGACGAAATGGTTGATTGTTTGGCTATCGTACAATCGCTGCCCGGTCTCATCGGAGTAAATCTGTCCATGATGACAGGTTGGAAGATAGCAGGTTTGGCTGGAGCGTTGGCAGGAACCCTCGGTATGATTGTTCCGCCCTTTCTTATCATACTTTTCATTGCCATGCTATTTGTCAACATGGGAGAAAGTGCCTTAATAGAACAGGCTTTTCTTGGAATTCGTTCTGCCGTTTGTGCCCTTATTCTGCTGTCTGCGGTAACCATGGGAAAAAAGTTATTGAAAAACCATTTCAGTGTATCTATCTGTGTCTGTGCTTTTCTTGTTCTGATACTTTTCCCGACCTTGAATGCCGCCTGGGTAATATTGGCCGGGGCGATAGCCGGTCTGATATTAAAAATTATTCAAAAAGAGAAATGTGACAAATCTGCGGGGGAATAACAAATGCTGCATCTTTTGTTTCTGTTTTTTCTTTTTGCCAAGATATCCCTGCTGACTTTCGGTGGTGGCTATGCCATGATCCCCCTGTTTCAAAATGAATTGGTAGATCGCTTACAATATATTACACCAGAAGAATTTGCCAATTTAGTTACACTTGCACAAATGACCCCCGGACCGATAGGGTTAAATTCCGCAACCTTTATCGGTTACCAGCAAGGTTGGAATTATGCGGGTCCGGCAGGCGGTATTCTGGGGGCATTCATAGCAACAGCCGGAGTGGCATTTCCGTCTTTTGTGCTGGTTACTCTTGTGTACTACTTTCTGGAAACATTTCGCAAGAATTCCTATATTGAAGCAATTCTTCAAGGCGTACGCCCGGCAACCATTGGACTTATTTTTTCAGCCGTTATCTTTTTTGCAGATATTTCTGTATTTCAAGTCCCTCTGCATTATCTGTGGTCCGGTCTCGCCGATTCTTTTCGACTTTGTTGGCCGGGAGCAATCATTTTTTCCGCTGTCCTTTTCGTTCAATGGAAGTGGAAAAAAGTTTCAATGTTTTATCTTCTGGGTGGTTCAGCGGTTGCCGCAATACTGCTCTTTCGCATATTTTGAAGTATGAAACATCATTTTTTTACAAAGCCATTTCTGCTTTTGAGCATATCTATCGTAAAGCGACTTAAAATCGAAGAAAAAACACAATATTTGTCTGTTTGAACTTGCAAAGTTCGTAATAGAGATGTAACCTAAATGATGTATAAGGAATATGCTCTTACAAAAATATTCCGTTTGCAAGAAAAACAATTAACGTAAGGTTCTGAAATGAACACAAAAATTGACCCCCAAACTTTAAGAATTACTGATATGCGTTTTGCCGATATTGATGGCGCTCCGAAACGCTGTACTCTGATAAAAATTTTCACAAATCAGGGAATCGTAGGATACGGTGAGGTACGTGATGCCTCCAGCCGGACATACGCTGCAATGCTGAAAAGCCGTATTCTTGATGAAAATCCTTGCAATGTCGAGAAAATTTTCCGCCGAATCAAACAATTTGGCGGAGACAGTCGTCAAGCAGGCGGAGTATGCGGTATTGAAGTCGCGTTATGGGATCTTGCCGGAAAAGCATGGGGGGTTCCTGTCTGGCAATTGCTCGGAGGCAAATTCCGTGACAAAATCCGGGTATACTGTGATACCGATTCAGAGGGTGGTGGCCATGATATGGGAAAGGCGCTCAAAGAACGCATGGCCCAAGGTTACACGTTTCTCAAGATGGACTTGGGAATTGAACTCCTGATGAATGTTCCGGGTGCACTCTGTGCGCCAGGCGGCTTCCTGCAGAAAATGCGTGAATACAAAAAGACAGTCTTCTCAACTCCACACGGCTCTATTGATCCCCGTGCGATGAGAGGTGAAGCATACGATTTGTTTAACACGGCTCATCCTTTTACCGGTATACATATCACGGAAAAAGGTCTTGATTACCTTGAAAATTACATGGCGGAATGCCGGGAGGCAGTCGGTTATGAAATACCGATTGCGATTGACCATCTCGGTCACATCCCGTTGGAAGACTGCATCCGGCTTGCAAAACGGCTTGAACGTTTCAATCTTTCATGGATGGAAGATGCTGTCCCTTGGCAAATGACGAATCAATGGGTTCGTTTGCATGAAGCAACAACAGTTCCCCTGGGAACCGGCGAAGATATGTATCTGAAGGAATCCTTTAAGCCCTTACTGGAATCCGGAGCATTGGCTGTGGTTCATCCGGATATACTGACAGCGGGCGGTATTCTGGAAACCAAGAAAATCGGTGACATGGCAGAAGAATATGGTGTTCAGATGAACCTGCACATGGCAGAAAGTCCGATTGCCTGCATGGCTGCCGTACATGTTGCCGCAGCTACCCGTAATTTCATGTCTCTTGAAGTCCATTCTGTGGATGTCCCCTGGTGGGCAGACCTGATCAAACCCTCACTGAAGATTGAAAACGGATTCATTGCTGTTCCCGATAAACCCGGTCTCGGTATTGATGAACTGAATGAAGAGCTGATCCGGGAAAAACTTCATGCCGATTTCCCCATCGCATGGGAACCGACCGACCAATGGGACAAAGAATGGGCGAATGATCGCCGCTGGAGCTGATTCTATGGAAAGCACGCCCGATTTTTGGAAATCCGCCGTAGTCTATCAGATTTCTCTCCGCTCCTTTACGCGGGAAGGAACGTTCAAGGCAGCATCGGCTATGTTGCCGCACATAAAATCAACCGGCGCAACGTTTGTTTATCTCTGTCCTTTTTTCACTATGGATACGGATATGAACCGTTCCGGGTGGAGTGAACGCCAAATTAAATCCGGGTTTGAAACGCCGAAAAATCCGTACCGCATCATGGACTATACGGAAGTCGATCCTGAATATGGCAATGACGCTGATGCCAAAGCATTCACTGACCACGCACATGAGTTGGGACTGAAAGTTATTTTTGATTTAGTATATTTGCATTGCGGTCCGAACAATGTTATCCGTAAGGCCATTCCCGATGCATTTCAAAAAAACGAGGATGGTTCCGTACGGACTACGATTTGGAATTTTCCCTACATAAATTTTGATTCCGCAGCAACTCGTGAATATCTTTATGCGAACATGACACATTTTGCAAAGGATATCGGTTGTGATGGTTTCCGTTGCGATGTCGGTGATGAAGTTCCTCTTGATTTTTGGGCGGAAGGATTTCGACGCATGCGCGAAATCAATCCTGATTTCATTGCTGTCAATGAAGGACGGAAAACAGAATATCTGTCAGTTTTTGACGCCAATTACGGTTGGGGCTGGTCGTTTGGGCTTCGCAATGTGTTCAAGGGTAAAGAAAAACTCTCTGATGTTATCAAATGGCAGAAGGAATATGTGTCGCAATGTCCCTCTGAACCATTTGATTTGTTCTTTATGGAAAATCATGACATCTCCACGGATGATTGGGAGAACCGTTTCGACCGCATTTATCCAGTTGAATGTGGTAATGCTCTTTTTACTGCTATTTACCTCTCGCGTGGCATTCCTGTTGTCTATAACGGAAATGAAATCGCAGATAATGCCATGATGTCTTTCTTTGGTCCGGTAGAAAATCCGTATCGGGCATTTAAGACGGTTGACTGGGGACGCGCTTTACAATTCGAGGGACATAAACGTCTTTCCCTGCTCCAAAAGCTTGCTGAACTGCGCCGGACGGTGCCAACTCTTCAAGAAGGGAGCATGAATTTCATGAACAATTCCGCCCCGGAATCCATTCTCTCTTTCGTTCGTACTGCAAAAAACGGAACAAAGGTTTTCGTCTCAATTAACGTAACAGGAAACAAAATCGATTTTTGTCTGGAACATCATCCTTCCGGCAATATGTTGCTTTCCGAAGGCATTTCCTTTGATGGCACATGGCATGCAGAACCTTATGGCTTTTTCGCAGATATTTGCATGACCAAATGAGGAAAAATAAAACAATCATGAATGGAATCGGTAAAAATTTCATTTTTCAACAGCACTTGGAGACAAACAATGAACAGAAATGAAATTCTGAAACAGGTTTTGGATCAAAAATCATACATGGAAGACCGCATAAAAGATGGTATTTCCGCACGTCAGAAAGGTGTGTTCGTTTATCCGCGTATAGATGGCAGCAATGACAATCTTGCCGGTACAAAAATGACTGTTCATCAAAAAAATCATGAGTTTAAACATGGTGCAAACATTTTCATGCTGGATGAAATGGAAACACCGGAAAAAAATGAGGCTTATAAAACAAATTTTGCGTCAACATTCAATCTTGCAACTTTACCGTTCTACTGGAACACCCTGGAACCTGAACGCAATCAACCGCGTTATTCAAAGAGCAGTCCACGTATCTACCGCAGACCGGCGCCGGATATTTGCATAGACTACTGCATGGCGAACAGAATTGAACCCAAAGCACATTGTCTCAACTACTCTTCACTTGTTCCCGGATGGCTTCCGGCAAACCGTCCGCAGGAACTGAAAATGTTGCTGGCAAAACGTTTTCAGGAACTTTCGGAACGTTATGCACAACGCGTTCCTATGTGGGAAGTTACAAATGAAACGTTCTGGCACTCTGACATGCCGCAATTCCCGATTTATAATGATCCCGAATTTGTCGAGTGGAGTTTCAAAATGGCTGAAACGTATTTTCCCGGCAACAAACTCGTGATTAATGAGGCCCATTGCTGTATTTTCAACCAGAATCCATATCAGACCAACCGCACCCAATATTACATGCAAATTGAACGTGCCCTGCTTAAAGGTGCCCGTATCGATGGAATCGGCTTGCCGTTTCACATGTTCCACACTCTCGAAAACGCTACCAATGCAGCCTCGTACTATTCCCCGCTCAACATGTATAACGTTCTGGATTCATTTGCGAAGCTTAATAAACCGCTTCAGATTACTGAAATTACTATCCCTGCCTATACGGATAAACAGGAAGACGAGGAACTTCAGGCTGAAATCATGCGTTATCTTTATTCCATGTGGTTCAGCCACCCCGCAATGGAAGGAATCATTTACTGGAATCTGACTGACGGTTATGGTTGGAATGCGGAACCTGGCGATATGAATGCCGGTGAAAATTATTATCGCGGCGGACTCATGCGATTCGATATGACCCCCAAGCCTGCGCTTAAGGTCATTCAAGATTTATTCACAAAAGAATGGCACACAGAAAAAACATTTGATATCAATGCTGATTCCTACGGCTATTTTAAGGGATTCTGCGGAGATTATGAAGCAGAACTTGAAACGCCCAATGGACTTTATGCAGGTTCTTTTTCCCTTGTAAGTTCCTATCAGCACAATGTCATTTGTAATTTTGAAAAAGTCGAACAATAACACAGAAAATATCAACACTACATCACAAGGAGTAATCTAACAATGCCGTCTCTTAAAGATATGCGCCAGAAAGCGCAGGAAGCCGGTTTGATGAAATTGGATAAACTGATCCAGACACGTCAAAGCATCCCGACAAATGACTTTCCGATTCCGGTTCGCGAACTCTGCGAACGGTATGAAAAACTTTATACGGGAGCAATTAACGATGTTATGCGCGAACTGTGCCTGTTAAACCAGAATTTACCCAGCGATATCATGCCGCTCCGTGATGAAATGGTCGTCTGCGGGGAAGCATTTACCGTCAAAAGTGCCCCTAATTGCATGATTGAAGGTGAAATGACTTTTCGGGCTCAAATGCTTGACGATATGAAACCGGAAGGTCTTGTCGTCTGGGATACCTCCAACGATACGGAAGCCTCCCTTTGGGGCGGGGTAATGACTGCTACAGCAAAAACAAAAAAAATTCGCGGCGCCGTGATTGCAGGCGGTATTCGGGACACAAAACAAATTTTGGAACAGAATTTTCCCGTTTTCTACAAGTACCGTACAAGTAATGGTTCTTTGGGAAGATGTATGATTACACACTATCAAGTTCCCGTCAAAATCGGAAAAGTCACCATCCGTC
Organism: uncultured Lentisphaeria bacterium; assembly: GCA_937900075.1. GTDB lineage: Bacteria > Verrucomicrobiota > Lentisphaeria > Victivallales > UBA1829 > SIG77. The sequence goes on from CALCCZ010000041.1 coordinate 20,209, forward strand.
CGGGAGATATCATTTTTGGCGATATTGACGGGGTTTTGTGTATTCCGAGAGAAATTGCTTATCAGGTCCTTCTGCGTGCTGAAGGCATTGAACGCAACGAAATCGACATTTTCTCATGGGTACATCAAGGAGATTCTATTCAGGAAATTATCGCAAAGGGCGGCTACTTTTAAGAATACAATCTTCAGGGATATTTCATAATTTTTCAATAAAACAAAATAATGCAATCATTTTTCAATGAATGCAGCAATTTCAGAATGGAGCTTCAAAAAAAATGAAAAACAAGAAAACAGTCAATAAACAGTATGCCGCAATGAGTTCTGAATACTGGAAACTTTGGAACGATGATGTACAGGCAAAAATCGACAATGATATTGAAACAAACAGAAAGGCAAATGCAAAACCGCAAGCCGAATCGAGATAAAAGTTGAAAACGATTCTTCATTGGCAGAATTCAATGAAAATGTCGGAGAAGACAGTACGCCGAAAA
>CALCCZ010000042.1 GCA_937900075.1 uncultured Lentisphaeria bacterium
GGTCAGAAAAACACTAGGGCAAATTGATGATTTAATCTATGAAATCAAGGAGAGAATCAAGCGCGGAGAACGCACCATGGTTGTCACCTTAACAATCAAAATGGCTGAGGATTTAACGGAGTTTTTGAAGGAAAAAGGCATAAAAGTAGCATATTTGCACAATGAGACCAAGACGCTCGAGCGTACCGAAATTATCTATCAATTACGTAAGGGAAAATATGATGTTTTAGTCGGTATTAATTTACTTCGTGAAGGATTGGATATTCCTGAGGTTTCTTTAATCACAATTTTGGATGCCGACAAAGAAGGATTTTTGCGTTCGACAAGATCACTAATTCAGGTTATTGGACGTGCTGCACGTAATAAAAATGGTAAAGTTATCATGTATGCAGACCATATGACCGATTCAATGAATGAGGCAATTAATGAAACAAATCGTAGAAGAAGCATTCAAAAAGCATATAACGATGAAAACGGAATCATTCCCGCGGAAGCCGCCGGAATCAAAATTGTTTCCCTCGGCCTTCTCCTCGAAGATGAAAATTCGGCAGTGATTTGGCGCGGACCCGCAAAAATTGGAGTTCTGAAACAGTTATTTGAAGAAACAAACTGGGGCGATGACCTGGATTATCTTGTTCTGGACTTCCCGCCCGGAACCGGCGATGAAATCCTTTCCGCCTGTCAGATGATCCCCGGGGACAAGCAGGCGATTATGATTACGACCCCGCAGGAGGTTTCTCTTGCCGATTGCCGCAAGTGTCTGGATTTCTGCGAACAGGTTGGAGTCCCGGTTCTCGGTATTGTAGAAAATATGAGCGGTTTTGTCTGCCCTTCCTGCAAAGCGCGTCATGACATCTTTTCAACTGGCGGCGGGAAAGCCCTGGCAACTATGTATGATGTTCCGCTGCTGGCGCAGATCCCTTTGGATCCGGCGTTCCTGCAGGCTTGCGATGCAGGAAAAATCGCGGACGGTATCGAAGCGTCTGCTGAGGTTTCTGCGGAATTGCGTAAAATCGTGGATGGTATCGGAAAAGCCGTCTGCTGAATTTTTATAAAACAGGGGACCGCTTCTATGCATCCCCTGTTGCGACATGATTAACCTTGCCCCATTGAGCAGGCTTCCAGTCGGCTTTGTTCAAGTACAGGACAGGCTGGAAGCCTATTCCACGGGTAATGATTCATACCTTGCACTTTGCTTTGACTTCCAACACGTCCGCAACGTACAGTTTCCAGACATTATCTGTTTTTGAAATGGGGTTCTTAATTGAGGGATAAAATTTCTTCGCTGGCATATTGATGAAAATAGAGATCCGGAAAGATTTCATACTTACGAGCCACAAAGATTTCCGGCATCTTAAAAGCATAAAGCGCCGGAGAGTTACGTAACACTTGAATAGCAAGACGATTTCCTCGCGTTGCATGAAGCATTGCTTTCCAAAGCAGAATCCCCAAATAGTCACCATCAATTTTTATTTTTTTCGGTGCAATCAATAAACCACTGGATTTTCTTTGTATCAGCTCCAGATTAATGAATGACCTCATTGCGTAATAAAGAGAACGTTCCACAGTTTCTCTCATTCCGTAAATGTCCTGCAAACGTGTCAGCATCTGCGCTTTTGTCGTTTCATTCTGCAATGCTATTAAACGTCCGAATACTGTTGAAAAGGAGAGCAGAAACGGATAAGATGCCGTGAGACACGCCCAATGTAATATAGACCATTGCTCCTGTGGCATTTTCCGTATACATTCCAGGAGCTGGTCACGAAAAATGGTTAGATCATCATCCGGGTCAAACCACGCGTGTAAAATAGAAACAGCAAATTTCGACGTTAATTCTGAATGTTTTCCTGACGATGAAATTACATGTTGCAATGTTCCCCGAATTTCCTTGACAGTTTTTTGTTGAAGCAAGAGATTGACCGAAAGATCAAGCCATTCTCTCTCCAAAACAATCTTAAATCCAAGTTTGTCATATCGTGATGTATTTTGCATTATTGAACTCGCTTACTTGTAATGTGGATTAAGGGAACTATAACCTCTTCTAAACTGTTGCCTCCATGAGCCATCAGTTTTGGACCAACGGGAGCAAACGCAAGGTTGCCGGGGAGAGAAATCGGATACATATTTGGCGGCAAGCCAACAGGAGGCAACTCGAAAGCCTGTGGTATCTTATGGAGAGTTTGTGTGGAAAGTTCTTTATCGGAATAAATACGCACCCGTTCTCCATGCTGCTCTGAGAGCACTCCGTCATGCGGACGCCCGAGTCCTGTACATTCAATATTGCCATGATCGCTGGTCAGGATGATGTCAAACCCCATGTCAGCCAAGCCTGTCAGCAAGTCTTTCAGATATCCGGCTGACATCCATTGACGAAGTTGATTGTGCATACCGGAATTGCCAAGCTGCATTCCATGCATGATATTATCCGCCATATCAATAACAAATCCACAAATTTTTATTTTGGGTGAAATTTGATCCAGTATATCCTGTGCGTTTCCTGAACCGAGTTTTTTTGCGTAAAGGATCTCCGTTTTGGAAATCCCATAGTTTTCCCAAGCTTGCTGCCAGAGACTTTCCTCCTTTGTCGTAGTTGCAATGGACGATGCAAACGCTGCCGGAATCTTTCCGGCAAAAATAGACTGTCGGGATATAGAAGTCAACGTGGGAATCCATGCAAAACAGGCATTTGTACTGATGTTGAAGTCATCTGACAAATCAGGACGGATCGCAGCCCACTGATTCAAGGATAAACCATCCATGACGATCAATGCAAATCGGCGGACCAGTCCATCGGAAAATTTACGTTGTTCGAACCGGATAATCTGATGGAGCATAACCGGTGGATTTGGCGGAAGACTTGCTAAAAGATGATAATGGCTAGCCAACCATTTGCCCAAAGCCATATTGAGCTTTTTCTGCAAGTTTTCAAAGACAGCCGGGCTACATTGCGTTGAATAGGTAAGAGCTGTCAATTCCGCCCAAGCCCCGGCAATATTCAGCCAGTCCTGATAATTTGCATTAATCGAAGGAATCTGAGCTTCAATTTTACTGGCAATTGGATTCAAAGCTGCCTCAAAAACAGAACTGGTATTCGCATCCGATAAATACTGGACAAGATGCTGAAGCTGTTCAACGTCCGTTCCAATTTGCAGATAGCCTGAAGCAAAAATTCTGTTGATATATTTTTTCAGTTCACCTGAAGCAAAATCAATCTGGTATAGTCCCTTTATCCGCCATTCAGAACGCTGGCTTTCATCTAAATAACACCACAAACGTTCTCCGAGAAATAACGCAAAATTTTCTGGTGATTGAAAAAGCGCGGCAATATCCCAAGACTTAAATTGGCGTTTGTCTGCGATTTTATTAACCAGATGCGCTAAAAGAACGGGGGAATGAATTGCAAATTTAAAATGTACATCAAAAAGCAATTTTAGCAAATCGTCCGGAGTGTTGATTATGTCCGCCGAAATACTGAAAAGCCGTTCCCAAATAAACTCGCAACTTTGACTGCGGCTTTGAATCTCACAAGGAACATCTTCTCTTATCTCAAAAAGTTTTGAGAAATATTTCCGATCCAAACTGTTGATCGCATCAAAATTCAAATTCGGGAAAAGAGCCTCCAATGAAAAATGAACCGCTCTGGCCTGACGGACAATATCGTATGGAAGGTCATTTCTCGTTGTACGTTCATCCCGGACCAGAATCAGCCACTTTGCATCAGGACAATTGCGCACTTTGCTTTCGTATGTGTAACGCAGCGAGATTGTGTCGGAAAAATCCTGTATCAAATATCCCCGCCGGTCCAATTCTGCAAAGACCGCTTCGTCAGCGACAATCGCCTGCGGATCAAAAAGAATATTGATCCGGCTGAATGCGTTTTCAGGAAATTCCGTCAGAATATATTCGTTCCAGCTCATTGCCCACCATTCACTTTCAACGCAAGCAGCAGCTGAACTTCCGGCAGCAATGCGCGTTGCCGTTCATGATATTCAACGTAACTCCGGCGCTCTTTTTCCAGTTTGGAGAGACGGGAAAGACGGATGTTATCAATGCCAACCCGTCTCAGACTGCGTTTCCGGCTCTCGAAAAGCTGTGTTTTCTTTTTCAGATCGCGTTCCTGTTCCTCCGCATAAATGCGCTGAAGCTCTTCAAAGTACGGTTCCAGAATACTTTCTGCGGAATCCCAAAGCCTGTCGATCTCAAAATCTGCCATTCCCGATGTGGAGAAACTTCCCCCGATCAGCAGATCATGAATGGTCTTCGCCGTGTTATTGAAAGTGCGGCCGTCATCGGAGAGAAATACCGGCAGCACCCGGCGGCGGGACCAGTCTCCCGATTTGACATCCAGCTTATAGAGCGCAAAGGTGCCACGAACGGCGGACGGAAGATCTTGGCTTGCAATACAAGGAATCTTGGAACCGCTTTCCCGATGCCGGACAAGTTCGGCCAGCATATCGGAAACAGCTTTGTTGTTGACAGCCAGGAACGATGCAGCCGGATTCTTTTCCAGATCTTTCAGATTGAAGACGGCATGCGGAATCGCGCTTCCATCCGGCAACCGGAGACTCCAATCCTGTTTCTGTTTTGTCGCCGTTCCGCCGTGTGTCCGGCAGAACGAAGTTACCATGCTTTCGACCCAATACGGAAACGGATGCTGTAAGTAGTCCTGCGCAACATTGGCAGTCACGCCGGGCGATTCGTAAAGATAGGCAAACTGCCGGGCGGATTTCGCGGCTTCCCGCAAAACCTGTTCGATTTTGCGTAGCGGTTCGTCAATATCGGTTTTCGTTTGCATCGCTGCCTTATAAACTGCATCAAAATTGGCGCTGGCCTCACCGGAATCCAGAATATCGGAGAGTTTATCTACACCAATATCTTGCAGAATTGTGGCAAGTTTCTGCTCAATCACCTCGCAGACATGAGCCTCGATGGTTTCTGTTATCATCAGATTGAACGCCTGAACATCGCGTTTCTGACCGATACGATCTACACGTCCAATCCGCTGTTCAATCCGCATGGGATTCCAAGGCATGTCATAATTGACCACAATATGACAGAACTGCAAGTTCAAACCTTCACCACCGGCCTCGGTGGAAATCAATACCTGTGTATCGTCGGCAAATTGAGACTGATTGGAAAGACGCTCATTGATATCCAGCGAACCATTGATAACACAGCAGCGGACACCCCGGTCTGTCAGAAACTTTCTCAGCATCTCCTGGGTTGCTGTGAATTCGGTAAAAATCAGCATCTTGACGTCGGGATCGTCTTCTCCTTGTAATTCATAAAGCAGACTCAACAGCTTTTCCGCTTTGGCATCCGGTCCGGCATTTTGCGCAATCCGTACCAAATCAAGGAGTTTTTCAATTTGATTAATTTCGCCTTCGCTGATTTCCGGAATGGTAAGTGGCTGGCTTTCCATTTCCTCGCCGGTCATGGCATCGTAATCGTCAAAAAGAGATTCCATTCCCGCATTGGAATCCACTTCCTGAGGCGGATTTTTCAGAATATTCAGTCGCTTTTCCAGCATTCGTCCAATAGCGGGAGTGGATGAAGCCATCAACCGCTGAATCAGGACCAGCAAGAAGCCCACAACAACGCGTTTCTTCTTAGTCATCCGGGCAAGAGCATTGTAGCCATGCCGGATATACTCGGTAACGGCATCGTACAGCTCCCGCTGTGGCTGATGCCGGGATTCCCAGCAGACGTTCAGCGTATGGGTATGCCGGGGCAAGAAAAGACTCTTTCCGCTACCGTCCACTGTCTTCCGCTTCTCATGACGGATCATATATGGCTGTATGCGGGCTTTCGTCAATGGACACTGTCCTTCAAATTCCTCCGGATCCAAAATCGACAACAGCCGATGAAATGCATCGGTTTTCCCCTGATGCGGGGTAGCTGAAAGAAGCAGAATATTGGGAGTTGCTTCCCCGAGTCCCATCCCCAGACGGAAACGGGCAACGGTTTCATCCGCACCAGCGACCCGGTGGGATTCATCAATGACCACCAGATCCCAATCTGCGTGAACAACATTCAAAAAGCGCTTCATGTTGTATTCATCAACTTGTTCCTTGCTCCAGCCTTTGCGCCTGCGAATTGGTTTGATGGCATCCAGCGGACAGACTACGCTGTCGCTCAGAAGATAGGGATTATTTTCCTCTTCCTGCCCCAGATCCATGGAACTTCTGGCGGCTTTCAGCAGCTCGTCAGCGGCTTCCACCTGACTCGGAATAAAAAGGTGAAACTCTTCCCCGAAATGGACCTTCATTTCCGAGATCCACTGTTTTGTCAATCCGGCAGGCGCAACAATCAGAACACGCTGAATCAGACCGCGCAATTTAAGTTCCCGGATAATCAGCCCGGCTTCAATGGTTTTTCCAAGTCCGACTTCATCCGCAAGCAACATACGTACTGTTGAACCGCCAATGGCACGTTTCAGCGTATCCAGCTGGTGCGGCAACGGAGTAACGGCAGAATCCAGCGGAGCCAGTAACACGTCTTCCCCAACTGCCTGAGTGTAGTTATTGAGTGCATCAAAGATTTTCCCCGCCGCCGCAATGGAAACGATCTCTTCCGAAGAAAGCCCGGTCTCCGCCTCATCGCCGGAAACTAACTCGCTCTTCGGCACGCGTTCTACCTTATCCAGTTCCGGGATATAGATGGTGCAAATCACCTTCCCGAACATCTTCTGTTCGGAAAGAATGCTACATGGATGATTTGAATAAAGAAGTTTCATTCTGCCATCTGAATTAAGGTTTCGAACCAATTTTTTATTTCATCATAGGTTCCATTGGCGTGTAACATGGTTACGGTCATCTTTTCAGCAACTTCACGATTAAGTAACGCCTTTAGATTTCGTGGATAACGATATCCTTGAACCATAGTTTTTAAGTCACTTGGCACATTGGAATCTGAAGTGATTTCGTATTCAATATCATGGCCTAAAAATTGCCTAAAATATGCGTTAATTGCATCTATATGCAAGTAATTTTCCATCTCTCTCCTTAATGTTAAACGCGCACTGGACCCATCTCTACGCTGATTGACTTCATCAACATTGTTTTGATAATGATACTGACCAGTTTCTGGTGAAATATCATCTCTATCATACAGATGAAATTCTGGAAGCCCAATATTCCTTAAATAATGCTCTGAAACCCAATCTTGCAAAGTGCTTCCGCCTAATATAATTTGTGCAAATCGAAAATCGTCAAAAACATCGCATGTAATATCATGATTACGATAAAGAATTGATGACATGTGTCTCAAAAAATGGATATCGTTAGAACCTTCAACGCATAATAAAACTTTTGCTCTTTTATCAGGAATGACACCTAATTCTTTTGCAATTGCGGCAAGACAATTATCATCAATTGGAGTCACTGTCTGCTCATGAGTTATGCTATTTTTTTGTATATATCGTATCGAATCTGTTGGCAATAGCGACGCCAATCCTGGAACGTGTGTTGTGAGTAAAATTTGTGAATCTGATTTTTCAACAATATCTTCAAGAGATTCAAATAGTTTAACCTGATTATCTGGGTGTTGTGCCGTTTCTGGCTCCTCAATAGCAAAAATCACATTTTGCTTATCAGCCTCAACCCTCATTCGTTCAGCTTCTGCTCTAAAAAAACTAAACAGAATTAATCTGCGCACCCCACTACCTCTTTTATTCACGGGGATTTGATTATCTCCCAAAAGAGAAAGCTTAAAAATCGTGTCCCATTTGGGATCTGATTTAAAATCCGGTAAAAGTTGTGCTGCTAAGGTCGAGTCAAAATCAGCCAATTTAAGCAATGTCCTTCTCGCAACATCCAAAGCACGTTCTTGAATGCGATTCTTTATATTTTCAATATCCTCGGACACCTCAGCTATTGCCTGCTTCACAGCAATTTTTAATGGATCTTGAACTTCTGCATCTTCATCTGTTGATGGACGATCAGCTCTAAATAATGCAAACAAAGGAAAGTGTTTCTGAATTTGATCATAAATAGCCTTTTCATCTATCTTATCCAGTTGTATTTTTGAAGTTTGTAAATGGAGGTCTGCCGTCGCTTCCCAAATAGCATGCCTTAAAGAAACATTGGATCTGGCATCTGCGTTATCTATTATTCCTAAGGCTCTCGCTTGACTTTTTAGCGCTGAATTCTTTTTTTGAAGTAAGTCGCTAACATTTTCAGCAGACGGGTGATTGGCAATAGCAAAAACCTTTGGCTTTTCAATTCTTCTATTGGAATAGTTGAAAATTTTATGAATTTCCAAGTAGCCATCATTATTTAGAAGATACTCATTTCCTAATGACGTAACGGAGGTATCATCAATCGTAATTTCTTCCGGAAAATCAGAAAATACGCAACCTATTACAAGCTCTCCAGTTTCCTCAGCGAAAACGCATATATCTGAGGAGTCGATTTTTCCTAACTGGTGTTCAAAAAAAATTGCCAATGCGTCTAATATGGATGATTTTCCTGTATCATTTTTCCCAATAAATGCCGTCAGTTTGTTTATAGGAATTCGCGTTTCATCTTTATAACCGCGAAAGTTGCGAAGGATAATTTCTCTAAGAATCATTTTGTTGTATCTCCGGTTTGTTTTTTATTCTTCCACGCGCATTTCGGCCTGGTTGAACCACATTAAAAGCTTTTCGTCTTCCTCCAACACGTCCTCCGGAATCTTCTTGCCGACGGCGAGGATGGTGGCGTAGTCGCGCTCCTGATAGGCATGCTTGAAGCCAGCCCGGACTGCTTCCAAACGGAAGGTCTTGAGCTTCTTGGTGGCGTTCCGGTACTCCTCGAACTCGCGCAGCAGGGATTTGTCCCGAATCTTTTCCAAATCTCCGGCCTTGTTCGGATCGGGAACGTACCAGCGGTTTTCCGCTTTGGCAACCAGTATGGGATCGTCCTTCGCCAAGTCACGCAAGTTGTGCCAGTTGGTCGAAAGATAGGTGTGAATCTGGCTCGGAACTTCGCCTTTCCCGTCATACATCAGGAAATTTTCTTCCAGCAACTGTGAGAGTTCCAGTGTCTTTTCGTATTTGTTCCAGGCGGAAAGCTCCTGCATGAACAGCGGATTGATCTCCTGAAAGGTCAAAGGCTTGGCGTTCAGAAGTTTCCGTAACCAGGCAATCGCGGAGGCTTCATCGGATACAAACAGGTCTCCGAGCACAATCTCCTTTGCCATCGCCTTCTTCTTGTCATATTCCGCCGCCTGTTCCGGCAAAAAGTAAAGTCCGTCGCGCTCGTCAAAGCGCTGCGCAAGGCCATCCTGGAAATCTTGGCTGGAAATCGGGACGTTATACCCTTTGCGGACGTAATACGCCACCAATTGGTCGAAAAGTAGCCGAGGATCGCGCTCCCCGATGGTTATCAGTTTGCCGTCTTTGATCTTTGCCACCGGCAGATATTTCAGATGCGTCCGGATGAAATCCCAAACACCTGATTCCGATTCCGCCTCCTGAATAAAACGCTCCTCAAAGCCGCCATTCGGTTTGTAGGCGGAAATAACTAAGTCCTGTTTGACCGAAGTCGAGTTTGTTTGAGAATTAAAAGTGCCTTGACCTTTATTTAAGGCAGTGACATTAGCAACCAAAAAACCAGCATTAGCTATCGCTGTTTGTATACTGTTCCAAATGTATGCGTTTGTATTTGAAAATTCTACAGTCATCCAGCGACCTGGTTTTAATACTTGATGAGCCCGAAAAAAACAAAGTGTCATCAAATCTCTATATACTGTTGCATCTTTTTGTTGTGTTTTATTTTCTATAGCTTCTTGCGTATTGTTTGTTAAAACTTTATGCCAAGATTCCCAGAAAAAATTAAATTCAGAATAATGCAAATTTGAACCAAAAGGAGGATCAATGAAAATGTAATCTATTGAATTGTTCAGAATATCCAAACATTTATCCCCTGTAGATAATGTGGATGTAGCAACACTTCGTGCTGTTTTTTGCAGTACTGATTTCACAATATCCTTAATTTTTCCATCAAGCAAAACGAAAACATTACGTTCGGCAACATTGCTTGGAACAAAAAGAGCATTGGGCAATGCTCCAGCAAGATTTATTTTTCCATCCTTTAAACCAATATTGTGGAGTAGACTGGCTGTTTTTATTAAAATAGCAGTTTCTGCAAAACGCCCCAGAGAAAGATTCTTAAATCGCTCCCATATTTTTGAAAGGATAATCAAATTTCGATAAAAATAAAACTGGTTTACATACCGAATGCCGATATTCAATAATTCGCCTGTTTTATCTCCTTTAGCAATTTCATTTTTCGGTACGAATGTATTGATTTCATCTGCACTGATTCGCTCTATTAACGCAATGTCGAAAGAGTCGGGATATTTCTGGAATTGCCTTTTTTTACCGCGAATAAAATAACTAATCAGTACTGGCTTTCTCTTTACGGTCTTTTGTGTTTGATGCAGAACGGGATCAAGTGTATCACAAAAAACTTTTTGGAGGGATGATTTCGTTAAAATTGTTCCGCAATTTGGACAAGAAAAAGACTCTTTCATCCCCTCTGTAATACTATCTTCAATTGTAAACTCCCAAAAAGATTTTTCTTCCATACAGTTTGGACAAACGAACACATCGCTCCAGACGACGTAGTTGATTTTACCCATAACAATCTTCCCATCTGGACCGACGACCGGATTGCCATCTTTATCAACATGCTGTGTTTCATACATCCAGCCGCATTCAGCTTCGACTTCGGCAAGAATGCGCTTGGCTTCCCGTTCAAACTTTTCCGCGTCGACGGGAGTGTTGTAGTTGTAGGCGATGAAGGTCGCTGCCGGGGAGAGGTCGTTCAGAATGGCTTTTCTGACACCGAGTTTGCAAATGGGCTTCGCCGGGTCTTCCGCATTGGGATCATAGATGTCACCACTGCTTTCATTCACAATGTAGCCGAGGGAACGCACCTGATTGATATCGCCGCACATCTGCGCTGCGACACCGGTCATACCGGTTCCGCAGAAGCCGTCAAATACGATATCCCCCGGCTCGGTATAATGAAGGATATAACGCATGATCGCCTTATGCGGGACCTTGGTGTGATAGCTGTGTGCATTGTAGATGGGATCGTTCTTTCCCTCCGAAACATCCGCCGCAAAGGGTTCCCGGACATAATGAAAGAGGTCATCTTTGAGCGGTTTCTCCCGTTCCCATTCCTGAATGAACTCCCCGATCCAGGGATTCGGACAAGCACAGTAATACGGCGGATCGCTCAAGGCGAGAATGTCCTCATCCTCCCCGATGGGAAACCCTTCAATCTTACGGAATTCCGGATCACGGAGTTTCTTGCGCAGTTCTTCGGTAAAATACGCCCGGCGTTCTGCATCATTGACAAAAGTCTTCCCCAAGCAAGTAACAGACTTGTCATTGGCAGGCAAGATTTCAATCTGGAAAAGTTCTCCGCCGCCAGGCTCAGCCTTGGTATATTCTGTCTTAAAGAGTTCATCATCCATTTGTCAATCTCCCTATAGGACAATTACCATACAACAATGTTGTATAATTGTCGTATAATTGTCGTATGGTATAACACATTGTTTTATATTTGTTGTATCACAACGTGTTTTATGTTGTTGCACGAGTGTAGAACGCATCAATTTTGCCGCCATGTTTTAGAATTTTTCCTGCGGAAACCATTTTCTGCAGGACATAATAGGCTTGTCTGCCGCTCAAATAACACATTTTCATAACATCTCCACGAACAATTTTACCATGGGCCTCAATAAATTGTTCTATCATGTGTTCCTGTTGGATGATGCTGAAGCCTTTCTGCCGAATATATTCCGTTTTTTTGCCAGCCTGAGCATAGAGTTTTGCACTGAGAGTATAAGAGCTTCCTCTACCTGCGCCCTGGCGTTCAAGAATACCGCATTCCAGTAATTTTTCCAGTTCAGCATGCACCGCTCTTTCCGGTTTCTGAACTACGGCAGCTAAATCCGAACAGGGAAGGCGGCGCATTTCCCGCAATTCAGAAAGGATGAGCAAGGAATCAATTGGAAGCACTTTTCCGTCTTTTTCGTGCTCTAATAACATCTGCATAAAATTCAGGTCGGGAGCAGAATTGACGAGAAAAACAGAAACATTGAAATCACTGGACAATGAATAATCGGGTGCTGGACGACCATAACGAAGCATACCTTCATAAATACGGTCAATTCCGCGTCCGGTTCGTTCCGCAAGTCCGATACGTTTAATGGTATCTGCGAGTTGAGGATTTCGTGATCTTGGTGGTGTGACCAGTAAATTGTTTAAGGTTACACCATCCATAAAGCCACCAGGACTGGAAATCAACAGACCGGTGTCATCCAATTTGACCTGAACAAAACCGAGTATACTGAAATCGCGATGCACCAGAGCATTCACAAAGGCTTCCCGAAATGCCCGTTGGTCATAATTGGGTACGGGGATTCGGAATAATCCAAATTCCATTTCTTTTTCCACGATCCATTTTTTCATGTGCTGTTCTATTGCTTCAAAAGTTTCCAGCAATGGCAAGTGAAAAAACTCATTCACGCGGACTTCAGTTCCTTCCAGCACTTGAAATGCAACCTCGTAAGCTGGCAGATACTGCCGAAGCAATTTTTCTGTTCCCAACAGCAAAAGACCGGTAACTGTGGGATGCCATTCTCCATTTTTTTCTGCGATCAACTGCAAAGCGCCATCCAACTCTTCGTCAGCCAAATCCAATAATGCGGAATCGCCATGATACAGTTTGATTGCCTGACGTAGCCGAATACGCTGCAGAGGATCCAATTGGCTGATTGGAATTTCCGGGAAAGTCATTGATGACGGATCCATCAACCCCAAAGAAGACTGCCTACTGATAAACTCATGAGGGTAAAATGGCACGGCTTCCGGTTTGTTGTCAACCTTGAGCCGACGTTTCAAAAGCAAACCGTCTGAAGTAGAAATCAGCTGTCTCGAACTCTCAACCGCAATAACGGCAATCATATTATTCTGAAGATGATAGGGAAAAATGGAAACATTCAGTGCCGGATTGGTTTTATTAGCAATCATTGCCGCCATTCCGGTTAAATCCTGATGTTTGGGGCGTAATCCGGTGATTTCCCCATTATCCTCAACCCCCAGGAATAAATATCCGCCTTTGGTATTTGCCAATGCGACAACTGCAGCGACTAAATCACGGTCAGGAAGGCCATTCAAACCGTGATTATGACCTTCCCAATCTCCTTTAAATTCAACAGTTAGAGTTTCACCCCGCTGAATTAACGTTTCCATCTCAGCCAAAGATAGTTCATCCTGTTTCATAGATTTACTCCAACACAATTCTTGTTTTATTCGGATCTTTTCCATGCGTAACCATCTCAATATAGTCGGCAAAGCGCTGCTGAAGCTCATCCGCTTTCGCTGGACCGCCACTTTGAAGAGCCGCTTCCAAATCGCGTACGCTGATTGCGACCTTGAGCAAGCCGCCCAAGACCTGTTTTAAGGTTTTTACCAACTGCGGATCAATAGGCAATGCGAACTCTTTCCCGGCAATGAATGTCTGAATTGCGGCTTTTTCATCCGCCTGGAGCAGTTCCAGATTTTCTTTCGTTACCGGATCTTCCAGACTGTTCAAAATGCTCTTGGTCCACTCTTCCAGCATATCATCAAGCTGGGTGTCGATAGCGCGCAGAATATCCGCTACCACTCCATGCGTGTGTTCCCGACAGGGTGTATAACGGCATGCGCCACAGATGGTTTCAGTCTGCAGCGCCATTTCCGTAAGATTTGAACAGGAGCGCATTTCATCCAGCCTGCCAATCAAGTCCTGAAGTTTCTGGCGAGGCATCAGATCAATGACCGAAAGGGCTTGCAAAGCTTTCAGCCGGGCATCGTTTCTAAGTTTTCCGCGCTTGGTCTCATCTGCGACAGTCAGCCGGGCATCCTTATGCAGCTTCATGTAGGTAACGATATAATCTTTTTTCAGCAAATGCAGATTCTGAGCGATTCCGGGCAAGGCAGAAACGACCTCTTCGGCGTTGTGTACCGCTGCGAGTTTTTCTACCATATTCTGGCGCAAATTCTGCTCTTTGGCAATCCATGCGTTATCTGGAGGCAAACAGGTTTCCGCTGCCTGCAGATAGCTGGCAGTTTGAGTTTCTTCCTGCATAAAATCCCGCACCCTCCCCAGTGTCTTGAGCATTGCAATGGTCGCTTTGAAAGAATCAATTTCCTCCTTGCTTTTTTTCAGTTGTTTCAGCTTGGATGGAGCATTGAAATTCTGCATATATTCCAGAAAATCTTTCCATTTAGCGATTTCCGCGTTGGCTCCAGTATATTTGCAGATTGCCAGCAGATCAACACCCAGAAAACTCATGCCGTTGCGAATCTGGTTCTGAATACGGACAATGCGTTCAACAGAGTTTGTGATTTTTGCCTGCATTTCCACAATCGGTTGCTCTTTTCCCTGTGTAACCATTGACGCATATCCGGCAGGCAATTCCATCAGTTCAAAGAGGGATGTCAGTGCAGGAAGATTCCATTCCTTTGGTTGTTCGATATGTTTGAAGGCAATTAAAGAGTCCAACGGAGTCAATGCCAGTTTTTCCAAGCCTGTGGCATCGAATTTTTCACCGAGAACCGACAGGGTAATTTCCCCAGTGCAAACCAATGCTGCCAGAACAACAACCAGATATTCCACCTCCAGCCGGGACGCGTTCAGATCAAAGTAGTTTCCGCCTTTGTCGTACTGAACGAGCTCATCGTAATTGACGACTTGTCCTGCGCCGCGATTCTGGAATAATGACAGAACCCGCTTCGCATACTTTGAATTGGCTATGGAAATCCGATCCGCGTCCAGAAGATTCAGAGCATCCAATACCAGCAAGCCCTGTTTGGAGTGTTTTCCGGCAATAACCCGAAGTGCTTCCATAACTGCCTGTGGTCTCATCTGGACAGCGATAGCCGTCCGGAATTTGGGATAATCCGGGGCTTGTTCCTGAAAATATCCGCCCATCAGGAATGAACTGATCGTATTAATCATATCACGAAAATTCATGGTTTCATCGTTACTGATTCCGGAAAGTTGTCGAAGACTTACTCCCTTCAACCAATTAGTCAGAGTTTTCGTGTGTCCTTGATAAGTGATTTCAAAGGCGGAAGTGTTTTTCTCTTTCAGCCATTTAACAATAGCATTCAAATGTTCACGGACCTTTTGCTCATAAGTAGATTTATCGGCCCCTGATGAGAGGCTGGCAAGATCCAATGCTCCGGCAAAATTGCGAATGGCAGAGGTCAGCGTCTCATCCACGCCTGTCAGTTTGAAAAACACCTCATCCGCTTTTCGTTCATCCCGGAAATTGCCGGGCGCAAAATGACGTAGGAAATAAATGTAGTAATCGCGAGGCGGCTGTGCCGTAGAACGGTCATTTGGTGCGCCGAAGAAAAGATAGCCACAACGAGGAGCATGACGATCCAGCCAGATAATTTTGTCATATTCCCAGATGTTATAACCGGTAACTCTTGTGGGCACATCCTGGACTTCCATCATGATTTTGAGTGCTTCGTAATACGCATGATCCAGTTTTTCATCGTTTAACGTTGCGGCTTTCTGCTCAATCAGAGCATCATAATCCACAATTCTCTGAACATCAATATAATACTGGCGGTTGTCCGCGTTCTGAGTAATGAACTGTCCGCTGACGGCTTCCCGAACTTTCTTCATAATAAACTCAATCCGCGTCTTCAGATCTTCTGCCGGTTCGCCACCAAGTTCCTTGACGCAGGGGTCATACAAGCAAAGAGCATCCCGCATCTCCTCCGACGTAACACCGACCGGATTATAAATGCTTCCTGTGGTCAGCCGATTGACTGCCAGACCATTGATAATACGCATTGCGATCGGCTGATATGTTTTTTTCAAAGCGGTTTTGATCTTTGTTACCAGAATAGAGGTACAATCCAAAATGCGCTTAATATCCTCAATTGTACGGAAAGTTGCATTTCCAGTCAGCGTATCCCAGTAAGAATCATAAGCAATAATTCCGGGATTGTCTTCCGGTACATCCTGATTCAGCAATGTGGCCATCTTTGCAGAGAGAGTACGAAGAACCATTCGTTTTTCAACAGCCACAATCCGTTCAAAAATATCAATGTAGTCGGGATGAACAGGAAACATTTTTACAAAGTCATCCATGCGAGTTGCCATGTCACCATAGAACGGTGCAAATTGTTCCAAGTAGGACCGGATCATCTGCTGTTGTTCCGGAGTTTTACGAAGCAGTCGCTCCGCAACTACGAATTTTACATCATTTCTGGCAATATCCACCTGTTCAAAGCGCTCATGCACACGACGCAAACTGTCGCTGGCAAACGCAAATCTGACGCTGTCAAAAAGAGCCTCCTGAAGCCCGGCAATAAAACGAAAACGCAAATCTTTGCATACTTCTCCAAGTTCCCGCATAAAGCCGAAATCCCGAGTTAGTTCCATATCCTTTCTGGAACGCAAATAATCCAGAAGCTCATCGACAACAAAAAGCAATCCGTAATTTGGATACTTGGCGTTAAAAGCCACCATCATGTCTTCCAGCCAACCTTTGTTATTTGTAATAGAGTCAGCCGCTGGAATGGAAAACGAAATCTCTTCCGATGCAAGAAAATCTTCCAACTCACGAACAATGATTTCTCTAAATGATGAGTTGACACTTCCGATTTCAACCCGGATTACTTTGAATTTTCCGGCAATACTCTTGGCAGCTCTCGCAACGGCAGGATTTGTAACGAACTGAACCATATCCGCATCGGCAGAAATGGTAGAAATTACGGACATCAAATGCGATTTACCGGTTCCGTAGTTTCCAACAACCAACAACCCCATGTTATCCGCCGGTTCTTCAAATTGCAGTTGCTTGAACACGATATTGATAAGCCGATCTGCCATCATCTCCGAAATAACGTAAGAAGATACCAAACTCTGCGCTTCTTTTTTTTCTGTGGATTTGGTCAACTGAATAATCCTTTCCAACGGATCAAACTGAATGAGGTCTTTGTATTGCATAATCAACTCCTGACAGCTGTATTGTTTAACGAATTGCGACCTGACACGTCGAAAAAGAGAACTTCTTCGGTCAGTTCTGTGCTGAAATACTCAGAATGCTCAGGGACTGCATAAATCAGCTTATTAGCAACGAAATCTACTTCTCCGGGCCAGTCAACAACAATTGCTCTATTACGGGCAGCATTTTTCAACAGTTTTACCGGATCTAAATTCAAAGAACGATCAAAGAGAATCTCAATATCCGAAAGGAAAACTGCAGAACTATCTTCTCCCAAGCAAGCAAAGAACTCGGTCACGTTTTTTGTCTGTTGACCGATGGGAAGAGTATGAAGAATTTCTACAAGTTTGCGACTGACCTGTATTTGATTATCATAACCCGGAATCTGGTGCAGAAAAGCTGTCCTTGCTTCCGGCGTTCCTGTTATGAACAGCAGACGGAAATAGCGATCAGACAAGGATTTATACAGAATCTCGTAATCGTTTTTTTGTCTATTGTCCATTCGTTATGCTCCAATTGGAGAGTACCTGTAAAAGCATTTGTTTTACTTCTTTTTAGTGTTTGCGGCTTCCCCTGATTTTACCCAAACATCTAATTCAGCTTTATCAAATGCTATTGCTTACCTACTCGATACGCCAGGATGCTCGAATTTTTGATCCAGTCATAAACAGACTCGTCAGATATCTTCCAATTACTAGCAGAGACCTTCACATAACGCGCCATGAGTATGTAAACAGTTGCATAATGGAAAATATATTATCAGTTTTGCAAAATTTCAAATCAGAATATTGACTTTTACCAACTTTCGCTGTTTTTGTGACTTGTAAAAAGTAATCGGTCAGCGTCTTCTCTTTTTCTTTATATATTTTATTTATTTCAGTAATTGTTGCTGTAACAAATCTTGCTCCAACATTCGGTCCTGTTATTGGTGCTGTACTTGGAACCTTTGTATTGTTACTGGTTAAACCAACTGCAATACTTGCATTCCTTATCTTTACATTTGTTCTGCAAACCTGTGATGGATATATTATTAAGCCGAAGCTGTTTGGCGGTGCTTTAAATGTATCTGGCGTGCTCATCTTAGTTTCAATCATAGTATTTAGCAAACTTATGGGTATCCCAGGAATGCTTCTTTCAATTCCAATTGCAGCTGTTATAGACTACGTTTATAAAGAAGCGTTTATTCCTTGGCTAGAGCTAAAAAGGGATATGAAGCAATATAAAAAAGAAGAAGCTGAAAAAGCAGAAA
>CALCCZ010000043.1 GCA_937900075.1 uncultured Lentisphaeria bacterium
TCTTTATTATGGCAAACAGTTTGCACAAAAAATCATAAAACTGATTCGTTAATTAATAAATTTTCATCAATACAAAAAGAATTAGATGAATTATCAGAATATAATTCTGTAAAATCATATAATATTATTCAAGAAATTCTTAATAAAATGTTAAAAATACAAAAAAGATATGATGATTACGATTCGTCAGAAATTAATAAATTTGTTACAGAATTTCGTGAACATATAAAAAATCATATTTATTATAGGTCTATTTTTTACCGGTTTTACCTGTTTTTCTCGTTTAATTTTCGTTTAAAAAAGAGCGTACAAATGGCGTAAATACGGCATTCTTGAGCATTTTGTTCCATACTTCGAAAGCGTCAGTCGGTTTTCCTTTTGTTTTGTTATCCTGAATAGCGACTTCAGAACCGAAAATACGGTTTTTCAAATCGTTTTTCTGATTGTCGTTCCAGTCATAATCCTTCAGAAGTTTTTCCCACTCTTTCAAAGCTGCTTCCGGATTGCCTCTTGTTTTAGAATCAACATTCCGGACGGAAGCGTTGAAGAATCTGGACAGGAGCTGATTTTTCTGATTATCGTTCCAGTCCCAGTCGTCATCTTTGAGGAGTTTTTTCCATTCTTTTGCGGCTGCTTCGGGATTATTTTTTGTTTGAGAATCAACAGCTTGGACCGCGGCGTTGAAAATACGGTTTTTCAAATCGTTTTTCTGGTTATTCGCGAGGAGGTCATCTTTCAAGAGCTTTTTCAGCGCCTTGGCTAAATTTTCCGGTTGAGGATTGGCTTTTTCCGCAGCACGGATTTTTTCGGTGTACTGCTGTTGCGTGTATGTTTTATCGGCGGAGAATGCCGGCACAACTGCGAGAGCGACAGCAGTCGCGAGGATTGTGCTATAGAAATTTTGTTTCATCTTATTTTTCTCCTGTTACTTTTTCAGACTGTTGAGAGCTTTTTCGAGCTGGAGGATATAGTTCACACATTCCATACGGAAGGTATCGACATCTTCACGGGTATCCCAATATGCGATGAAACCCAGTGCTTTACGACCGATATTCAAGACATCGGCGTTACCGGATTTTTCAGCGAGGAGAGCAAGTTGTTTGACTTTAGTTGCATAGCGGATATCGTCGAGACCTTCGCGAATACCTTCCCAAGCGAGAGTATCAAGGATTCTGTCATTGCTGGCATAGACCATGATGATACCGCGGTAGTTGGGTTCGTATGCGATAGCGAAATCATTCCAGTCATTGCGGTACCATGTGTAGTTGGAAGCAACGTCATAGTCTGCCTTGTAACTCATGATACCATGGATACGGCGGAAATAGTCGGGATTTTCCGGACCGGAGTGTGGATCGGCGTACCAGCCGGCGAGTCCGTTAGGATGCGATTCGTGGAATTTTTTGACATAAGATTTACGTTCTTCCGATGGCATACGCGGGAGAACCATGTAGTCTAACGGATAGAGCATGCGTTTATGATTGTGTGCGGAAACCATTACGTTTGCTCCGGCAGCGTGAGCAGCGCGCCATGCGGGACGTTCAGCGCGGATGGTCCAATAACCGCCTTCATCTGCGCCGTAACTGAAGAAATTGGAATGGCCGAGATATTTTTTGCACATGGCAGCGGCAGCGTCGAGACGTTTCTGCAAGGCTTCCACGTTTTTCATTTGTTCGGGGTTGTTTACATCGGCAGTAAGTCCGACGCCGGGTCCACTGAACAGATAGTCGGTAATGACACCGAGTTTTTTAGCCAGTTCAACTTCTTTAGCGAACTGTTTTTCATTGGAGGGGTCCACATTCGGGAAGCCGCCGATGACTTTGGAGTTATGATCGATGAGGTTCTGCAGAATCTTGGGATAATGCTGGGCACCACCGGTTCCATACAGATTCAGCATAAAAGGTTTGTTGATGTCATAATTGGTGGCGGGGTCGGGGAGTTCAAAGGGGAATACACCCAGATTTACGGGAATGACCCCGATATCTTTGCCATCGGCAATTATTTTGATGTTTCCGGTGTAAGTGCCGTCCTGCGCATTTTTCGGAACCTTGATGGTTACCATGAACTGTTTGAACTCATCTTTATTCAAAACAACCGGCTGAAGTGTGTCGGCATCTTTGATTTGAGCGATGCGGACCATGTTGGTGAAACGGTAATTTGTGACTTGGAAGTCAGCGCTGATCCACTCATAAGTACGGCTTCCGTCGGCATTGGTATACCACGCATAGTTATCTTCCGTTGATCCGTCAACCCAAATCAGATTTTCATCATTAAGGAGCATTTCCGGAGTCAGTGTTCTGCGGAGGGGGTCAGCCATGTATCCGAACCAACCGGACCCGCACTGATACCAGACCTTGACTAATTTCATATCGAGAGCGGCAGCGGGAATTGTGGCGCCTTTCTGAGATTTCAGATCGGAAGCGATGAACTGTACTTTATCGAAGTTCTTTTTTGCGTAGACGACGAAAGATGCCGGTTCAAATTCCCCTTTTGCAGCGATGATTCTGAGCGGTGCTGCGAGCTGTCCATCAGAGGGATAGCAATCCGGTACTCTTTTGATATCACTCAATGGGGATACAGCATAGTAAAGGATTGGTGATTTTTTCCATGACTCCGGGGCGTTTTTCAAGTCGTTCTCAACTTTTGCCGCGTTGGTTTTTACCAACTGGGGATTGAGCGGATAGACCTGACGTTTCAACTGATCGCCGGCTGCGAATACTGCGAGAGTCGCGCCAAACATAGCGACAGTCATCAGGAGCGATATTTTTTTCATCGCTTGTCCTTTCTGTGTTAGTTAGTTATTTATTAGGGTTTAATGTGACAAAAACAAAGCTATTCAATATGGTAGCACAAAGAAGATACTTTGTCAATATTAAGATACACTTTTCAATGCAATTCTTTTACAATGGACTTGTTCAGAAGTGTAAAAAAGTCATTAGAAAATGATTCCGGGAGTAAAATCCGGATGACCGTGCAGTCTTTTTCCTGATAAACGGTAAAAGCCTGTCTGTGACTTTCTGTTAATTGCCCGGCTTTTGCAGCATTTGTGTAAACTTCGGTGAAGAATGCGGACACGTTTTTGAAAATCTGATCTGTGTCTTCAGGAGCATCGCCTTTTGCGTATAAAAGAGCTTTCATACACAATTCTCCAATTCCGTTTTTTTCTGCGGAAATTTGAAAATCAAGCGTTTTTACGTTCCTCATTGCGGGATGAGCGATGAAATTTCCCAATTGAATGGTCCCATAAACCGGAATATCCGGGCGGACACTTTTTTTTCTTTCCAGAAGTTCTCCAAGATTCCGCATAATATTTTCCTGATTTCCCGCAACGAAAGCCATACCGTTTTTGAGTGAAAAAGCCCGGAATTCCGGTGGAATTTCCTGATTATCGGAACCAGCATGGATATAGAAGACATTTTGTCCGTTTTCTGCTTCTTCTCTGAACGTCCAGTTTTCAGCAAGTATTCTGTATTTCAGCATATATCGTAATTGGGGTTCCGTCATTCCCTCGACGAACAGGACGGGGCCGTCCGTTTGTGCATCATCGAAGATGCGGTTGCCGAAAAAAGAAACGGAAGGCCATGACAGCTGAATTTTTTTTTGCTGCATCCTTTTGGATATATTGCTGAAAATTCGGGGTATAAAAACCATTTCCATAGCAACATTTCCCGGAATATCTTTTGTCTTTTCCGGTATGATGCTCAGGAAAAGGAAAGATTTTTCTGCTGCTGACGAGAATGCGACAAACAACAGAAGCAACAGGAAAACGAACCGAATTTTCATTTGCCGGTGACTAAATAGACAGGATTATTTTCCGGGTCGTGGTAACATTTGACATTCGGGTAGAGCAAATTCAATTCATCGGGTACAGGTTGATAGCCATACGCATCGAGCAATTCCGTCTGTTCTTCCGGATTTTCCGGAAAGAACCAGATAGCGGAACGGACACTCTTTTGAATTTCTTCTTCTTCGCGCGCCTGACAAAGCACAAGTTTGGCAGAGTCGGTCAAGCGGAATTCCGTTCTGAAATTGCTGTCGGTGATGGGATTTCCCAAGCGCAAGACATCGCGATAGAATGTTTTGCAACGATTCAGGTTTTGAACTTTGAGAATAAAGCCGCAAATGGATTCCATAACATACCCCCAGTTTCTTAAACGAAGTTCGGTCCGAGATACAGTTTGATGGCTTCAGGATCATTGATGAGAAAATCGCGATTTCCTTCTCTGAGAATTTCTCCTTTGCACATGAGATAAGCGCGGTCTACACATGCGAGGGTTTCGCGAACATTGTGGTCGGTAATCAGAATGGCGAGATTTTTTTCTTTCAGCTGGTAGATGATCTGCTGAACATCGTAAACGGCGAGCGGGTCAACGCCGCTGAAAGGCTCATCGAGGAGAATGAACGATGGATTTGTGACCAGTGCGCGAGTGATTTCGAGACGTCTGCGTTCTCCGCCGGACAAAGTCATAGCTTTCTGTTTTGCAAGTCGTGCGAGACCGAGTTCATTGAGCAGGTCATGCAGTCTTTTTTTTCGTTCTTCCCGCGAGATGTCGAGAGTTTCAAGAATTGCCATGATATTGTCTTCAACGGTCAGTTTCCGGAAAATAGAAGGATCCTGGGCAAGATACCCCATTCCCATCCGGGAGCGGATGTACATAGGTTCTTTGGAAACATCTATGCCCTGAAACATAACTTTTCCCGCATCCGGTTTGATGAGTCCGGTAATCATGTAGAAACTAGTCGTTTTACCCGCTCCATTCGGTCCCAGAAGCCCTACAATTTCCCCGCGGTTGACATGAATATTGACATTATTCACTACCGTTCTGCCGTGGTAAGCCTTCAGCAGGTTTTCTGCGTACATCAGCACGCCTTCCGGCGGAGCCTTGGGAACATATTTAGCGACCGGGTTAGCGTTCGTTATTTCATTACTCATTTTTTATTTTCCTGTTCCAGTTTCAGATTTTTTGCCGAAGCCTCGCCATGGTAGATAATCATGTGGTTATCATTGACCTGCAGGACCATTTTGGAGCCTGTCACTTTTCTGTCGCCATCGATTAACACTGGATTTTCCGTGAGTATGATGACACCGGTCTGGATATTGTAATCTGCTTTTCCCGCTGTGGCTTTCTGCTCTCTGCGTTCCAAGGAAACGCCTTCTTCCTGTTTGGTTTGGAACACTACATCGCCGATACATTCAATGCGATCCAGCTTCATGTTGTTCATTTCTTCATCGTTTTGTTTTGCAGACTGTTCCTTTGTATCAGATTTTGTTTTTTTCGGATCAGCGTTTTTTGCATCCTGTTTCTTATCCTCGTTGTCTTTCATCAGGTACAGGATCATTTTATCACATCGGATGGTAACTTCCTGGTCGTTTACGAAGACATCGCCGGTAAGTGTGGCGACATTGTTGGTCATATCGATGTCCATGACCGTTGCGCGGACAGTAGAAGGGAGATCCTTTTTCCGGTTTCCTTTTGTGGATTTACCGAAGAAGGAAGGAAACTGAGCGTAAACAGTACTGGAGCAAAAGAAAGCCGCTCCGAGGAGGAAGAGGAGACAGATTTTAGAATGCAGTTTCAACATAGTTTTCTCTTTCGTTTAGTATCGGATTATTTATTTTTTATGTTTTCAGACGGTTTTGTTTTGTTTAACATTGCCTGATTTCTCATTTCCGCCCGGATAGTCAGGCGAACTTGAGAACGGATATGCAGAGTTTTTGCATCCTGGTCCACATCGAATCCGACGCCATCGGCATCCAGAAGCGGGGAACGGAATTTAACGTTTTTTTCACTGCTCATGGTTTTTTCCTGCTGATTGAGAACAGCGTAATCGGAGAAAATCAAGCCCTGAGAATGTTGTTTATCGGACCAGTATTTGACCACCTCTTCGGTTGGGGCGTTCAGCGGGTATGGTTTCTGATTGGAAAGATTGGTTACGGTGGCGACATCCTCGAGATTGTTTTTCATCAAATCAACAACCATATCCGTAATGAAGAAGAGCATGCCTTTATTGTTTGCTTTTTTACCGTAGACAATGAACTGCAGGATACAATCGTTATCCTTGTATTGCGGCATAGTGAAATCACGGACGTGCGCGTTGGCATCATCGGATATTTGCTGACAGAATAGCATTCCCGGCAACAACAGCAGAAGAAGAAAGATAACGGCTATTGCCAATAACGCGCGGTTACAGCGTCCCATTTTCCTTGTCCTTTCAGTAAAATTTCTATTGCTTCACGGACCGCACCGCGTCCGCCGCAATGCTGAGTCCGGATATGGCAAACCTCGTCTAATTCCGGTATGGCATCAGCGACAGCGACAGCAAAACCTGCACGGCGCATAGGCGGCATGTCGACCATATCATCACCGATGTACATGCACTCGTCAGCCTTCAGGTTCTGTTCTTGCAGAATTTGCAGAAAGCCTTCTTTTTTATTGTGGCAATCCTGAATTTGGAAATCGAGTTTCAGTTCCATGGCACGAATATCATTAGCCAGACATTTTCTGCCGGTAAGAATACCAAGTTTAAGCCCGGCACGGCGTGCCAGCACTAAACCATGTCCATCGCGGACATTGAAAAATTTTATTTCATTGCCGTCAGCATGATATCCGATGCTGCCTTCTGTAAGGACGCCATCCACATCCATGATGATTGCTTTGATTTCAGATAAATCCGGAAACTGTCTCATAAATTGCTGATACCTCATCAATAACTTGTTCTGCCATTGCATAATTCAAGGAATTTGCCCCATCGGAAAGTGCTTTATCGGGATTCGGATGCACTTCCATGAACAGAGCATCGATACCGACAGCGGCAGCCGCACGAGCGAGCGGGGCAACGAACTGTCTTTGACCGCCGGAACATTTTCCCAGACCGCCGGGTAATTGTACGGAATGAGTGGCATCGAAAACGACGGGGACGCCGAAATTGCGCATGGTTGCGAGCCCCCGCATATCCACTACCAGATTATGGTAACCGAAACTTGTACCTCTGTCCGTCAACATTACGTTTCCGGGTCCGTACGGCTGAATTTTGCCCAGAATACCTGCCATATCT
>CALCCZ010000044.1 GCA_937900075.1 uncultured Lentisphaeria bacterium
TCATTATACAAACCATTCCATGTAAAACGATCCAGCCATGTATTTTCTCTGTTCTCTATATATGCATTATATCTGTTTTCCATAATTAATTATTTAAAAATTAAAAAATGACAGATATAAATTTCGACAGTTTTGAACCAGCAACATTAGAAGGTCTAAATTCAAATCCCTTAGACTTCAATACTCAACCCGCAGTCGATTCTCAAAATAAAATGGAACCATTAAACATGGATATGTTTTCCGGAAATAACAATATGAATAACGCAACTAATGATGAAGAACAAAAAAGAATAAATGATCGTAAAAGAGAAGCTGAAGAACGTCAAGAAAAAATTAATAAGAAAATGCAAAAAGAACAAGAATTAAGAGATGAAATAAGAAGAAAAGCTACTGAATACTTAGTAGATTTTGAAAAAAAACGTCAAGAGGAAATAGCGGTACGTAAAGAAAATTTAGAAAAAAACAGTGTTCAAAATAATAATCAGGGTGGGGAAGGTGGAAATTCATGGTCCAAGGTACAAAGTAATATTGATTTAAAAGACTCGGAATATAAGGGTAGTAAAGATGTGCAAAGAATGAGAGAGGCTATGATGAACAGAAAAAATGATCCAAATAGTGAACCACTTCAACAATTTTTCGGATAAATATAAATGAATAGGAATTTATTATATTTATATAATATTATTTATAATAAATATTCTGCTGGGAATATCTTCAATGGCGAAGATTACCTTTTTTTATTTTATTGTTAATTAATAAACTTATCAGAAAACTATTGCATATGGGGAGATGTTGTGCTATATTTACCTTAACAAAACACATCGACAACGATGTTCACATAGATGAGGTAAGTCACAAGTAGTTAGAGGTAGGAATTATCAAAGAAAGAGAGGTAGAGTCCACCAGAAACTTGAGTGCATTCATTTTCATTCGCTTCAAACATGATCTTCTTACAAAAGAAACAGCACTAATAGGTGCATAGATCATATGGATTTTAGCAAGTAATGTAAGATGAAGAAGTCCAATCTATCAAAACTGAATACAGCAAGCGAAAGGAGCAAAGTCCATTGCAGAATTGTGAAGAATCCGTTTAAAAGGCTACATCAATTAAAAGAGTTGATGTAGCCTTTTGACGTATCTGTTAGTACTAAAAATTATCTGCATAAACTTTTCTTATTTCTTCTCCAGTTGCCAGGTCATTGGAAAATGCACTGGCGCTTCCAGCAGAAAGTCCCATCTGTAAAGCATATGTATAGTTCGACTTTTCAAGCCATCCTGCAAGAAAACCAGCAACCATGGAATCACCGGCTCCAACCGCGTTAACAAGCTTTCCATCAGGAGCATTTTCAAGATGTACATCATCATTATTGTCAACAAGGACGGCACCTTTGCTACCCATGGAAACCAGCACGTTTTGTGCACCTAATTCTCTAAGCTTTTTGGCATATGGAATAACATCTTCCCTTGAATTAATGGTTGTGTTGAATATTTCTTCTATTTTGTTTTTCCAACTATCAACGTCGGTTTTTCACTCGGCATTTCGGCTGCACATAAAACTTTTTCAATCTGGTCGGAATCGTTGGCATTTTCACAACGCAGAACACGCCAACCGTATGCCTCGAAACGGGCGGCAACATCTTCCGTAAACGTAACCGATGTATCCCCTTCAATGCTGATATCATTGGAATCGTAAAAACAAATGATGTTGTTTAATTTCTGGGTCCCGGCAAAAGACGCTGCCTCATGAGTCGTACCTTCCATCATGCATCCGTCTCCGGCAATCACCCAGATTTTACCGTTCATCAAATTCGCTTCTTCAAGCCCGGTAACCGCAGCAAAGTGTTTTTGCGCAATGGATAAGCCGCAAGCAGATGCAAAACCAGACCCGAGCGGACCTGTGGAAATATCCACTCCGTCTGTAACGCCATATTCGGGATGGCCGGGCGTCAAACTTCCCCATTGACGGAAATTCTTTATTTCCTCAAGAGACAAACCGAAACCATATAAATGCAACAGACTGTACAACAACATGGAGCCATGTCCAGCAGACAAAATAAAACGGTCTCTGTTCAGCCAGTTCGGGTTATGGGGATTTACGTGGAGATGTTTCTGCCATAGAGCGATTGCAAAATCAGCACAGCCTAAAGGCATTCCAGGATGACCCGATTTCGCTTTTTGAATAGCATCGGCAGAAAGGATACGGACCGTATCCGCGGCAAGTTTCATCATTTTTGCGTCACACATAATAAAAACCTCATAAATTTTGTGCAAACCGACTTGAATTTTCACACGTTATAAGATACTATAAAGAGGTGAAATTTCAAATCGAAAATACAAAATTCAGGAAAGTTTATCGTGGATAAAATGATTTCAGGCGGGAAAGATACTCAGGAACGCTTTATAACATCTACTCTTACACGAAAAGATGAAACACAAGACGCAACTTTGCGACCTCAAAAATTTGAAGATTTTCCAGGTCAACAAAAAGTAAAAGAACGTTTGGAAGTCTATGTCGCCGCCGCAAAAAACCGCAATGAACCTCTCGGCCATCTTTTGCTTTCCGGTCCCCCGGGCCTCGGTAAAACTACCCTGGCTTATATTGTCGCAAACGAAAAAGGAACCAATATAAAATCATCATCCGGACCGGTTATTGAAAAACCCGGTGATCTTGCCGGTCTCCTTACCTCTCTCGAAGAGGGGGATATTCTCTTTATCGACGAAATCCATCGACTGGATACTTCTGTGGAAGAATACCTCTACAGTGCAATGGAAGACTATTTCATCGATATTATGATCGACCAGGGTGCAGGTGCCCGCGCTATCCGACTGAATCTTCCCAAATTTACCCTCATAGGCGCAACAACCCGACAAGGCCTGCTTTCCGCTCCGTTGCGCGCACGTTTCAAACTGTCCCTCCGTTTAGATTATTACCAACCGGAATATCTTCAGAAAATCGTTTCACGTTCCGCAAAAATCCTGAATGTTCCAATTGAAGAAAGAGGCGCCTGGGAAATTGCAGCAAGAAGCCGGGGAACTCCGCGTATCGCAAATAACCTGCTTTACTGGGCTCGCGATTATGCACAAGTGAAAGCCGGCGGAAATATCACTGAAGAGGTCGCAAAAAAAGCTCTTGCCATGATGGACATCGATGAACATGGTCTGGATGAAATGGATAAGCGTATTCTCGAAACGCTCCTGGCCAATTTTAATGGCGGCCCCGTCGGTCTGAATTCACTGGCTGTCGCCATCGGCGAGGAAGCGGGAACCATAGAAGATGTTTATGAACCGTATTTGATTCAGGAAGGTTATCTTATGCGTACGGCTCAAGGACGTATCGCCACACAGAAAACTTGGGATTTGTTTCCCACAGTTCCACGATATAAAAACAAAAGAGCAAGCAAATACACAGATAATCAACCGGATCTTCTTTTATGAGACTTCCCCTGCTCCGGAAAAAACTTCCGTTATCGTCAAAAGTATTCAATAGGACACTTCGGAATGGAAAACAGAAAGTTTTTTCCGTATGATTTTGTCGCAATTCTGGGATCTAAAACGACAAGAATCCCTTTGTCGGAACGACTGCGTATGAGTCGCCCTATTCCTTGTCTGAACTTTAAGACCGCCTCCGGTATACTGTAATCCCGGAAAGGATTCCCGCCCGCCTCCTCTATCATTCGGCACCGGGCTTCATTCAAAGGATGATTCGGAACTGCAAACGGCAATTTGGTTATGATGACATTTGAAAGCGCATCCCCCGGAATGTCAACTCCGGTCCAAAAACTGGAGGCTCCAAAAATAACTTTATTCCCGCCCTTCCGGAATTGTTCCAACATTGCTGTTCGTGAAAGATCTTCTCCATGGGCAAGCAAATCTATGCCTTTTCCAAGAAAATACGTTGATAATCGTTCAGCGCAATCCTTCAACATCGAATAGCTGGTAAATAGAACAAATGCATGACCATTTGTTTTTTCTACAAATCTGCGGATTTGCTCGGCTGCCGCAGTGTTGTAATCCCGATCATTCGGAAGAGGCATTTTGCGCGTTACAAAAAGCTTGACCTGCTTCTCATAATCAAATGGCGAATCAAGAATCAACCCCTCGCCGCCGCAAAAACCAACTCGACTCGCATAATACGAAAGAGAATTGTTCACGGCTAATGTAGCACTGGTAAGAATAATTGTCTTTTTTCCATCAAAAAGCAATTTCTGCAAAATCTCTGCCACATTGAGAGGAGCACTGGTCAACTCAACTTCACGGGTAAGCCCGGAAGAAGAGGTTCCTCGTCCCTCAACCCAGTATACGTGCTTGTCAAACTTCATTTTTGTAAAATTTTCTATCTCTTCCTTGTATCCAGCACAACGGTCCAGCTGCAGTTGAACTTCCATTTTGAAGTCCTGGGAATCCAAATTGTCAACATAGTCCTTCAAATCACGTTCCAAATCCGATAAAATTCCGGAAAAATTATCCTCGTAACCATTTTGTCCCGTGATTTTTAAACAATCTTCACGCTGTTTTGCCATCTCTCTTTCATATTGAGAAAAAAAGATTGCCATACCATCATGAGCAGTTGTAATTTTTGCTCGCAAGCCCGTTGCATTTGTACCCTGCTTCATCAGCAATCCATTACTGTTGGCGGGATTGAACAACCGATTCAATAAAAATCTGACACCTGTACTGGAAACATGAATCCCCAAATGATTGGCAGCATTGTCCTCCAAAGTATGGGCCTCATCAAAAATTACAGCACTGTAGTTCGGAAGCGGACAATTCTCCTGCATCTCAATTTTACGGATTTTCAAGTCCGTAAAAAACAACGCATGATTGGTTACAATAATATCCGCCTTGTCCCAGTTTTTTCTGTTTTTCCAATAAAAACAGTTATGATAGTGCAGGCATTTCGGTCCCCGACAGCTTGTCGTCTCGCAACAAACACAATTCCATAACGATCCGCTGAGTTTGAAACTGATTTCAGAACGGCTTCCTGTTTTTGTTTGATTTACCCAGGCAGTCAAGTGCTTCAGTTCTTCCCGTAATCTTTTATCAGGCAACAGTTCCTGAGAATAATCATCAACCAACAGAGACAGGCGGCGTCTGCAAATATAATTACTGCGTCCCTTTGCCAGCACATAAGTAAAATCTGTACCCGTCAGTTTCGCAAGCAACGGCAAGTCTTTATTGAACAGTTGTTCCTGAAGAGTTATCGTCTCAGTGGTAATCAAAACCGGCATCTTTGATTTCTTCGCATAATAAATAGCAGGTACAAGATAAGCAAAACTTTTCCCGACACCTGTAGGTGCTTCAACGCAAAGATTTTTCTTCTTTTCCAATGCTTCCGCAACCGATTCAGCCATCGTTTCCTGTTGAATTCGACGTTCAAATGACCTGCCGCCAAATTCTGAAGCCCTTTTTAAGGGCGTGTTTTCCGAGAAAAAAGCTTTTGTCGCGTTTATACAGTCCGGCTCTACAATACAGTTATGAGATGAATCTACAGGAATAATCATCGGAAACTTTCCTCGTTCAGATATTGAAAAATTGCGTGCGTTTTTGACAGTTTATTAAATTCTTCAGGAAATGGCACGTATCGGAAATATCGAAGATGCTCCGAACTGTTATGCCCCGGTTCAGAGGCTTTATAGAACAACCGGTAAACAGAATCAGGGGCAATTTCAAGAGCATCGGCAATGTATCGGCTGCTGTAAATCCAATTGGCGGTATGAATGACTTTCAATCTTTCCAACTCTTCCCTGGACCTCGCAAACCGATGCAGCTGCCCGCTTAATATCAATGGAATGGAATCCGGATGTTCCCGTACAAAAATCAAATAGGATACATTCCGCTGCCGACAATACTCTGCCATGTCTTTCTCTGTCCCATGATACAAGGAAAAAAGATACTCCTCTGTTGCATCACGTATGCGCTTTATTCCAAATTGCGGATTCATAACAACCCCGGTCCCGACATAAGCTTTGAACATGGGACCCGTTGTCATGCCTGCTGCTACGCCCATCCCTTCAAATTGTTTCCTGTTTTCCCGCATGAAATGTATGAGCGATGCCGTTTGAATCATCGGAACGTCACCCGTATAATACCGTCTCGCATGACAGGAAAAATACGCTTCGTAAAAAAGTAAGAATGTAAACAGTATCGCAGGTAAAAAACTGAGAAATTTTGCAGTCCGCTTAAATCGGTAAAACTGTTCCCATGGATAACGTACAGTAGCAATATTTCTCGGTTTCAACGCAATTCTGTAATCACGACAAAGTAAAGCAAGCGATACAGACAGATAAAAAATCAAAAATTCATGATAACGGACTATATAAACAAATCCAATAAGAAAACCAAGTGTAAAAAGAATGGGCATAAGAGAAACGGTGGCATTTCTGATAAAAATTTTACGAACAGAGGTCAGAAGCAATGCCCCTGTCAGAAGAATAAAGAAAAGAAGCAAAGACAAAGGTACGTATCCAAGCAGAAATCGCAAGGGACGAAACGAAATATCGCGTATCATCAAACTCGGAAAGAACGCATTGGCAGTTTCCCATGTAGCTGAAGTCATAGACGGAGTCCAGAGAATACGGGCATCATAAGAAAGCAGTTTGGGATTTAACGGCTTTTCGTTCCAAAATTGAATTTTTGCATGCATAGCCTCAGAAAAATGACTGTAGTTGGAAGCATATTCAGGCGTATTCAGGAAAAAATTCCAGCAGCTGAACAAAATACAGAATACTGCAACAGAAAATGATAAACGCAGCAGAAACGAAGTACAGGGACTGTTTGTTTTTTTTCTGACCCGGGATGAAAAAAGAAAACACAAAAACAATAAGGGAAGCACAACCCAAAGCACCTGACAACGCCAAAGGGAATAGACATGATGGAATGGTATCACAACCGCGTTACAGATAATTGCGGATGTAATAATACCCCAGACCAGCAGACGCGGACGCGTCATTTTCCTGCCAAAAACAAACCGTATGACTTCACACATGGCCCAGGCACCGAAAGGCAGTTGGCATAAATCCCAAGTCGCAAAAGCAGAAAAAGAAACAATGAAAAGCAATATCGACTTCCAGATTTTAGGATTCCTGTAAATGGAAAATGCAACCGCAATCGATGCGGCAATCAGGGGAAAACAGAATTCACCCCGAACAATGTCCTGACCAGTCGATCGCGCAATAGCCGCTGTGGAAACAGCATGCAGTAATCCGGCAATCAGGGACAAATAGCGCGGACATCCCATAATGACAAGCCAAAGAAATATAATTCCGGATGTCAGACTGGTCCAAAGCCGCAACTGACCGCTCATCCACTGTGCCATGCGGGGATGGTCCTGATATCGTAATTCCTCTTTCGAAGGCTCCGGATCCGGAGAAAAGAAATTCTTGACTTTCCATCCCCATCCTAAAAACCATTCAAGCCCCATAATCATTTGTCCGTACGGCGGAATGTCCTCAAGACCATTCAAAAGCGGATCCCGAGCCGGTACTCCTTTTCCACAGGCGATATCCCGGGCATACGAAAACATCATAGCACTCTCGATCGTAAACGGAGAAAAATTTTTGTGCCATTGCGGTAAAAAACTGTCTGTTTTCAATTCCTGTACAGAAACATCCCCCATGGCCCTTCCTAAATCATAAACGGCTCTGTTATAATGCCACGTACGCATAAAAAATGCAGCCAGTACGCAGACCACAAATAAAACCGGAGTCAGAAATTTAACACGTTTATTCATGCTTTACGCCTTTCCTGGGAGGAAGGTATTCCCAATGATTCCCGGTATTTTGCCACCGTCCTGCGCGCTACATCATACCCTTGCCCCTTCAGTAATTCAACTAAGGCGCTGTCTGAAAGTGGTCGATACATATTCTCCTCCATTATCGCATCTCGAATTAAACTTTTTAACTTGGAGGCGGAAACATCATTGCCATTCTTATCACAAACACCACCACTTGTAAAAAATTTACGGAAAGGAATGATTCCCAATGGCGTTTTCATATATTTCCCATCAACTGCCTTGCTTACGGTACTGATATCACGACCAATTTTTTCCGCTACCTCGGACATCGTCAGTGACTGCAAGGCATCTTCGCCTTCATCAAAAAAATGAAACTGCTTTGAAACGATCAGATTCGCTATCTGCAACAGTGTTTTTTTACGCAAATCAATTCCAGTCTGCAAAATACGGATAGAATCTTTCTTCTCAAGCAAATATTTCTTAACTTCCGGATCCGTTTCTGACGAGGACAGCATGTCTTCGTAGTCTTTTGAAACCCGTAAAGCAGGAAAAGAAAATTCATTGGGGACAGAAATCAGATATCCGCCGTTCCCATCCGGTTGAACAAGAATATCAAAAACAATGATTCCGGGAGAATCATCTTTTTTCCTCGGATAAGGATCTAACTTTTTCAATGCGGTCAAAAGTTCCTCTAACTCTTCCCGCGTAATTCCCATAGCTTCCCGCACAGTTTCAGTTTTTCCATGCGCTATGTCATCCGTATGATTTTGGATAAGCTCAAACAAACGTTGAGGATATCTTCGGGGATTCCTTTTAACTTGAATCAAGAGACAAT
Organism: uncultured Lentisphaeria bacterium; assembly: GCA_937900075.1. Taxonomy (GTDB): domain Bacteria; phylum Verrucomicrobiota; class Lentisphaeria; order Victivallales; family UBA1829; genus SIG77. The sequence continues at coordinate 8,568 of CALCCZ010000044.1, forward strand.
CCTTCAAATCTTTTGCGGCTACACCAGGCGGTTCAAATGATTGTACAACCGCTAAAGCTGCCTCAAGTTTATCAATGGAAACACCATTTTTCCGCGCATAACTCTGCATATCCTCTTCAAAATATCCCTTTTCTGACAGACTTCCAATAATGTTTTCCGCCAGCAGATAAAGCTCTTCGGGACAATCCGATTGTTCCAGTTGTTCCATCATGTCCTTATAAAATGTTTTTTCCGACGTAACAGAATCTATCATGAATTGGTGGCGTTTCTGTTCATCGCTGCCAGCGGTATCGGTAATTTTCTTTTCAAGATCTTCTTCCAGATTTTCACGAAAATCATTACGATTTGCATCAAACTGAGTGACTTCACCTTCTGTTTTCGCCATATCCGGCAAATCGGCACTCTGATATTCCTCAATAAGAGAAATGTCTGTCTGTGTATCATTGGAAGGCTCTAATTCCAAAAGCGGATTATTGCTCTGTTCGTTTTTGATCCTTTCCTCTAATTCAAGATGGGACATCTGCAAAATATTCAACGCAGCAATTTGTTGCGGCAAAAGTCTTTGTTCCTGCTTTTGACTTTGACTCGATGAAATGTTTTGTGAAAGCTGCATAACCTGAAAAAGAGTAAGTACTGTTTTGTCTGCAGAAAACTGAATTCACAAAAATGCTGAAATCATATTCCCAACGCAATGAAAACGAGAGTTTCTCTCTTATTTTCTGTCAAGATATTTTTGCATCAGCGCAACATAAGTTTTCTGTTCCTCTTTTGACAAACTTTCCTGACAAATACTGTACAAGAACAACTTGATACTCAAGTTCTCGGTCGTATCGGGAATCGTTCCCAAAAGTTTTGACATAGCCAATTTTTGCGTGGTAAGAAAACGAATCGCAAGATTGCGGTCACTTGCAGAAGTGGATTGCAACGCATTATATATCCATTTCCCGGTCGTGCAGGCATGATCGTATTTGAGAATGTCCATGATATAGCCGTCTGCTCGTTTGGAATCAGGCTTGACATTAAGCACGGATGCACCCTTCCTGTAGGCTACTGCCAAAAGATTCAATGACTTCAAATGCCCGAATCTCGCAGATTGTTCCAACAACAACAGAACTTCTTCCGGTTTTATCCCGCTTTGCGGAAGAGAACGTATAATCAAAACAGCCGTCGCGTACAAATCTTCCGGAGAGTCTTTTTGCAAAATCCTTAATTTCGCATCAACCGCAGCTTTTGATTCCGGCGCTTGAGTCAGTAACCGATCCAATATCGCATTCTCGGAACCGTCTATTATCGCCTGATTCATCATTGCAAGAAATTTGGATTCATCAAACAGTTGTTCTTTCTGGGACTCCTGACGATACGACATCGCTTCCAAATAAAGCGTCAAAGGATTGTTTTTTGAAAAACTCGTATCCTGTTTCACTAACTGATACGCTTCCGTGTATCTCTGAAGGTACATCAAATATCTGCAAGCGGAAGCTGTTTCTTTCCTTCCCTTACAAATAGCGGCAAGTTTTTCTGCAGCGGCATTCGCTGTTTCCGGATACAGAAAAGCTTTCTTATATTCCCCGTATGCAGCATTTTCATCCTGTTTTACAGCAAATTTTCCACTATACAGCAGATTCGCCAGCAACAGGGTAGCCTGAGGATGATGCGACAGGGAAGCCTTTTTTAAATACTTCAGAGCCAAGTCGGATGAAACCGGTGTAAATTTCCCGTTAAGATAAAATTTAGCCAGATAAAACATGACGTTCACGTCACCTTTTGCCGCCAACGCATCCAACGTCCTTAAATAACGACGAAGATACATCTTATCCGAAAATAAATCTTCCGGTATTACAGATTCCTCTGCATTATCCAAAGCCCAGAACAATAACAACATGTCACCGTCTATCCCCGGAATCAATTCCAAACGCTGCTGGTTTGTAAGTCTTACTAATTCAAAACGCGCAGAAGAGGAATGAGCCGCCGCCAAAAGAAAATAACGCATAGCTTCCGTTCGGTTAAAATTCACACTTAGACCATGCAAATAAATGTATCCTAAAAGATACTGAACATGCGCTCTCTGCTCAATGGTAAAATCCTCTCGGGGGTCCTGTTTGGTAAGTTCCTCCAATTTTCTTATGTTCTCGGATAAATTGGTGATACGAGCCGTACGCTTTTGCGTGAGAAAAGCCTCCGTGTACTCAATTACAGCAGCCGGACTTCCCAAATCAAATGCTTCCTTGAGACTGGAGTTGTATTGCTGAAGATTATTCGCTCTCTTGAAACTTTGCGCCTGCTTGTACAACTCTGACGCCCGGGCCCGGTTGAGTTTCTGTGTATTCGAAAGTTCATTTGAATAACCCAATGTGCAGGCAAACAATCCCACAATAAAAGCACAGACTAATACGGAATATCTCATGCTGGTTCCTTCCATCGTCATTTAGAGTTGCGTAAAATTCAGCGAAAACACCTTTCAACGTCCTTTTCACAGTCTGTAGTCATGATAAACGTCAACCGACCGAAAAAAGACGGATAGTGATATAAACTCATTCCTCCAATAGCACATCCGCTGCGCTCGTCGGACGAATCTATTATCAATATACAACGTATGGCAAAGAAATCAACTCCGATTCCTTACTTTTATTCGATAAAATAGCATAATGACCTTTTTTCTCCTCCGGAAACAGGATAGTTCATGGAATATTATCACAAAGACACACACAAAGATGACAAACGCAAAAACGCAAATTCTGCATCCCCCTGAATTTGTTTTATACAAAAAATATAATTTCGTCTTGCATATCAACGTTTTTGTGGTAAATTATAATATTCACGAACATTCCTTTTCCGGAATCGGCGTGTAATAGCAAAAACAATCAAAACCTGCATTTTTTTTGGTAAAAATAAATTTTGGAGTTTAGACTATGAGTTACAATTTCACTGAAATTGAAAAAAAATGGCAAGCGTATTGGGAAGAAAACAAAACTTTTCACTCGGAGGATATTTCCTCCAAGGAAAAACTTTACGTCCTGGATATGTTCCCTTATCCCAGCGGAGCTGGTCTCCATGTGGGACACCCGGAAGGATATACCGCAACTGACATATTCTGCCGTTTCAAAAGAATGAGAGGTTTTAACGTACTGCATCCTATGGGTTGGGATGCATTCGGACTCCCCGCAGAACAATACGCTATGAAAACAGGTACTCATCCGGCTATTACAACGAAAAAAAATGTCGATAATTTCCGTCGTCAAATCAAATCCCTGGGATTCAGTTATGACTGGGATCGCGAAATCAACACTACCGACCCAACCTACTACAAATGGACTCAATGGATATTCATGCAACTTTACAAAAAAGGTCTTGCTTACCTTGATGAAGTCCCCGTAAACTGGTGCCCTGCTACTTTGACTGTACTCGCCAATGAGGAAGTCGTTGACGGAAAAGATGAACATGGTAATCCCGTTTACCGTCGTCCTATGAAACAGTGGGTACTCCGCATTACAGAATATGCCGAACGCCTCTTGAAAGATATCGATACTCTGGATTGGCCCGAAGGAATCAAGGAAATGCAGAGAAATTGGATCGGAAAGAGTGAAGGTGCCGAGGTTAAATTTAATATCGCCGGCACAAATGAGACCGTTACGGTTTATACAACTCGCCCGGACACCCTTTTCGGCGCAACTTATCTTGTACTTTCTCCGGAACATGACCTGATCTCTAAAATCACCACTGCGGAACAAAAAGAAAGCGTCGTAAATTATCAGAAAGAAGCTGCCGCTAAAAGTGATTTGGCAAGAACCGATTTGAGTACGGAAAAAACCGGCGTCTTCTCCGGAGCGTATGCGGTCAACCCTGTCAACAATCAGGCCATCCCGATTTGGATTGCTGACTATGTGCTCAGTTCGTATGGAACCGGCGCAATTATGGCTGTACCCGCTCATGATACCAGAGATTTCGATTTCGCAAAAAAGTTTTCCATTCCAATCAAATGTATCATCGAGCCTTCCGATAATGACTGCGCCGCAGCAAAAGTTTCAAAAGAAGATGTTCTGGCTGGAAAAGTCTGCTGGACGGGCGATGGCAAAAGTTTCAATTCCGGAAATGACGAGGGACTTGTGCTGAATGGTATGAACGTAAAGGAAGCAAAGGCAAAGAGCGAGGAAATTCTCGCCGCGGCAGAGACGAGAGCGGCAGAGCTCAAGCGCGTTGCCAATGAATACGCAGAGGACACGCTGAGAAGAACGGAGGAGGCTATCTCCGAGGCTCTCGAGGAAGTCAAGAGCTCCAGAACACGCTTCCGCAGCGTAGCCGGCACACAGGCGAAGGCAGACCCAATCGTTCCCGACCTTGACGACGAGGAAACGATTGAGGAATAATCCTCTGTCACAATAAAAGAAACCGCAAGCTCCCGACATTTTGAATGTCGGGAGCTTTCAATTTGAAGACAAAGTGTCTTCAAATTGAAAGCTTATTCATGCTCATTCAAAAATGACCATGAATAAGTATGAATCTGACGCGAAAGGGGACTCCCGTCCCCTCTCACAGTCTCCCCTTGCATACTTATACAGTGTGCATAGATTTGGCTGCAGTCCGAAATAACCGTGTATTTAATAATACACGG
>CALCCZ010000045.1 GCA_937900075.1 uncultured Lentisphaeria bacterium
CATCGCCGTATCCGACCCAGTTTTCGATCTTTGTTTCAGACGTCAGTTCGCCGATCTTCGCCACGTCGCCCTTGTCTCCGTCAGTCTTTACATTAGCCCAGTCATCGCTGTTGTCGCCTTTCGTGAAGAAGATGGTACTGCTGTCAACCGTTATGTCATACTCCGCATTTTCAGCTTTTTTGTTTGTCGAGGTAATGCCGATATAGTAGGTACCTGCATTCAGTAAAAGACCTTTTGTCAGAACAGATTTTCCAACTTTTGTTGTTGTTCCCTGCAGACTTTTCAGGAAATAAGTTGTAACATCTTTCTTGTCTGTTTTACTGTTCAGACTATAGATGCTGAATTTTGATGCGTTGACAGAATCCACAGCAAATGAAAGTTTTGCCGCAGAATCAAGCGTAAACTCCATATAGTCTGTCAGGTCATCCTTTCCGATTTCATCGGAATATGTTGCACCTTGAATTACCTTACAAAACTTTCCGACACTCCCCCGACTGCCCAATGTCTTCATGTCATCCCAGTCGTCAACAAGCGGTTTCAGCGAAACGGAAACGGTATCAGACCAATTGGACTTGTTTTCAACATTATCAACGGCTTGTACTCGGAAACTATATGTCTGTCCGAGTTCGCCAACCATTTCCAAGGACGTATCCGTGACGAATCCGTAATTCACGTATTCACCGCCGTTTACGGAATATTCAACATTGTAGCCGATAACACCGGAACCGGAATCAACACTTGAGAAAGATACAACTATCTTGTTGCCGTCGGAAATTTTAACTTCCGGTTCAAAAATCTCCGGTTTCGCAGAATCAATGGTATTGAGCGTTGTCGGCGTGTCAATCGGGTCGTTGAAGTCAAAATAAATTTTAGCCATATTCGTGATCTCGGTACCATTGGTAATGCCTTCTTTCAGACCAATGGAGTAGGTGAAAAAGCCTTGACCGCGTCCGGATTCATCTTCAGGGAAAAGCAAACCTTGGGTCACATCCTGCTGCATCCAACCGGTCTCGGGATCAATGGCGGTAAACTCGGCGAATATCTGCGTTTTGCCGTCCTCGTTCTCTTCCAGATTGACGGCGATCTTGGTCAGCACCTTCTCGCCCAGAATATTCAACTCGCGGGTCTCGTTGAATGAGTCGCGCCCGTCACCAACCTCGATGTAGTTGCCGGCGATAAAGATGCTCTTCAGCTCAAAGGTCGAGACATCAAACTCGTCTGCCAGAACGTCATAGACGCGCACCCAACGCGCCGGAGCCGTGGCTTCCGCCTCGTTCTCAAACTCCACCTTATAGTTGAGCGTCTCGTTCCCCGTAATGTACTTCTTCTCACCAACACCTTCCTGTACTGTCTTGTCGTTCGGGTCGGCAGAGATGGAAATATCTGAATCGCCGGAAACACCGACTCCATCCCCCTCGGGTCCACTGCCGCCGTTATCATCACCGCTATTGTTATCACCGCCAACGCACTTCTTGCAACTGCAGTTGTCATTGCATCCATCACCACAAAGTCTATTATGCTCGGCAACAATGTCATTGATTAGATCTTTTACGTTTTGGATAGCATTCAGCTCATCCTTTAAATCATCTTTATCATCTTTTCCATTCCACTTCCGATAGGCATCAATAATGTCAAGAATCACACCTACTGCTTGATTTATCTGAGCAGTGACAGGATTAACCTCACTAAAAGCGGTCATTACACTAACTAATGACTGTAGATTTCCTAAAACATTGAAACAAAGGTCTTCTACTTTATCAATAGAGGAGGAGTCTAGCGTAGATAATGTTTCGGTTAAACTTTGCAACAAAGAAACAACAGGTCCTCCGTAATTTGCAAAGAAATATCCAACAGCTATAGTTGGATCAACTTTAGCCGCATTTTTAACGTACTTCATTACATCCGTATATCTTAAAATTCTATTTCTTGAGAGCCATGTTGCATATTTTGACAACGCCGCTGTAATTTTTTTAAAAATAGCACCAGTCGGAGTAATGCAAGCCATCAAATCTGCAACGACCTTCGCAGCGCGCAAAGCATTTTCCGCATCCTTCAATGCATTTCCTTGTTTAGCATACTCAAGGGCTTCTTCTGCATAACCCAATGCTTTTTGAGCTGCCAAATAACGGTTATATAGAGCATTGCAGGAAGCACAACAATTTGCCCAATTACAGCTCATATATTGACTACTGGAACCGCTACTTCCAGAAGCAGTAGCAAACATGAGCGATGGATGGTTGTTTTGTTTTTCCAGCAACTGATCAGTGGTAACCGTCAATGTTTCTAAAGCTATGTTACCGACATTATAAGCTGATTGTTCGAAGGAGAAATCCTTCGTAATCACAGAAGTCGTTCCACTGTATGACACTTCCAAGTGGCAGGCGTCTGCATCCATAATCTTCAGAGAATAACTGCCATCTTTATCCGTCACACCGTAACCGATAATCAAATTTTCACTGTTATACGCATAAACATAAACATCTTCCTGAGCCATGCCATCCACGGTCACCGTACCGGAAATACTCCTTGTGCTTTCATTCAACGTCAGATCAACAGCGTTTGTATTGCCTGTAACCATCACATCCTGTATGGTGCTGTAATTATCGCCGAATGCCACCAATTTGTAATTAGCGGGTTCCAACGTCTTGAAAGTATAAATCCCTGATTCATCAATGTAAAAAGAATCTACCAATTCGCCATTGGCATCATAGAGAAGCAGATTCAGTGCTTCTTTCACTTCTGCAAGCTGAACCTTCAGTTCGTTGAGTTTCTCAAATGCAAGCAATTGTTCCGCATTGCCGAAAACATCAAACTCGCTTTCCGCCTTGTAATTGCCGTTGTAAGCGGTCAGACGGTATTTTCCTGCGGTCAATCCGACAAATTCCGCATTCGTAGAATATTGGGATACAGCAACATTTCCATCTCCGTCAAGCTGACTCAAAATATAGGTTATTTCTTCAGCAGGTACATTGGTTCCGTTTACTTTTAGGGAGTATCCGCCCAAAATCAAATCATTGGAAATATTGCTTCCGGAAACTATATTCTGCTTCTCAATCTGCGCAAAGAACCCATTTTCACTTTCCGCTATGATAGAATAACTACCCGCCTTTTTGACATCAAATCGATAATAACCGTTGGAAGCATAGACAGAATCTAAATATTCACCATCGAGATAAAGGGAAACCGTTCCTGTGGTCTGTATACCGTCAGCCCCCAGAAGATGTCCAGACAAAGAGGCACAATACTCTGTGGAGACGTTGATGGTAATATCCGCCTGCCCATCCGTAATGGAGAAAGTCTTCAGGGTTGCATTGCAGCCATACATAGCCAGAGTATAGTTTCCAGCGGAGAGATGCTTAAACTCGTACTTGCCGTAATAGTCCGTTGTGACACACTGCGTATCTGTCCCATTGGTAAGTTCCAACAAGAAACCCGGCATGGCATCACCATTGGCATTGGTAATTTTTCCATTGACAGCGACCCCGTCATCGACCCCGACTGACATTTCCGTGGTCTTCAGCGATGTAATGGTTACGTCTTTGGACGTATTAAATGTTTCTCCATTGGGAGATGTGACTTTCAGAGTATATGTCCCCTCAGCAATGTTTTCGAATGTATACGTTCCTCCCGATGTAAGAAGCTGCAAGGCAACTGCGTCGCCATTAGCATCATAAAGTCCAGCCACCGCATTCTTCAACGAGGAATCGGACGAAATAGTGTATGTCAAATTGCCGCCGACCTTCAGCGCAAATTCGCCAAGATTCTGATAACCAAAATCTTCATCAACGATAAATGAAACACCGGATTCCGCCGAATCTCCAGCGGAAATCTTCATGGAATACTCCCCGTCGGCGAGGTCATACGCCGCAAATTTTCCAGCATATCCATGAACAATGGAATATTCACCTGTAGTCTTGTTCGTTAGAACAATAGACGCCTCTTCCAGCGCATCTGCATATGAGTAGGTTCCATGGATACTGTTTTTTGCTATGGTCAATATCTTATCATCAGAAAAGGTAATGCTGTCAATTGTCATATATTCGACGCAGGAAAGCCAGCCTTCATCTTGTATAACCAGCGTCACCATGGAATCCGGCAAACCGGAAAATGAATATACTCCTTGAGCATCGGTCACTGCCGTATAAATTGCCTTCGAGGTAATGGCATTGAGCGTGATCCCCACAAGAGCCTTGCCTTCGGAATCGGACAATGTTCCACAAAGGACATTACCTTTGGTAATGCCGTCAGAAGCAACAACTTTTACCAAATCACCACCCAAACCATAGTAGTTCGTGCCAATAACCTCACCATCGCGGGAAACCGTGACTTTCCCTGTAGTTCCATAATCGTACTTGTAAAAATGACCGCCTTTGGTGAATTCGGAAAGTCGACCACCGGCATCGTAGGCGAACTGTTCGGACTGCACGCCACTGATTGCCGTCAGCGAGTTCAAGTCGGCATCTCCGTAGGTATAGGTTGTGGTCTTGCCATTATCAGTCACGGAAATCAGATTCCCGACGGCATCATAGGCATACTGCACTGTTTTCCCATTCTGTTCGGTAACGGCAGTAATCAGACCAACTTCATTACGGGAAATGACACGGGACAGTAATCCCGCAGAAATGCGACTTAACTTGCCGTCATCGTAAGCGAAAGTGATTTTGTTCCCATTGACATCAGTAATGCTCTGAAGTAGACCTTCAGAATTGAACAGCCGAACCGTGCCATTGGATTCTGTCAGTATGTAAGAACCGTCCTTCTGCTTTTTCATAACCGAACCGTCATTGGCAACCGTCTGATAACCATTGCTGTAGTTCGGCTGATACAATCGTATGTTTTCCCCGTCAACAAAAGTCAGATCCCCGCTGGGATCAATCTCAAGCCTCATATCCCAAGAACAACTCCAACCGTTCCCGAAAGAACTCGTTTTCAGTCGGTTGTCGGAATCACTATAATAGTTGCGAGTAAGTTCCAACGTAAGCGAATCGGTAGCGATGGAACTGTCCGTATTCAGGCTCAGTTCTCTTTGGTACGTAATTCCTCCGGACGCCCACTGATATTCCATACTAAAAAGATCGCTGACAGCGACATTTTCCGTCGGGATGCCGCTTTCATACAGATACCGCATATTGCGATTCAGCATCTTGACATAATCTCCCCAGGTTGTTCCAACGGATGCACTGAGATTTTCTGCGAGAAATTCCGCCTGTTTCCCAGTCTTTCCATTTTCTGCGAGGTATGTTTTCCAGTCAATGGCATCGGTATTGTCTGCGGTAATGTAGGAAACGCCCCAGTTGATGCTGATAGATACCGACGGCCACGGAGTTTGCCAACTGGCATAATAGACTGGAATTTTATAGGTCGAGGAATCAGCCTCCAGTGAACCGGGAGAATTTCCGGAAGCCAGCATGGAAACAGAGTATTCAAATCCGGCGGGTTTTGTGGAAGTCCAAAATCCCGTTGTCAGAATACTCTTGTCTAATGTCAAAAATGCACCCTCTCGTCCATTGGTCAAATGCGGATGAACAATGACCAATGGGGCATCCATGGAATCAAAACCATCATTTGAATACTCGACATAAAGCGTAGTCAGGGATTTCCAGCCAACCGAAGATGGGGCGATGAACTTGACGTTGAACTTACTTTCGGCATCCTTGACAATTGTGACATCATCCGAATAGGTTGCCGATTCTCCGTCCCTGCTTACGCTCAACGCATACGTCCCCACATCAAGCGTTTTTTCGAAAAATTCCGCCTTAACCTTGGTGTTGCCAATAAAGGTTACCTTATCCGCTGCATGTTGCATACCATTGACATCCGTCAGAATTATCTTCATGTCCGGCGAAAATTCAATCCCGGTCAACTCAAATACTGAACCATTTTCATTTCCCTGCTTTGTACCGATTACCTCTGTAATACTCATCGGTACAGATTCCGCCGTCAGCGTGTAGTCAAAGGACTGCGAGGTTGATTTGTTGTACACCATGACATAAACGTTCTGCGCAGAGACATCGGCGGGCAGAAGCAAGGAGCCATCGGTAATTTTCTGCACTTTTGAATCGTATTTTTCGCGGGTCGGAACATATCCATAACCAACATAGATTTCCATGTTGGCGGAATCCACGTTGCTGTCAAGCACCAGTTTCAAACTCTCATTTGCATTTTGTTTCAGCTTGTAAACGGCATAATCACCGGATTGAGCGATTGTTCCCGTACTGGCAGTATCCACTACCAGAGTCGGAAGTTCCACCTTGATTTCCACTGCCTCCAGATTTTGTGCGGCAAGAGCGGATTCCTTCTCGCCCTTTTCCTGCATGTAAATATCGGAACGGACAAGAAGATAGTAATTCCCCTCTGAAACACCCGCCAGAGAAACATTAAGGTTATTGGCGATCACTTCGTCTTTCACCATGCCGTTTTCATGGGTGACCGACCCGAGCAGAATGTCGTTCACATCCCAACGGGAATCGGCTGACAGATAAATCCCGTCTGTCCAGCTGCCGGAAAGGGTATACCCGCCGTTGTTGAAAGTATTCCAGCTGACAGAAACTTTTTCCCCGGGAGTAAAAGTTGTTTTATTGAGAACAACATCTGCCACTTGCAGGTCAATTTCGGTAATACTGAATGTACTGGTGTAAACATCATCTTCGCTGCCGAAAATACCGTCTCCATTCTGATCCAGTTTATTTCCGGCAATATCCATCACCTGACTGCCGATGCGCAACTGATATTGTCCGTAGGCAGTCTGTGCGGGAACGGTAACTTCCACACAAGATCCGGTCAAAAGTCTGTAATCATCTGGAGTTATCGTCCGACCATCCGGATCTATCAGGACGATCTGATCCTTCAGCGAGTCTAAATCTATTTTCTCGGAAAAAGTAATCTGCAAGGTTCTCAAGGTCCCGGCAAAATCCTCTTCTGGAGAAATCTTCACCACTTTCGGCGCGGTAAAGTCCGCTGTCAGCTGAATGCTAAAGCCGTCATCCGCTTCTCCGCCGATCTGATTTTCATTCTGATCCAGCAATTTTCCGGAGACATTTTTCAATTGACTGGAAACGGACAAGAAATACGTTCCCTCTGTTGTCAGAGGAGTATAGGTCAGAGTCAACTCTCTGCCGGAGACAGCGTAATCCGTTATGGTTACGGCTTTCCCATTTTTGTCCGTCAAGGAAACCATATCCTGCGAAAATGCATCCACATCAATATCTCTAGAAAAATGCAAAGTAATTGTGCCGTTTCTGTGCTTGGAAATCCGGTCATTGACCGCATCTGTTGCATAACAAACAAACGATTTTGAATAGAGTAATTCCAGAGAATCACCCGTTTTCAGCAGTTGATATTTACGTTCTTCATGGAACAGGACATCCCCGTTTACTGTCAGTGAACCGATGTTTGTCCCGTCATGAATAATACTGACTGTTCCGGAGAAACTGGTGGCTCCACTCGCCAGCTTATAAATACCGCTTCTTTGATCATTCCCGAGCGTAATGGTATAAGACGGAGAACCTTGCAGCAAATCCAAATTTACAATGCTATACCCGCTCTCTGGAGAACGTTCCGTCAAATCAAAATCAACCTTCGCGCCATTCATGGCAGAGACTACTGCGCCATTATAAATTTTCAATCCTCGGATTACGCCACCACTGGAGACAAACATACTGCCACCGGATTTCACAATAGTACTGTTCGCCACACCGCCAGAGACAATCATCTTGCCACTGTAATTCACGGTGGTGCTGTTCACCACTGCATTGTTGGAGACGTTCAGAACACCAATAGAATTCACTGTGGTACTGTTCGCGATACAGCCGTTACCGACAAATATGTTGCCACCGGAATTCACAGTAGTGTAGTTCGCCATGCCTCCTGCACCAACGACATACATTATGCAACCGGATAAGGTAGTGCTGTTCACCACACCGCCACTGGAGACACCAAGATAACCGTTGGAAATCACGGTTGTACTGTTCGCCGTGCCACCGCTGGAGACATATAGCCATCCTCTGCTGTTTACAGTGGTGTGATTCGCCACACCACCACTGGAAACATGCAGATAACCGCTGGAATTACTCACGATAGTGTTGTTCGCCACGCCTCCATTGAAGACAGTCATACTACCACGATAATCCAAGGTGGTATCGACTGCAGTAGTTCCGGAATGAACTGTAGCAGTGTTTTGATACAAAACCAATCCGTTGAATGTGTTGGACAAAAAGGTAACTTCCGCGCCAACCGCCACTTCCACATAACCACCATTTTCCTTAATTTCCAAAGCCACGCCACCACTGGAGACAAACATACTGCCACCGGATTTCACAATAGTACTGTTCGCCACACCGCCAGAGACAATCATCTTGCCACTGGAACTCACGGTGGTACTGTTCGCTGTGCATCCGCTGTAGACATACAGATAGCCTCCAGACACAGTGGTATTGTTCGCCACACCTCCGCTGGAGACAACCATACTGCCACCGGATTTCACTGTGGTACTGTTCGCAACTCCTCCTCTATAGATAGACAGAGAGCCACCGGATTCCACTGTGGTACTGTTCGCAACTCCTCCAGCGTAGACATTCATCATGCCTCCGGACTTGACGATAGTACTGTTTGCAGTACCTCCACTGTAAACCCACATCATGCCGTAGGAATTTACAGTTGTACTGGTCGCAACGCCCCCAAAGGAGACAGTCATACTGCCCCAGTAGTTCACGGTGGTGTTGTTCGCCGTACCGCCATTGTAGACATACATATAGCCGCCCGAATTCACTGTGGTACTGTTCGCAGTACCGCTACTGCAGACATACATATTGCCACGGGAACTCACTGTGGTGCTGTTCGCTGTACCACCGCTAGAGACATACAATTTTTTTGTAAAATACAATACAAGCCCTGAAGCGTAGTTTGTATAGCGGAAAGCACTGCCGTTACTGGTTCCCTCAAACAGAGTATTGGAAGCGAGGTGGATTTCCATTATACCGCCCTGCAGGACTGTTGTCCCAGTCGCCGTACCACCGCTAAAAACAGACATATGGCCCCCGTCACTCACAGTGGTATTATACACTTCGCAGCCACTAGAGATAACCAATTCTTTTGTGGAATCCAAAACAAGACCCGATGCGGAACTTGTATAACGGAAAGCACTGCCGTTGCTAGTCCCCTCGAACAATGTATCGGAAGCCAAAGTGATTCCCATCCTACCATCCTTACAGATTGTTGTTCCAGTCGCCGTACCACCGGAGGAGACACGCATAAATCCCACGCCGTAGATCGTGGTGTCTTTCACCGTGCCACCACTGTAGACATACATACTGCCACCGGTATTCACGATAGTACTGGTCGCCGTGCCACCATTGTAAACATACAAAAGAGCGCAGGTTTTCACGATGGTACCGTTCGCCGTGCCGCCACCGTGGACATACATATAGCCGCCGGAATTCACACTGGTGCAATTCGCCGCGCCGCCACTGTACACATGCAAATCTTTTGTGGAATCCAATACAAGTCCCGATGCGGAATTTGTATAGCGGAAAGCACTGCCGTTGCTAGTTCCCTCGAACAAGGTATTGGAAGCTAGGTAGATTTCCATTCTACCGCCCTGGAGGATTGTTGTCCCGGTTGCCGTACCACCGCTGTAGACAAATAGATAACACCAGGAATTCAAGATGGTGTTGTTCGCTACACCTCCGCTGGAGACTACCATCCAGCCATCGCGATTCACGGTAGTGTTGTTCGCCACACCGCCGTTGAAAACTGACATACTGCCACCGGGATTTACAGTGGTGGCGTTCGCCACACCGCCGTTGGAAACTGACATACTGCCACCGGGATTTACAGTGGTGGCGTTCGCCACACCACCATTTAAGACGGTCATGTCATTATAATTCAGTGCAATTCCGGTACTGGTAACCCCACTGGAAACGATGTAACTCATCTTTTATTCTCCCTTGTTTTTATCTGCAATATGTTTTTGGAATGCCGGGATTTTCTTGATAACGCGGATGACCTGCGCTGCGGAAATGAGTTTGGTACATTCGAAATGGCGGTCCGTGCCTTTATGGCGCGGACACCACAGGAAATCGAAGTGGTCGAAGTTTTCACGCATGTCATTCCAGCAGGAATGACAGGTATGGTAGTTGATGACGCGGTAAGGCGTATGGAATTCGTTGGTGGGGTGAGTGAAGCCGGAAATCATCACTACGGGGACCTTGCATCCCCAGGCGATCCAGCTCAGGCCGGAACTCAGCCCGATGAAGAAATCGGCGTCCTTAATAAGGTTGACGCGTTCCTGCAGGGGCTTGTCGCCAGTTTCATCCTCGACTCCCCAGGGGATATGGTTCCAGACAAGGCCCGTGCCGTGGATGCGCTCCTTGTCAATGCAGATGACACGATACCCGTTCTCTTTCAGGAATGCGATGACCTCGTCCCAGCCGAACGGGTTGTTCCAATATTTCGCCTGACTGGAGGACTGGGTAGCGATGACTACATATCTCTCCTTGATCTTACGCGGTGCGGAGAGGTCAAAACGCGGTGGCAAGTCATTCAGGTCGTCATCTTCCAATCCCAGGATATATCCCGCCGTGCGGTGCAGACCGATGTACCGGAAATCAATGGGCTGGTTGTTCACGTCGCCGCGAAAGAAGAGGCCCATGTAGTAGGAGGCATACGGTTTATATTTCTTCGTTTCTTCCGGTGCAATGAACGTGATGTCGGGATACTGTCCCTTCACGATATCGGCAATCCACGGGGTCATTACGCAGATGATTTTGCAATTGTGTTTTTTCTGGAACCGTTCCACGTAACTGAACCAGCCGATGGAATCGCCGATGGTACCGACGGGCAGCTGAACCATTACCTCTTTGCCGGTCAAATCCAAATCGTATTCGAAAATCGGCTTTTCATTTTCCTTTTCATGAATGATGAGCCGGAACTTGATGTAAAACTTTTTGACGCTGGTCACGAATGCCCCGGGAACAGTGTCTGCGCTGTACAGAACGACACCCGTATCAATGTCCAGGAAAGTAACATGGTAGGTCTTGGTATTATGCGGGAATAAAATCCGGATACCATGGTTGAAGTCAAATTTGATACCGTCAACAGCGTCAAGAACAGGAATCTGCGGGATTTCCCCGTAAATGGACTTCTGCGCATTCGGATCGCGCTTCTGACCGGGGGCCAGATCCGGGTCACCGGTTGCACTGGTGATGTCTGACGTCCCGACTGCCACGGGTGCGGGTGTGGCGGCGGGGATGGCATTCGGTGTGATGCCAATCGTTAAACCGCTTGGTGAATTGCTGTTATCCGTTTTGATGGTAAAGTCTTCAGTATTCATATTGTTTTCCATAAGTTATTTTCAGGGGATGTTTTCACATATAACCATAGTAATTAGTGAATTTACATTGCAATCGTCATTTTTCAACGTTCAAATCCGCAAATTTCAGGTTTTTTTTCGTGTATTTCGTGTGTTTCGTGGTTTTTTTCCCCCCCCCAAAAAAAACTATCCACTATCCACACATCTTCACATCTTCACATCTTCACATCTTCACCCCCCTGGCTATTATCGCGCCGCCCCGTTGGGGCTACGGGTGGAAAATTTCGGATGTCATTCGTGTTTGCTCAAACGGGATGGCAAATAGGACCTATAAGACCTATTTTCATCGGAGAAAACTATCCCCTACCCCCTGACAAATTGCAAGTACGGAATGGAATCGGTTAGAAAAAAATTAAATTCTAAACTTGATTTTTTATTTTTTGAGTGTATTGTATCGTTACAACCGGAGAGATGGTCGAGTGGTTTAAGGCAGCGGTCTTGAAAACCGCCGTAGGGTAACCTACCGTGGGTTCGAATCCCACTCTCTCCGCCATTTTTTTATCCAAAAAAATGGCGAACGAAGCCGCAAGGCTTCTCTTCACTGAGCCGTCAGGCTCAACTTCACTCAAAAAACGCAGTTTTTTCTTCACATCTTCACAAAAACTCCAGAAGCCTTGCTTGTGAAGGCGTTTCATTCCGCTAACCCTCCATTACACTTGTGAAGGCGCTACATTACATTCCGCTTGTGAAGTTTGCTCGCTACCGCGAGTAAGGATGGTTGTTTCTTTTTACTGCGCTTTGCTTACCAGTTGGCAAGCCGTCTTGAATTTTGTTTTCTCGCTGCTATATTATTTTCTGTAAGGAGAATTTCATTATGGCAGAAAGTAAGTTGCGTACATTATCTGTTGACTTTGCGGTACAAATTCTGAATTTGGTAAAAGCGTTGAAAAGTCAGCATGAAACGATCGTTTCCAATCCAATCGGCAGAACCGGAACCAGCATTGGAGCGAATATCCACGAAGCACAATTGGTCAGTTGATAGTGTGAATTGGACAATTTTTCAGGTACTATGCCCTTACTTTCATAAACATTGCCACCGAGTTCCCTGCAACAATATCAGAGTGTGGATAGGAACAACCTGTGCTTGGGGTTACACCGGCAGATGCTTACTATCACGCCATTCCCGTGGACTCATTCCCAAGTGCTGTTTGATGAACCGAGAAAAATAAAATTCATTGGCAAATCCGAATGATTCCGAGATTTCGCGGACCGTTGCAGACGATACGCGGAGTTGATATGCCGCATTGGTCGCCCTCAAACGGTTGAAAAATTTTTTCGGAGGAATATTCATGTCGGCAGTAAACTTTTTGACAAAACTCTCTTTTCCCATTCTCATCATCCGCGCCATATCATCAACGGAAAAATAACGCTGCGGCTCTCGCTGAAACACATTAAGTAAAGGCTGAAACGTCTGCAAGCCGCGGAAATATTGTATCAGATGCGCCTGTTCCTGCTGGAGAATCGGCATCAGAAAATGATACAGCAACGAGTGCAGATGCAGGACCTCAAACAGTTCCGGTTGCTCATCTGCAGTCATTTTCCGGAAATCCCCGCAAAGTTCCGGGGCTGTCCCCTGATACATATCTTCGCTGATCGGAATGATATCCGGATTGGAATAATACATCAGATTAAAGTGAATACTGACCAGATCCAGCCCCTTATACTGTTCATGTTCCGCAGTGTGACCTGCCGGGATAAACAGCCAGTGACCGGGTTTCATCTCGAACACCTGATGCTCATCGGTAATCCGACTGACTGTCGGGGCTTCGCCAAAGATGTAAATAAAGCGGTTGACCGGCACCGCACAACGCCAGCGGCCGGCAAAATTTCTGCCGTAAAAGATATGTTGTATCTTTACGGAAAAAGGCTGTGCCAGATTAACCAGTTCGTGATTATCGTTTTTCATAGAGGAATCCTGAATTTTATTTTTGGATAAAATACACCGTATTTTGCCTATTACAAGTAAAGAAATACTGAAAAAGATATGTTTTTACTATTTTCGCCATTCATTTTTACCGTTTTGCAGTGTATAGTATGGTTATGAGAACAAACAGAAAGGAGTCAGCCATGATGGACTTGACAAGAATCAATATTGACAAACTGCTGCGGCAGTTCGATGATGCCGTATTTGCCGATGACAGCGGAATGGATAATGGACTTCTGTGTAAAGAAACGATGCGTCTTTATGAAGAAGCAGAGAAAAACGGACAACACTTTACCATTACCAGAGCAAGACTCATCGAATTTCAACTGGATAACGTACGACTGGCAGTCAATGACATCGATATGTTCGCTTATCTTGTCCAGCGTTTTTATCTTGGCAACGAGACCTACCCCAATCAATTGGCCTCAATCCAGTGGATGCGCGTTAGAGATTTTTCGGCGGATATGCCACCAGCCGCAGTAAAAGGATATTATTACGCGGCATTAGATTTGAGTCATACCACCCCCGACTGGGATGCCATTCTTACGTTGGGTGTTCCGGGGCTGCTGAAACGTGCGGAGCAGCGTTACACGGAAACGCCTTGCGTCTTTACGGAATCCGTGAAGATTGTCTATACTGCCTTCCACCGTTTCCTCCTGCGGTTTGCCGATGTTGCGGAAAAAGGCGGCAGAGATGATCTTGCAGAAATGCTCCGTTTTCTGGCAGATCATGCCCCGGAAACACTCCAGCAGGCATTGCAGCTGGGACTTCTTTACCGTCATCTGCAGGAAATCGAGGGGGAATGGGTTCGGTCCAACGGCATCTTTGACCGCCAATATCTGCCATTCTATGAAAAAGACCTGGCATGCGGCCGTCTGAACAAAGAAACGGCGCAGAAACTGCTGGATTGCTATTTCTCCCGTTTTTACGCAGAATCACATGCAAGAAGCGCAGGAGCGCCCTTCTGTTTCGGAGGTTATCTTCCAGGGAAAGAAAAAAAGGATGGCTGCAACGACCTGACGCGTCTTGCCTGGAATTCCATGCGGAACCTTGGGCAGGCAGATCCCAAATTTGCACTGCGGGTCAATCCGGATACCCCTGACGCCATTTTGGAGCAAGTCGCCGGGTGTATTCAGAACGGCAAAAATGCGACCGTGTTCGTGAACGAAATCACTGCCCGCAAAACATTCCTGCGGAACAGGAAAGATGAAGAAGACCTGGCGAACTTCGTTCCCATTGGCTGTTATGAACCGGCAATCATGGGCAAAGAACTTTCCTGCACGATGGAAGGAGTTTACAACGCCGCAAAATCCATTGAGATCGTCCTTGCCGGCGGCGAAGAACCGGAAACCTTCGACGGTTTTCTGCAGTTGGTTCGGAATGAAGTCCATACCGCCCTCACCCATATTATGGAACTTGCGAGACAGAAAGAAAGTCTCTGGAACCGTGTCAATCCATCTCCTGTACTTTCCGGCACACTCAAAGAATGTATGGAACGGGCAAAAGATGTCTCCGAATTCGGGACAAAATACAATACCGGAGGGATCGTATTTATCGGGATCGGGACTCTTGTCGATTCTCTCTGCGCTGTTCAGTATCTCGTTTATGAGAAAAAGAAACTTTCCCTGACAGAATTGCATAAACTCATGGTGGAAAACTGGGCAGGACAGGAACTGCTCCGGCAGGAAGTCATTGCCCGTTCTCCCAAATGGGGTTGCGGTAATCCGGCGGCAGACCGCTTGGCAAAACTCATCACCGATGATGCCGGTGAACTCATTATGAATACCCCCACCATCAAAGGCGAAAATTTCCAGATGGGGCTGTGGTCCATCGACCGATGCATGTTTTACGGTCAGGAGACCGGTGCGACTCCGGACGGACGCAAAGCAGGCGATCCGCTTTCCAAAAACACCGGCAGCACTATCGGTTGCGACCGGGAAGGCATACCGGGGCTTCTGGAAAGTGCCGGCAAGCTGGATTATACACTCTTCGCCGATGGATCCGTTCTGGATATTATGATGACACCCCGTCATGCCTCCGGTCCGGAAGGGATCCGCCTGATTGTCGGGATTATCCGTAAATTCTTTGCGGACGGTGGATTCGCAATCCATTTCAACGTATTGTCACCGGACATCTTGCGTGCGGCGCAGAAAAATCCGGAAAAATATCAGAATCTCCAGGTCCGACTCTGTGGTTGGAATGCAAAGTTTGTCGATCTGGAAAAACCCACTCAGGATTGCCTGATCCGGGAAGCGGAAAGCAAGGAGTAAAAAACCATGGCAACGGCATTGATTGCGGATATCAAGCGGATGACACTCCATGACGGACCGGGCATCCGGTCCACAGTATTCGTCAAAGGATGCCCCCTGCACTGCCTGTGGTGTCATAATCCGGAAAGCATTTCTGCAAAACCGCAAATGCTTTATCATGAGAAACTTTGTTTTCATTGCGGCAACTGCGGATCCGCCTGCACGGCCGGTGCTGTTAAATTCGGTATCATTGACCGGACACGCTGCACTGCTTGCGGAGCATGTGTGGAGAATTGTTTCCGCGGTGCATTGGTTCTTTCCGGAAAAAAGATGACTGCGCAGGAAGTTTTCGAATCCGTCATGCGCGATAAATCTTATTACGGATCCGACGGCGGGGTGACCATATCCGGTGGTGAACCTCTGCTCTATCCGGAATTCACTGCTGAACTATTCTCCATGCTTCGAGCAGAACATGTTCATACTGCGCTGGATACATGCGGAGAAATTCCATTTGGACATTTTGAAACGGTGTTGCCGTTTACCGAACTGGTCCTGTTCGATCTAAAGGGTATGGACCCGGAGCGGCACAAAATCAATACAGGCAGAAGCAATGAACGAATTCTGAAAAATTTGCGGGAACTGGGTAGACGCGGTATTCCTGTGGAGATACGGATTCCGCTGATCCCGGAGCATAATGATTTTCCGGACGAACTTCAAGCCATGGCAGATTTTCTGAGGACTATTCCATCAATTGTAAAAGTAAAACTCCTGGCGTTCCACAATATGGCTCGGAACAAATACCGTGCAGCCGGACTTACGGATACGACACCGGATGTTGAGCCACCGGATGATACCGCAATGAAAAAAGTAGCCTCGTATTTTTCCAGCTTGCCGCTTTGATATGGACTTGCAGCAACACCGCAGGGAATACAGAAATTTTTCAGAAATTGATTTTCAGCGCAAAATTCTGGCGGATCAGGATAAAAACAAAATTTCTCTGTATTTCGGCATGGGCCATTCATCGTCTGAAATCAGACGTTCCAAATTGTCCGCCGCATTACGCAAATCCCGCATAATTTCAATCGCCTGAAGTGGTTCTTCAATCGTATTGATTTGTTCCAATTTCTCACATTGCTCTTCCACATTATCCAACAGAACAGAAATTTTTCCGGCCGTTTTTTTCAATGTTGTCAGTCCGATACCGGAATTGCCTCCATGATCTATCGTGGAACATACCAGATTCAAGTCTCTCATTGCCGCCGGTTCAATCAAAGTCCGTGCAAGCAAAATGGAAAGATCGCTTTCGATTCGTATTTTCTGACGATACTCCTCCTGGAAAATTTCATAACGGGAATACAGCTCCGAACGGGAGAAGACGCCATACTTGACGAATAAAGCGACATTCTGAGGGTTCTTCAGACGTTCCAAAGCGACAGGAGTATTATACAAATTTGGCAAGCCCCGCTTCTGTGCCTCCTGAATCCATTCAGATTCGTATCCATTTCCGTCAAACAGTATGCGTTTATGTTCATGAATCACTTCACGCAACAAATTCTGCAACTGTAAATTAAAATCCTGCGAACCATTGAATTGTTGAATTTCATTTGCAAACCAATCCATTGATTCCGCAACAATTGTATTCAGTACCACATTCGCCTCGGCGCAAGACTGACTTGAGCCGGGAGAACGGAATTCAAATTTATTACCCGTAAATGCGAACGGACTCGTTCTGTTTCTATCCGTTGTATCCTTGGGCAGAGACGGCAATCTGTCTACACCGATATTCAAAAAACCAGCCTCACCGTCTTTCGTTTTTGAAGCATTTTTTTCTATACGTTTCAAGATTTCCATCAGTTGTGTTCCCAGGAAAATAGAAACAATAGCAGGTGGTGCCTCACATCCGCCCAGACGATGGTCATTCCCTGCGCCGGCGGTAGCGGCACGGAGCAAATCGGAATGCAAATCGACAGCCCGAATCACAGTACAAAGCGTAGTCAAAAACACAGCATTCTGCTGAGGGTCATTACCGGGATCCAGCAAATTGAAACCATCATAACAAACAGACCAGTTGTTATGTTTTCCGGAACCATTTACCCCGGCAAAAGGCTTTTCATGAAGCAGACAAACGAAACCATGACGTTCAGCGGTCAAACGAAGGACTTCCATAACAAGCATATTGTGATCTACAGCCAAATTCAACTCTTCGTAAATGGAAGCGATTTCAAACTGCGCTGGTGCGACCTCGTTATGACGTGTCTTGGCAGGAATCCCCAAACGCCATAATTGACGGTCAACATCTGCCATAAAAGCCAATATGCGCGGTCTGATTGCTCCGTAATAATGGTCATCAAGCTGCTGATGCTTCGGGGGCGTCGCCCCGAAAAGAGTTCTTCCGCACTGAATCAAATCAGGACGTTCAATGTAAAAACTCCGATCGATGAGAAAATATTCCTGTTCAGCACCTAAATTGACAGAAAAAACTGCCTCTTTTCTCTCTGTGTGGAATGCTTTCATCAAACGGGAAACAGCGGCAGACAGTGCCTGAATGGAACGCAACAGAGGCGTTTTCCGGTCTAGTGATTCACCTGTATAACTGCAGAATACGGTAGGAATACAGAGTGTAACACAACTGCCGTTTCTACGCAAGAAAGCCGGACTGGATGGATCCCAGGCAGTATATCCTCGTGCTTCAAAAGTCGAACGTAAACCACCGGACGGGAAACTGGATGCATCGGATTCTCCGACAATAAGATTTTTGCCGGAAAATTTTAACAGGGCATGCCCCTTCCCATCAGGTTCAAGAAACGATTCATGCTTTTCAGCTGTGGCCCCCGTCAGTGGTTGAAACCAGTGTGTATAATGAGTCGCACCGTTTTCGACAGCCCAGTTTTTCATAGCCTCCGCGACGGCATCCGCAACGGCGGAATCCAGTCTTGCACCATCTCTTATGGTTTGAATCAATGCCTGAAACACCTTTGGTGGAAGACGGGAACGCATTTTATCGGCATTAAAGACATCGGAGCCGTAACCTTCTGCGATTTCTTTGACTGACATAATATCTAAATCAGCGGCTACAGCCGAAACAACATTTTCTCTGATTCGATGCATAATTTTCCCCTGCATTGTTCCGTTCATTACGTAATGACAGTTATTTGTCACCTTTTTTAATGTTCTCAATCGCGCCAAAGCGACATATACTGCTGCATAAATTACACCCCTTGCACAACACGCTGTCAATAGCGGGATGTCCATCCGCGTTTACAATAATGGCAGGACAGCCGCATTTCAAGCAAGCCTTGCAGTTTTTGCATTTCTGCGAATCAATTCTTCGTGCGCCGGATTGACATTCATGAAAACGCAACGGACAGGGAGCTCTGGAAACAATCAGCGAAGGGCCTTCATATTCCAGTTCGCGTTTCAAGACTTCATGCATTTCATCTAAACGGAAAGGATCAACCACAACCACATGTTCCATACCACATGCTTTCGCAATTCCCTCGATGGATGCGGCTTTTGTAGGTTCTCCCATCAAGGTCATCCCTGTTCCCGGATGATCCTGATGTCCGGTCATTGCAGTTATCCGATTATCCAGCACGACCAACTTGACAGAACTTTTGTTATAAACAGCTTCAATTAAACCAGTAATCCCGGAATGAAAAAAAGTGGAATCTCCAAGAACACCGACGATTTTCTTCAATTCTCCGCCTTTGTTCATACCATGAGCAACGGTAAAACCGCCCCCCATGCAAAGGCAGGTATCGGTTCGATTCAAGGGCGGGAACACCCCCAAAGTATAACATCCGATATCCCCGGTTACAATAACATCAAACTTTCCTAATGCGTAAAAGAAAGCACGATGAGGGCAACCGGGACAGAAAACCGGAGGACGTTGAGGCAAGTCGGATGCCTCTGGCAAAGGCACAGGAAGAGCAACCTGACTTCCATTCAAAATTTTCCAGACAGGATAAAGACGCGAGGGGGTAAGTTCACCGCAGCGTGGCACTATATTCTTGCCGTCACAAGGGATACCAAGAGATTTGATGTGTTCTTCTAAAATCGGATCCGCCTCTTCGATAACAACCAGACGTGTTACGGTTTTTGCAAATTTCCGGATCAAATCATCAGGAAACGGAAAGGGCCACCCTAATTTCAAAATCGGATTATCCGGGAACATTTCTCTGCAGTGATATGCCGTAATCCCCGCGGAAACAATACCGAGGGAAGTATCTCTACCCGGCAGAATCTGATTCAGATTTTCACGACAAGATGAATCTATACTCATTTCATCCAATCGTTCTTCAACCCGCACACGCATTTTTCTGCCCCACAGAGGAAGTGGTACAAACTTTGACGGCTCTTTGCGGAAATTGGCTTTCATCGGCTCTAACCGTTCCCCTCGCTCCAAAAGATAACGGGAATGACTGACACAGGTAGTTGTACGCAAAATCACAGGACATTTGTACTTTTCAGAAAGTTCAAAAGCAATTTTCATATAATCGCGCGCTTCCGGGGCGTTGGCAGGCTCCAGAAGAGGCAATTTAGCCAATCTTGCGTACTGCCTTGTATCTTGTTCCGTTTGGGAGGAATGCTGCCCCGGGTCATCAGCAACTACAATCACCATGCCACCGACAACGCCGATATAAGACAAAGTCATCATCGGGTCTGCAGCCACATTCAATCCCACATGTTTCATGGTTACAATACTGCGCACACCGGTAAAAGCGGCACCTGCAGCTGCCTCCAATGCAACTTTTTCGTTCGGAGACCATTCACAATAAACATCCGGATATTTGACCAGATTTTCCAATATTTCTGTAGATGGCGTTCCGGGATATCCAAATGCTGCCGTACAGCCACCTTCGTATGCACCCAATGCAATCGCTTCGTTACCCGAAAAAAGTTCTCGTTTCATAAAATTCTCTCAACTATAAAAATTACAGTCCCCGTACGGCCACAACTGCTTTTCGGAAAGATTCGGCAGAAGCGCGTATCTGTTTTTCATCAATACTGCAAAATGCCAAGCGGATATATCCAGCCATTCCAAAACCTTTTCCGGAAACCGCCAGCACCCGTTCCGCTAATAAAGCATCCACAAAAAGCTGTTCATCGGCACAAGGAGATTTCGGGAAGAAATAGAAAGCGCCACGCGGCATAACAAAATCTACACCGGCATCTGACAAAACTTCAGCCATGGCATCCCGACGACGACGGTATATCTCCAAATCAACCTCAGAATCAATGCATTTTAAAATCAGTTTCTGGGCAACTACAGGAGCATTCACAAAGCCGAGTATGCGGTTGCACATAATCAATCCGGCAACCAATTCCGCAGCACCATTCAATTCGGGATTCACGGCTATAAAACCAATACGCTCTCCAGCCAGAGAAAGATTTTTTGAAAAAGAACCGATTACAACAGCAGCATCGTAATACTGAAATACTCCGGGGATTTCAATTCCGTCAAAGTTGAGAAAACGATAAGGCTCATCAGAAATCAGATAAATGGTGCGTTTATTCTTTTCGCTGTGTGTTTTCAGTACCGCAACCAAAGCTGCAATTTCACTAGCAGAATAAATTTGTCCCGTAGGATTATTCGGCGAATTGATAATCACAGCCCGTGTTTTTGAAGTGATGGCTTGCTCTATCGCCTCTATATCAAGCGAAAAATCAGGCTTTGACGGTACACTTTTCAGTATTCCGCCATAGTTCCCTGCATAAAAGTTATACTCAACGAAGTACGGTGCCGAACAAATAACCTCATCATTATTCTCTAAAACAGCCCGGA
>CALCCZ010000046.1 GCA_937900075.1 uncultured Lentisphaeria bacterium
TACGCCAGACTTTGCGATGGAGTCGCCCCACGGTAGGTGCAGGGCGGTTTTTCAGCCGATTTTCTTTGTGACGCCCTGGCTTGAGGATCCGGAGAATTGCGGCTGCCGCGTGGATTGTGGTATAATCTGATGCAAATATGGGGATTATCATGAGCATATTCAATTCTTAGCTTTCAAAAACCATATTCTTCCGGATCATGAGACAGAAGAAATGGTATTCCGCACCTTGAAAGAAAAATCTTTACATTACGCAACCCTCAGTTCTCTGCCGTATCTGGTAGATTCCATGATGCCATATTCCCCTGAAAGCAGACAATATGCTGCTGAATATATTCGTAACACCTATTCTGCCATGTTGGAAAAAGGCGCAACAACCTTTTGGGAAACTCAAAAAGGCGCAGTGGATTTTGCTAATGCAGGCAGCTTGTGTCATGCATGGAGCAGTCTGCCGATTTATTATCAAGGGGCTGAACTATTGGGAATCCGGCCATTGGAACCGGGATTCTCAAAATTTGTTGTCCGACCTTACGCAGACAAATGGACTCACTGTGCAGATGGCGAAGTCCCGACTCCGCACGGGATAATTAAAGTCTCTTGGAACTTGCGGGAAAATGGTATTTACCTGAGAGTACATGCTCCGGAAGGAACCGATTTCGTCTGCGAAAGTTATCCGGAATGCCCTGTTGTTTCCGCAGAAACTTTCTAAGTCGCGAAAACTGATTGGTATTATCTTCGGATAATACCGGTCGGTTCCAGTGTCTTTCCTGCCTTCAAGCGGCTTTGACGTTCTGCTTCCCAACCACTTGCACTTCTGACTCGCAATGCCTCTTTCAGGCTTTTTTTACGATCTGCGTCCCATTCTTCGGGAGTCATTTCGGGATGTATATCCCAAAACTTTAATGTTCTCGAAGCAAAACGCGAAAAAACAGGTCCGGAAACTGTACCGCCGAATTGCTTTTCACCTTTCGGAGCGGAACATGTCAATACGACTACAAACTTTGGCTTGTCAGCCGGGATAAATCCACAGAACGACGCATTGTATTTTTTTACATACACTCCGTTTTCAACAAGGTTAGCTGTTCCTGTTTTCCCTGCAACATTAAATCCCGGAACATCCGCTTCTTTTGCTGTTCCGCCGGGCTTTGTAACTGTTTTCAACATCTTGACTATCTTGCTGTGCGTCATCGGGTTCTTGAACACGGACTGTGCAGAACGATAATACGGCATTTTCTTACGTCCTTCTTCATCTGTCTCTATCGAATCAATCAAGCGCAATCCAACATCATAACCTCCATTCGCCAACATACAATAAGCCCGAGTCAGCTGCAGTGGAGTAACCATCACACCATGACCTATGCAAATACGGGATACTGAAATTTTATACCATTTCGACAATGGTGGCAAACGCCCGGCACTTTCCTCCGTAAGAACATTTGTCTTTTCTCCAAAGTGAAAAGCTTTCAACGCATTGTAAAGTGCTTCCTGTCCCATCTCAACAGCTATCATTGCCGTACCTATATTACTGGAATTCTGAATAATTTCCAACGGAGTTGCTGTACCGATATAATGCGTATCCCGTAAGGGGCGACCGGCAAATTTCCATGGACCAAAACCTGTATCAATCAATGCATTCTCGGTAATCACATTCCTATCAAGAGCCATTGCTACCACAAAAGGCTTCATGACAGAACCAGGCTCATACATATCTGTACCAACGCGAGATCGATACGCTTCCCCTCTCATTTGGGAACGATCATTCGGATTGAACGTCGGGCGTTGGGCCATTGCCAATATATCTCCTGTATTCGGATCGGCGACAACGGCATAAACCGCCTCGGCCTGCGTCTCCTGATACATTCTGTCAAGTTCTTCTTCCAGTATTGCCTGAATAGGTTCATGAATCGTCAAATATATATTTTTCCCCATTTTTCCATCAATCTGCGTATCATCTCCATAACTGATCCGTTTTCCGTCACGGCTACGGTCATAACTCACAGTTTCATTTACGGGTTTCATATCATTTCCGTAATTCTTCAGTAAACCGGCAACAGTCTCCACATCATTTCCATTGTTATTACCATACCCTAATATGTTTGCCATCATACTGTTCTTTGGATAGGTAAGACGGACGGAATTTTCAAAAATCAATCCTTTTAAGCGTCTTTCTTTGATTTTTTTCTGTATTTCTTCCCCTTTGGTATACTCTACATCCCGCAATATAACAACGTATCCCCGTAATTTTTTTATAACATCCCCCGTTTCTTCATCTATTTTTTCACTCACCCCGGAATTCAAACGGTCAAGTATCTCCTGAAAGGTTATATTCATAGAATCGCCAATCTCATCGGCAATAAGCCTGGCAATTTGTTCTCGCCTTTCCGGTTTGACCTCTTCACGAGGATCAAAAGCAATTGTCTTTACGTAATTGTTTCCAACTAAGAGATTACCATTGTAATCAAAAATCTTACCACGGCGTTTATGTTTTATCTCCGTTGTATGATATCGTTCCCTCGCTTTTCCTAATAACTCATCGTGACGCACTACCTGTATCGTATACATCTGTCTTGCTACTAAAAAAAACAAGATGCAAACAACAAAAAAAACAGATATTATTTTTACAGGTATGGTATTCACTTTCATTGCTGCAACTTCCCCTGATTTCGCGTTATTAGCGTCTTGCGCTTAATCTCTTATATACCTTGGATTTTTGAGAACGCGCTTGACGACCTGCATCGTTTTTTGCCATCGCAGGAAGAACCTCGGCAACCATTTTTTCTTCTCTAAGGTGTGCCGATGTATTTCTCTGTAAAGTTTGTACTGCAACTTCCGCAAGCAATCTGCTTCTTTCTAAATTGTCAGAACGTTTTATAGGTACTACTTGTTCAGGGTTTCTGGGTGCCAATGCCATCTTGTACGCTTTAATTTTTTTCTTAATGTTTTCTGCACTACAAAGACTTTCCTTCTGATTCATGTAATTGTCCAGCAACAGATGTTTCCTTTCTATTTGCGTTTCCAACTCTGAAATCTGGCGGGACAACGCATCAGTCTGCCCCTGATAATAAACCCGACCAATAGACATTGCTATAATCTCGAAGACCACTGCCCCAATTACAACAATGACCCAATAACTTTTTTTACCTTTTACGGTATTACCGCTGGTAATCTTTCCGGTGTAATCATTCATCTTGTTTTTTCCTTTCTTTGTTGTTTATTTCTTTGCATACATACTTACTGAGGTTGAATTTCTGCATTGATTCTCTCTGCTGAACGCAATTTCGCTGACGCAGAACGCGTGTTTTCTCGTAACTCTTCCGCATCGGCTATTAATGGTTTTTTTGTTATTATGCGCAATAGTGGTTTCCATCCGCAAATACAAACAGGTAATCCGGGCGGACATTTGCAAGATACAGACATATTATGAAAAAACTGTTTTACAATTCTGTCTTCAAGGGAATGAAAAGATATCACGGTAAGACGTCCGCCCGGTCCTAATAATCTGACTGCCGCTTCCAATGCATTGGATAACTCGTCTAATTCATGATTCACTTCAATACGAACAGCTTGAAAAGGTAAAGTCGGTGCAGGAGGGCCAACACGTTTTTTCCGGCTGTTATTTCGACCACCAATCACTTCATCACAAATCATAGCGAAGTCTTCACATGTCTCAAACACATGCTGTTCACGTCTCCGTATGATTGCAGCAGCTAATCTCTTCGATTCTTTAATTTCTCCATATTCATGAAAAATCCGGCATAATTCATCTTCAGAATAGCCATTCAACACATCATACGCACTCAGTTTCTGACGCTGATCCATACGCATATCTAATGGTGCGTTGAACCGATACGAAAATCCACGTTCAGGTTCGTCAATCTGTGGGGATGACACACCGATATCAAGCAGAATTGAATCCACTTTATCCCATCCTAATTTCTGTGCTGCTTCAACCATATTCGCAAATGAATCACGAACCAGATGAATGCGTTCTTTGGCAAAAGACAAACGTCTTTCGGCAGCGGTTAACGCATATTGATCGCGATCTATCCCCAACAATTCAACGTCAGCATTCTTTTCCAATATTAACGAACTATGGCCACCATAGCCGACGGTTCCGTCAATTACGCGTTTGTAACCGGAATTCCAGGGCATTGCGCAAGACAAAGTTTCTCTTGGTAATACGGAGATGTGTTTTTTTTCACTCATAACTGCACCTCACTCATTTAACAAGTCCAGGAAACTGTCATCGTTCAAGTTGTGTTCAGCAACTTCGGCTTCCCAACGTTCCGCAGACATAATCTGCGCAAAATCACCAGATCCGATCAAGGCTATACGTTTTCCAAGCTCCGCATAAGCTATCAACTTTGCAGGCAATTGTATTCTGCCCTGCTTATCACAATCACAGGTAAATGTATAGGATCCCAAATTACGCAATTTTTTCAATGACTCGGCATCTGTCCGCGATATACGTTTCAGTTTGCTCATGATTTGTTCTTCAAAAACATCCGGCGCATAAAGTTGCAACGTATGGTCCTTGCCAGGTATCAACATAAATGAAGTACTTCCACTCTCGTTTCTCCATTCTGATGGAATAGAAACGCGTTTCTGTACATCCATGCTGAATATAAAATCTCCTCCGAGATAATTGAGATTATTCAGACATTCATTCATGTTTTTTCACCATATTGACATTTGAAGATATTTAACAAACTTTATTCACCTATCTTCTCCTAATTTACCCTATTTTCCCCTAAACGCAAGCAAAATTCGAAAAATTTTTTCGTTTTTTTGGGCTTTTGGAGAATTTTTTACCTTTTTTTCATGATTTTTCTCCCCTTTTTCACACTTTTTCACACTTTCTGCTCTTTTTTATGCGTTACCACAAAAAAACTCAAATACGGATTTGCATTCTATAAAATCCGATAAGTTAATACGATTACACAAACACTCGAATAACAACGAGCATTCAAAAAAAGTGTGGATATATTGGGTATAACACTCGGATATACAAATCGGATTTCGGGACAGGAACTGCAGATTATCAATCAGTGGCTGTAAGAAAGAGGATTTTTGCGCATTCGATTCGTATGAACATTAACTTTATGGCATGCAGGAAATATCCGATGCTGCTTTTTCATAGCGCTGGAAGTATTCGTTTACCGCGCAAATTTCATCATTGGGGCGAGAAGGCAATAAAGAAATATGCAGCATAGTCTCTTGTGCTTCGGAATAATCCTTGAATTTACCCATGGCAAGACCGCCGATTACGGCAGTGCCGAGCAAAGATGCTTCCTTGTTTTCCATAATTGCCTTCTTTCCGTAAAAAAGTGCACAGGCGGCTTTTCTCACAGTCTCTTCTCTGCATGCCAGTGCCTGCAATACCACGCATTCATGCGCTCGGATTAATTGACACATCAGAGATTCTGATTGTTTCAATGCACAAAGGACGCCGAGAATTGCTCCCATACAAATTTGGGAATCAGTGTGAGCTGCAGACAATCCGCTCCAGGCTGCGCATGGAGCATAGTCCATGTAAGGAGTACCGCGTCCCAGCAGGTAAGGCAAAAAAACTGGCAATTTATCTGTTAATGATGCCTTGCCCGCCAATCTGAAGAACTCCTGTATGGAACAGTGCATTATGTTCTTTGCTAACCAATCAAAGGAAAATCCGCCGGCGGGAACAGACCCCAGAAATAAATTTTCTTCTTGATCTGTATATGAAAAAGTAAAAAGTCTTCCGTTCAGATTTTGAACCGCGTTTTTTTTACTGACAGACAGTATTTGACCAGCAGTTCCCAAAGTCAGTGAAATTGTAGTTTTATCCGTACCGCTTCCCAAGGCAGCACTCGCCAAGTCGCCTGAACCTATAACGACAGGAAGGGAGGCAGACAAACCCGTTTCCATCGCAGCGGTTCGCGTTACTTTACCGCACACGCAATGGGAATCCAGTATCGGTGGAAACTTCCGTATATCTATGCCACAAGCACTTGCCAATTCTTCATCCCAACAGCCGGTATCTAAGCGATACAACAAGGTTCCAGAAGCATCTGTTCGTTCGGTAACAAATTCACCGGTTAAACGATAAGCAATATAATCCTTCACTTGCAGGAAACAGCGTGTTTTTCTATACAATTCAGGCGTAAGATTCTTCATTCTGATCAGCTTTGGCAGGGTAAAGACAGGTGTCACGGGATTTCTTTCCCGTTGCAAAATCAAATCGCCATAATTATTCTTCAACCATTCTGCTTCCTTAACAGCTGAAGTGGAACACCATAACTCCGCATCGGCTACTGGTTCGCCAGAATCATCAATTCCAAGCAAAGCGTGCATGTTTCCTGTCAACACTATTG
This sequence comes from uncultured Lentisphaeria bacterium, assembly GCA_937900075.1. Lineage (GTDB taxonomy): Bacteria > Verrucomicrobiota > Lentisphaeria > Victivallales > UBA1829 > SIG77. Next base: position 6,348 of record CALCCZ010000046.1, read on the forward strand.
CACATATTCCAGCAGAACTCTGTCTGAGCAGCAAATTCCGAATACAAGCTGCAACCGCAACATACCAAGCCACTGCTGATTGTCTGTCGGGTGAACTGACACGCGACATGGGGATTGACTCCAAATCGACAGTAATGCCGACTTCGTCTATCAAAGCTGTTTTTACTCTGCTTGTTCCAATATCAACGCATAGAAAAATTGTTTTCATCATACCTCAAAATCTGTTCACGGCAACATAAATCTGTTCATAATTTCTTTTCTGCCCAACAATTCTTCATTTTTTTCTTTTCCCCCGGGAGCATTTGAACTCATGAAAACAGGCGCTGTTATACCTTTACTGCGTAGTTTTTCCACTGTCAGTGCAGACAAAGTGTGAATAATAAAGGAACCCGCAATCGTTGACAGCGGTCCCATCGGGGTATCACCACAAACCATACAGGATACATCACCAAGAGGTACATGATTATCTATCAACAGAATACCGGGAATAGCATGAAGGTTCATAAATGCAGAGTGATTTCCTGCATAATTTTTATAGTTTCCCGAACAAATAGCAATAACCGACGCGCCCTTCCGCAGGGCCGCATCCGCAACAGCAACAGGAGCTGCATTTTTCCCCGACGTTGAAATAACAACCAGTACATCATCCTTTCCAATCTGAGAACAATTCACGATATCCTCACCCATTTTTTCATTGTGCTCCACCGCCGTAGTCAGAAATCCCGGGGTTTGAGCAATGCTCATACCGGGTCCCCAAAGCGGTTGCCAGAAAGCAGGAGCCCCTGCCCTGTAAAATACATCTTCAGCAAGTATCGCGGAATGAGTACATCCCAAAATATACGCTCGATTTTTCGCTGCAACTGCGGTAGCAATCATTTCTGCACCAGCAAGTAAATGATGAGTTTCATTTTGCGTAATCTCGCGCAGTATTTCATTCACTCGTATAAAATATTCATTCAGGAATAATGTCTCGTTCATGATCAGTGCCTCGTTAAGGATTTTCTGGAACCAGTTTGGACAACAGAATGGAATAGATTCAATTCAAATCTTCCAAATCATCATTTTTTCATAATTTAATTCTGTTTTTTCAGAAATCAAGTAACTTTTTACTTGCAAATACAGTCAGACACCACTAAATTAAGAAGTATTGCAGAAAAATAAACAGAAAGCACAAGCGTTTTTGAAACATTAAGAGGTTTTGTCACAATGAATGATTTTGCAAAAAATGGTGCAATGGTCGCCGAACGTCTCTCCCAAGTAAAAGTCGTGCCGGTTCTCATCCTTCACTCGGAAGAAAAGGCTCTGAAACTTGCTGAAATTCTTGTCAAACATGGTCTTCAGGCTGCGGAAATTACTTTCCGCACAAAAGAAGCCGGTTCCATACTCGCTTCTCTTTCCAAGCATTTCCCGGAACTGTTTCTGGGTGCGGGGACAATTCTTAACGTTGCTGATTTGCATCGCGCTTTTGATAATGGAGCACACTTTGCTGTAGCACCCGGATTGAACATACGAGTCGTTAAAGGCGCAATTGAGGCTGGATATCCTTTTGCACCCGGTATTTGCACTCCATCGGAACTTGAACTTGCATGTGAATTAGGCTGTCGTTTTCTGAAATTTTTCCCTGCCGAGGCTATCGGAGGAGTAAAAATGCTGAAAGCCATGGCAAGTCCCTACAAACACCTGAATCTCCGCTACATGCCGACTGGCGGTATTACCAGAGAAACTGTTGCCGACTATCTGGCGATAAAAGAAGTCGCGGCTGTCGGTGGAACATGGCTTGGTAAAGAGGCAGATATAGAGAACGGTGAATGGGACAAAATTGAAGCTGCTGTAGCGAAAGAAGCTCAATTCATCGCTAATTACAAGCAATCAGTTTTTCCGTGTCTCTACGGAATTTCTCTGTAGCGATTCAGGTTTCAGACTTATTTTCCGTTTTTTTGAAGGTTCTCACTTCTGAAAGTATCTGAATTAGGGAAAACGTTGTGTTTTCCCTTTTTTATTTTTTCACTGAAAACAAAGGTTTCCAATATGTTATCAGGACTCTTTTTTGCGGTTTGTACTGGACTCATTACCATGGGAATCGGTATTGTTACCAGTTCCGTTTCCCAGAAAAAATTGAATCAGCCACTGATTCAGGGAATAGCTTCCATCGCCTTGATGTTATTCTGTCTCATTGGATCTCTCATCATGGGACATTCTTTCATTTTCAGATACGATTTCCAATGGATAGCCGTAATTTTCCTCGGCACTGCAGGCATTTGCAACTTTCTCTTTTACCTGTTTGTTGAACGTGCAATGCGCAATGGTCACAATGGCCTTATTTGGGCAGTAGTCAATGCCGCATTAATTGTTCCTTTCCTCACAGGAATCTTTGTATTTGGTGACGAGGCGTCATGGCTCTGCTGGTGCGGTGCAATAGTAATTGTTGCCGGCATCTTTGCAGGTGGCTGCAAAAAAAAGGATAAAGAACCTATTTCCACAAACAAAAATTATTCCTGGGTTTTCTGGACTGCAATTTCTTTTATTTTCGCCGGTGTAACTCAGGCGGCCAATAATATACCTTCTTATTTTGAAGGAACAGACGACATTCCCATGTTACAGAAAATTTTTATGTTCCAAGCAGGTTCTTCCCTGATTGCCGTCTTGACTCTTTTAACAAATATGGGAAAAACGACTCAATCAGATCCCGAAAAAAAACGCAGTACTGTTATTCTGACAATCATTCTGACCTTGATGAATGGCTTCCTGTTTGCCTGTATGTATAAATGTTTCGAACATTTGGCAAGAGTAGACTTGTGCGCAATTGCCTACCCCTTACTTTCCGGCATCAGTATTCTGGGATTCGGCGTTTATAGCTTGGTGTTCCTCAAGGAAAAGATTACTCTCCCTGTTCTATTGTCCCTGATTCTTATTGCAATAGGATCCGTTTTCATTACGATGTAATGTCTTTCTCAAACCTGCGTAACAGCAGGACAGGCACGGAACGCATGTTGCGCATCAAATCAAATGAACCGCAACATGCGAAACAACCGTGATTCCATTTACTCCCCTCCCACATTCTCATTTATGAAAATGCGAAACGATTGCTTTCCAAACGTGAACAGCCCATTCGCTTATGGCAGCAAAATTGAAATAAATGACAACGGCACATATCAGCAAAACCACAAAAAGAATAATTAACCAGACTATTTTCGTGCGGGAATTTGCAGATGATTCCTTGCTGGGTGTGATAAGATTACTCAAAGATTCGCTGAAAACGATATGCTGTTTAGGACCGGAAGGGGTATAGGTAAAGAAGCGTCCCATCTTCAAAGTTAGTTTCAACTGAAGATTCATGGCATTCCCATTTGCTTCAAAGAAACGGGAGAAATTACGGTGAAACAATTTTGTAAGAGACATGATGATAATGGGAGCACCGAAAATAAGAAGAATTCCCAAGAGAACCGCCAATACCGTTGTAAAGGAAATCCCCTGCAAACTTTTTGTGATAAATGCAAATGAACTGCCTATCGCGGCAAGTCCTATTCCGCCACCCATAAGCATCATCCCGGGAGATGCGGTGGCTGGCGCAGGCGCATTGACTGGTTGCGGAGCAGCCTTTGTCTGAATATTTTTCTCAACATTAGTCTCAAATGCTTTGCTTCTTGTGGCAAAAATACGGTCTATTTGTTTTCTGAAAAACTCAGCAAATTTGTAGAATGGTTCCCGCATAGCCTCAGGAATTGATACCGGCTGTTTTACGAAATCAAAAATCTTGGCATCCCATGCTGCTCCATCTGTAGTAAAGAATACGCCGGATTTTCCAATAAAAATATTCCTTACATGCCCGGATGTAACAGCTACAGCAAGCTTCATTCTTTTTTCGGTTGCACCATCTTTACGCACCAAATCTAAATACATTACGCATATATCGCTATCCTGAACAATTTTCTTATGTTCGGCAGGATCCGGAACAAGTGTACAAAGTGTGAAAACACGACCATCCATCACCAATTTACCAACCTTGACCATGGAGGTCGCATTGACATCAAAGATATTGCGCAAACTGACAAAATTATTGAGAAAACTCATCAGGTATTTTTGGTAAAGAATTAATTTCCGGATGGATTTGCACTCGCTCAATACCTGAGAAACACTTTTATCCTGTTCAATAAAGTTTCGAATCGTATCGTAAACCTTATGTTGTGAATATTCTTTGAGTTTCGACTTGTCAAAAGAATCAAAAAGCGAGGTATTTTTTCGTGAAACCCATCCGCCAAACAAAGACAATTGGTTCTTCAGACAACACCAATCCTGAAATGACAGTTTATCAATTTCTTTTCCAACAGCTGCTGAATAAGCTGCAAAAAATTTCTCTACTTTATCCACCCAAAGCGGATTAATTTCGCCATTGCGTTTCAATTCAGAAAATTCACCGGGATTGCAAATCGGAGATTTTTCAAGAAACGTTTTTACGGAATTGCTGTCTAATGGATCAAAGGTTGTAACGGAACTTTCCAATTTCATTCCAAAGCGTTTGGTCGCCACACTGCGAAAAAAGTCATCGGTCTTTTCCTCTATGGCTTTCACTGCCTGATAGAGTTGCTCTGTACGTTCCGCAAATGGAAGATTTTTGTCTATTGTCGTATCGTATTCATCACTCCACGCCAAATACCCTTCCGCAAGAGACTGAAATGAATTTAATTCGTTTATGCCGATTCCGTCAGCTCCACTGAGATCTTTCACCTTCCCTGTAATCGCCATAATCGCCCGTATACAATCCGCACAAAGGGGGTCGCCAACCTGCTCAGGCGGAATGATTCCATCACCGTTCTGAAGAGAATTGGAAACTATTTTTTCATTATCACTGATTTGCTGAAAAGAAATGGAATCAGAACCAGAAAGACCTATATTGGCTAAAGCTATTTTCGCAGCAGAAAGATAGGTCGCACCATCTTTATCATTCTCATTAAGATACGATAACTTCAGAACATCACTTCCCGCTTCCACCCCGGAAAGATCTTTCATAACTTGCAGTACCCATTTCATGGCTGCAAGAACTTCATCACAGCGGATCCTTCCATTTTGATCGGTATCCAATTCTTTCAAAAATTCATCATTGCATACAAGGGAATTTGTCTGTGTACCGGTAATAGCCCAAAAAGAAACGTCTAATTCGGATATTTTCCGAAAATCTTCAGCCGTTTTAATAATCGGCTGTTTTGTACCACCCAATAAACTGAAACCAAGTGTGTCGTCTTTTTTTCTACTCATTTCTAATTCCTCTTATCTTTCTGGCCTTTTGGACCGGTTGATAAATCTTCAGATTGCATCAGACTGAATATCAAAAGGAAAACAAGTCCTTGAATAAACAACAACAGACATGTTTTCCATTCACCCCACAAGATAGGCAGCGCACCAAGTCCCATCGCAAGACATAGCAGATGAACCAGTAAGACGGATTTCGCCCGAGAATATCCCATACGTACGAAACGATGCGATATATGGTTATTGTCGCCTACCCAAAATGGTTTATGATGGTAAAATCGAATAACCGCCACTGCAAATGCATCAAACAAAGGTATGGCAAGAATAAAAAGTGGTATCAAAACCGCCAGTTTGGATGAGGCCGCCTCAGGATTATAATAAGTAACTTTTATACTGACAACCCCCACAAGAAAACCTGTAAAGTGACTGCCTGCATCCCCCATGAACATCGAAGCCGGATGAGAATTGAATATCCAGAATGCGCCGACAGCACCGGTAGAAAATGCACAAAGGGCAGCAGCAAAATATTGTCCGTTCACAACAGAAGCAAGAAAAAACATCAAAAAGGCAATGACCGCCATTCCTGCAGCCAGGCCATCCATATTATCAAAAAAATTGGTGGCGTTGAAAATGATAAGCAGCCATAAAATACTGACACAACAAGAAAACAATTCGTTGGGAACAAACACGGAAATTCTTAATCCGCCGAAAACTACTGCCAAAACTGCAATCAGAAATTGTCCTGCAAATTTCCAATGGGCTTTCATGGAATGACGGTCATCCGCAAGTCCCAATCCAAAAGCAAGAGTCGCACATAACGACAGAACGGATAACTCAAGCCACACATTCTTCAATCCATCTATGATTTGAGGATATCTTCCGGAGAAATAAAGAAAGAGCCCAGTCACAATCAAAGAGATACTGAAACCGGAAAACATTGCCGCTCCGCCGAGAAGCGGTATAGCCTTACCATGTTGTTTGTGCGCCTCGGACTTGGGTATATCTAAAAAGCCTGTAGCGAATGCAATTCGGCGAAATACAGGTACACATATCAGTGTAAAAAGAAATGATGTGGCAAAGACTCCACAGTTCAGCAACAAAAAATTGCACATATTTTCCAAATCTCATCCAATATCGTTATCATTGTCCGTTTGTAATATAACACCACTTTCTTAAAGTAAAAGAAAAAAAGATAATTTTTATCCGTTTTTTCACAGATATCCCGCAATCGGTCAGTGACTTTTTTTATTTTTCACAGACACCCCGTATTTTTTCAAAAAAAGGGATATCTGTGAATCGTTTCGAAAAAAATCAGAAAGAAACAAATACACATCCGCCTCGCGGAATGGAAAGAACCAGGCGCTTCCCCTCCGGAACCAGTTTTTTCTTTTCCCAGATGTCAGTGAAAAAATCCGGCAAACTATCATAAAATTCCATATCTTTCAATGAAACTTCAAATGTCAGATCATTCATTGCGGAACGATTGAAAAATCCTATCCATCCATGCTCCGATGTCCCTATACGATTAGAACGCCGTATATCTAAATGTCCGCTACGATAAATGCAGATACCACCCTCCCCGTTCACATTGCAATCGAGCATATCCGGGTCCGTCACAAATGCGATATCTTTTTCATCGCTCATCGGTAAATCGCCACCGTAAAACAATGGTGATTTTGCCAAGGCGATTTCCGTCATTAAAACACGTTTCTGCATTTCCGTATTTTCCGACTTCCTGCAACACCCCAAAACCGGTTGACATTCGGCAGGTGTTCCCTCTGGAACATGCACCTGAATGCCTCCAATGGGAATCATATCCAAATCTATCCAGCAGTCCGGTTTTCCAAGACCTTCAAACTGTTCCCAGCGATCTAATTTTTCTGTCCAGTGAGCATAATCACCATCCCAGATATCGGAAGTTATCCGCATCATATTCGCATACTTAGCAATCAAATCCCTGTTTTTGGGACGAGCCTCCTGTCCGGGTGAAATACTCAATACAATCTTCCGTTCAACTTTGTCAATAGCTTTTGCAAGTGCTTCAATATCATCTGGATATTCCTGTACATCATCGAATTTGATAAAATCAACTGTCACAATTTCCGCTAAATATTCCACGACACTGTCGTAATACTCCTGGGCGCCCGCTTTACGCATATCTATGCCACATCCCATATATGGTGCCGGCCAAGCGCAGGGTTTATTGTAATCGGCAATATCTCTGGCAAAAATACCCGGCATCCCCTTGACTGGCGTATTCCACTCCAGTGCCAGTGCAGGCAACCCCCGCATCAAATGGACGCCAAATTTGAATCCTTTCGCATGACAACGGTCTGCAAGATGTCTCAACCCATGCGGAAACAGTTCCGGCGATTCAATAAAACGCCCCCAATAGTCAATATGGGAGCGTCTGTCTTTGTTTTCCTTCCGCAAATTATAAGTATCCATAAAAGTACCATCAGAATACCAGCAAGCATCAAGCACAAAATACTCATATCCATGAGGTGCCAGCTTTTCTGCAAAAGCATCAATATTGGCTTCAGCCTGTTTTTCATTGATGTAAACTCCGTAAGAATCATAACTGTTCCAGCCTCGCGGCGGGTAAGATGTAGTTGGGACTAACATAATTTCTCCTTGTCTTACTGAATTGTTTTCTGTATTCTGCCTTAAGGTATCACACATTTTCAAAGTTACAAGAAAAGGACAAAATCATTTACACATTTTTTCAACATTCATGTCCAGTGTTTATGCCATTTCACACCTCATGCGTTAATGTAGAAATCAATTTTTCATAACAAAAACTAAAATTTTTACTTGCAATAAAAAATAATATGTGCTAATTTAGTATAGATGAGTGTTTCGCCCCGTTAAGATGTATTTACAGGACAAGTGTCAAATGAATTTTAGCGTAAAGTTGAAAAAATATAGCCCGATTCTTCTTTTTTCCGCAGTTTGCACCCTTGCTATTTACATCGTTTTTGCAGCTTTCCAGTGGGAACCAAATCAATTCGAATTGAACCGCCATGAAATATTTCTCTCAAATTGGTCCCCCGAATTGGATGATTTGAAAGTCGTTATTCTCAGCGATATTCATCAAAAACGTTCTTCTTCGGAATGGCTGCGGACAGATCGGATCGTACAGACAGTCAACCAATTAAAACCTGACATTATTTTTCTGCTGGGAGATTATTTAGGCGACACCATTGATCCCTGCAAAAGGAATGCTTTGCCGGAAGATATCGCCCGACATCTGGCACCATTGAAAGCAAAATATGGCGTCTTTGCTGTTCTGGGGAACCATGACTGGTGGCTTGGTGGAAATGGAATTAAAACGGCACTACAAAATGTGGGATTCAGGGTTCTTGAAAATGAACTCGAAACTATCATTATCAATCGTACGCCACTCAATATTATTGGTCTTCCGGATTACAGCACTCGTAAACAGTATTTCAATCCCGACAATCTTCCATCGCCATCCATTCCTGCTATTGTCCTTTCCCATGACCCGGTAATGTTCAATAAATCCGATTTACCTTATGAACTGATGTTGGCAGGACACACTCACGGTGGTCAGGTCAAGTTGCCAATCATAGGCGCGGCAATTGCCTATTCCTCTCTCTTCAGTTCTTATTCCGATGGATTCTACAAAAAAGATGGAAAAACACTTTTCGTCACGCGCGGAGTGGGAACCTCTCTGGTAAAAATGCGTTTAAACTGCATGCCGGAAATCGTATTGCTGTCTCTCAAGCAAAAGTAAGACGGTTCACAAGCAGGGGAATCAGACTGTTCACATCACCTGCCCCAATCACGGCAATCACATCACCTTTGTGGATTTTACGAAAAACTCGTTCTACTGCAATATTCCAGTTTTGCGGAACAATTTCCGCTGAGTCCCCAATAGATTTCACTAAATCTGTACTGTCTAATTTCCCATCGCCCGTCCAAGCCGCAAAAACAGGCGCAACAAACACGCAGTCGGCAGCGTGAAGTTCCTCCACAAAACGATTGAAATAGCGATTCAACCGTGCATAGCGATGCGGTTGAAAAACCACCACAAGACGCCGATCTGTATAAATTTCGCGTATAGCCGACAAACTTGCATGAAGTTCTGTCGGATGATGTGCATAATCCTCTATCAAGACATACTTTTCATCATGAAAACGCACACTCATTCGCCGTTCCACTCCTGGAAATTTCGAAAGAATCTTTCCCGCCATCTCTGGGGCTATGCCGAGAAATACTACCGCTTTCATAGCTAAAAGGGCATTCATTTTCTGAAATATTCCCCAGCATGAGGTCACATCCCGATCTAAATATTGTAAGAAAGGATGTTCGGACGTACAAAGCACACTCTCATGGTCCGGATGCGAAGCAAACAAGCGCATAGTAACAGGGGTATCAGCAAATATAAGTTTCTTCGCATGGGAAGCATAACTCTGAAAATTTTGCTCTAATTGTTCCACACCGCCTACGCTCCAGGAATGATCATCCTCCACATTGGGCACGATTCCTAAATAAGAAGCTATGGCGGTATGCGTACCATCGCTCTCATCCACTTCGGAAACAAAAAGATCGTCACTGCCTCCGCAATCACCGTTCATTCCACGTCGTCCCACCATAAAATCACCGATCAGATAACCGGGTTTCATTCCAAGTTCACTCAGCAGAAAGACCACCATAGAAGTAATGCTGGTCTTTCCATGAGAACCGCTTATCGATATCACACGTTTGTAGCAACGTGCAAGCAGAGCAAGCGCCTCTCCACGCAGAAGCACATCAGCACCACGACGTCTTGCTTCAACCAATTCCGGATTATCCGGTGAAATAGCGGAACTGTGTACAACGAAAAGTTTTTTTCCGTCATCATCAGGCAAATTTTCAGCTGAATGTCCAATATGAATCACAGCTCCCGCATCACGCAAAACCTGAAGATCAGGAGTATCTAACAAATCGGAACCGGAAACAGAAAATCCCTTCTGCAAAAATATCTTCGCCAAAGGGCAAGTACCCTTACCTGCACAACCGATAAAATGAATCTTGCAAGATTCCCTTTGATACAAGGGTGAATCCGGAAACAGTAAAGACATAACGCTTTATCTCTCTATCTCAAACTGCGATGTTCCTTGGGGAATTTCATATTCCTTTCCATCAAGGACAAGCGTATATGGCTGATTGGATACCGTTGAAATTTTCCCGTCCTGATAGATTAAATCCGTCACAATATCGCCAAACGAATAATTTCGTACACCAATCGCCCCCGTCACCTTCACGGGAAGATGCCAATTGAGCCGACTGGTAAACGCATCTGCCTCGGTAACACCGACAATATTCTCTATAAACAGACTTATCGGTCCCAATGCCGACCATCCACAGAAGTCCGGACGCACCCTGCCCTTGCCGTCCGGTGTTTTTGCCGGCACTGGTCTGTCAGGATTGTAGCATTCCCAAATCGTATGAGGTTCATATTCCCTGTATGTACGATACATGTGCGCTAAAACTTTTCTTGCGGTTTCATTTGCAATCTCAAATTTTCCGTATTTTTCCAAACTTTTGATTCCCATGTACGCTGTCGGCAACCAAACGGACCCGCGCCAGTATTTTCCATTGTCCGGTGCAAAATCAGGATCGGTTCTCGTAACAGTCGTCCAAGGTACTACCCCACCAAGTTTTTTCTCATCCAGCAGAGTCGCAGCCATTCTTTCTGCGCGTTCAGGGCTGGCTATTTCCGCCAGCATGACCCAAAATGATGCGGGAGTCAGGCACTTCATCTTTTCCATTGTCCGACAGTGAATATCGTAATAAACTCCATCCTGCTCATCCCAGTACAACCGATTGACTTTCTCTTTGAAGGTCTCATAAATGTTTTTCCAATAAACGGATAATTCCGTCTCCCCCAGAATATCTGCTATCTTGGAAACATACAATGCTGACAAAGCCTGCTGCGCTATGGCATCTACCCAAAGCATCTCCGGATTATTCGGGCGATCTGCCTCTGCGTGGACACCTGTCCGACCACGGGGAGTATTGTCCATACCGGAACGGCCCCCCTCCCAGAAATAGCCATTCGGATCCTTCACCAAACAGGTGGGAGCTCGAGTATATTTCGTCACATAACCGGATTTCAATTTTTCCAAAAAAGCAAAATGGCGTTGCAAATACTGCTTTTCCAATAACAATTCCTTCAAGTGCTGTTTGTCTCCAGTCATCAAAGCATACGAATACTCCGCCCAGGCAAACAATGGTGGATTGTCCGGAATATGAATCCGCAACTGCACTGTTTCTCCGTCTTTGTAACCAGTCCAGGCATCAGGATTGTGTACGGTCACCATGGGTAACGGTTGATTATCATGCAGTGGTCCATAAAAATTATTCAATGTCTCAATACCGGGAAATACATTGGGGGCATACTTGCAGAAGAACATCATGAAACAGGTATCCCAAATCCAAATATCGGATATCAGAAAAGCCTCATCCATATATGGCGTTTGCGGCATGCCGGGAATCTCCAACAGATGGTCATGCGCCAACTCCCAGGCACGCCAGTAAATTTCCAGATATTCCGGATGTTCATCAAATACAACAACGGGTACTTCCTTTTTCCAATCTGGATTGGAAATATCAAAGTTCTTCGGTTTCATTCTGCTTTCCTTCGTGTGTGTAATGGTAAGTTCCGCTCTGCCTGTAGATGCGGATAATTCGTCAATTCTTTTGTAAATATACCCCAGTCTTGGTAAAAAATCCAATAAAAAACTTGATTTTTGATATTTTTATGTCATTTTAATGAAGTGCGAACTTTATGAACGACTAATAACAAATACGAGTAAGGCGCCTTATGTACGATATCCGAAACCTCGATGATTTGCAAAAACTCAAAATTGAAGAACAACTTCTTGCTTTGGATGACTGCGGTTTTTTCCCAAAACCGCATGAATCTGAAACAGATTTTACAGAACGCGCAAAAAAAGAATTTTTCCTTATACCCGACATATCCGATGAACCGATGTTCATTCAAGCTGAAACGATTCCCGATGAAATTCTAAAGGAAGGGGCCGAACGAACCATTCCAATCTTCGGTTTCTCCGCTCACCATATCAAAGGTTATTTTCTGAAACGCGGGCTGGGGCCTTTCTGGGCAGGTTGCACACTCTCGGATGAAAACAATTCCTCTCTTTTTGTTCTGCGGAATGGTTTCGCAAAATCACGAAAATATCTGTTTTATGAACGCAGCGAACTGCTTGCACACGAACAGTGCCACGCTGCCAGGACACCCTTACACGATAACGTTTTTGAAGAACAGTTTGCTTATATGACTTCTAATTCTGCTTTCCGGCGTTATTTCGGTAACTGTTTTCGTTCACAATCAGACGCTTTTGTATTCCTTGCCGGCGTTATCATTCTTCTTCTCGCCGAATTTGTGATTTTTTCAGGAGTTGCCGAATTTCAAATCTGGCCTTTCGTTATCGTCGCTTTCCTCGGACCACTGTTTCTCTTCTTTCGAAATCAAATATCACGTTGTATATACTTCAAGGCCAAACATAATCTTCTTCAAGTCGGATTCTTCCAACCCGATGCTCTGCTTTTCCGCGCCACTGCATCAGAAATCAAATCCATAGCCAAACTTCCCGGAACAGAACTGACGGATTATCTTAACATACTTCGCATCTACGAGTTACGCTGGAAAATCGCACTTATGAAATTTCCAAATTCAAACATAAATGAATAGATTTACAGAAAGGAACTTTGCCATGAAATTTCTGCAACTGATTCTCGCTTGCACAGCAACAATGCTTGTTCTTTCGGCTTGTTGCCTCTTTGCAGAACCTCAAAAGCCCAATACACTGGTTATCATCACAGATCATGAGGACGGATTGTATAATTCTGAAAAAGATGAATCTATCTGTTTTCTACTTAAATCCACCTTGGCTCTAAAACCAGGCGAATCTATCACTGCAGAACTGGACCAAAATGGAAAAATCACATCAAACATACCAATCGAAAATAATCAGGTCAAAGTGCCCTCTACCCCCGGTTGGTCACTTCTGCGGGTATTCAAAGTTAATACCAACGGAAAACGAAGTGGACAACTTGCAATGCGTGGTGCCTTGACTGACGTTGATAATATTACTGCAGGTGCCCCCGAGCCCGCAGATTTTGACGCATTTTGGAAAAAACAAATCGATAATATGAACTCCGTTCCTATGAATACAAAACTGACGGAAGTCAAATTTACAGATTCGAAATTCGCAGGCAAAATCCGCGCGTGGAATTTTGTTTTGGATTGTGGCAATGGCAATTTCGCTCATGGTTATATTTCCATGCCGGCTAACGCAAAACCGGGTACCCTCCCCGCTATCGCACAATTCCACGGAGCAGGAACTTTCGGTATTCCTGCTCCTTCCACCTACTATGCTTTCCACAGCATTCATGTCGTACTTTCTCCGCATGCCAGCGAATGTGGCAAAGATGGAAAATATTATGCCGAGTTCAGAAAGCAAATGCAGGGATATCCTCACCGTGATGCGGATAATGCGGAAAAGTATTATATGAAGGGCATGATCCTGCGTGTTGTGCGTACACTCCAGTTCATCGAATCCAGACCTGAATGGGATGGAAAAACTTTAATTACTCATGGTGAAAGTCAAGGTGGATTTCAGGCTATCGTCGGCGCCGCTTTAGATAAACATGTGTCCTTCTGTCTCGCTATGGTGCCGGCTATGAGTGACCACTTGGGGTATCTCAAAGGACATAAAAACGGTTGGCCGCAAGTCATAAAAATGGATACAAAATCAGGAAAACCACAAAATTCTGACTTCAACAAAAAAGCCATTTCGACCCTTCCCTATTTTGATAATGCCAATTTCGCAAAACGGATTCTCTGCGAAACCTGGATATCAACAGGACTCCGTGATACAACTTGCCCACCTTCCGGTGTCGTAGCTGTTTATAACAATCTGCCAAATAACATTGAAAAACACTTGTTCATCTCTCCAACCGCGGGACACGATGCAGGATACGCGGGCGTTGTTGACCGTCTTCACTCCATCGTGAAACCGGAATAAAATCAGCGAAAATTCAGCATTTTTTACGGCAGTCCCGTCACCAGCGGAACTGCCGTTTTTGTCATAAACACAGACAGATAATGGCTGCCGCACCAAGAAGAACAGCGACAATTTTGCGTTTGCAAATCTGCTCATGCAAAAATAGCACACTTAACAGAAATGTCAGGGGAAAACTTAACTGCAATAAAGGCAAAATAACGGATGCGTTGCCGTCTTTTGTGGCTGCAAGCGTGAAAAAAATAATTCCAGAAACGCCAAGACCGGAGAGAAAGCTGTAGCGAATTAAATGACTGTCTAATTTCATCAAGTGACGCTCCCTCCACAAAGCATAGAGTAAACCAAATATAATCCAAAATACCGCACCGATTATCATGACACCCGTTCGGTCGGCTTCATATATGTTCGAGTATTTCATGGATAACCCCATCGCTGCACGAAGAAGTGATGCGATAATCACAAGAATCAACCCCAAACGCGCAGAATGTTTCATCCCAGGGGTATTCCCCTCATCTGCCCCTGTTGACGCAAATAATATCACGGCAATCACAGCAAAACAAATTCCAAGCATATTAATCCCGGTCATGCTCTCTTCCATCCCCGGTAAAAGACACGCAAATATGGCAACCGGAACAAGATTCAACCGAAAAATTGTGGAACATACGCCCGCACTTTGTCGAGCCATTGCCTCAATCAAAAGAATATTC
>CALCCZ010000047.1 GCA_937900075.1 uncultured Lentisphaeria bacterium
ACTGCGCCACCGTTGTTGGACGCGGAGTTATTGATGAACGTACAGGTACTTGCCGTGAACGTGCCGGAATGGTCCACCGCACCGCCGGAACCTTCTGTGTTATTACCAGCGAATGTGCTGCCGGTTATTGTCAGAGTGTCGGCATTGCTGTAGATTGCGCCACCGGAGCCGCTCACCTTATTGCTGGAGAAGAAGCTGCCGGTTATTGTCAGAGTGTCGGCGTTGCTGCAGATTGCGCCGCCATAGCCGGCGGTATTGCTGGAGAATATGCTGCCGGTTATTGTCAGAGTGCCTTTGTCGCTGTAGATTGCGCCACCGGAGTGGCTGCAATTGCCGATGAAAAGAGATTCCTTTATGGTCAGCAATGTTGACGAGTTGAAGACTGCCCCTCCATAACGTAGATTTACGCTGTTCCCGATGAATGTACAGTTGTCAGCCGTAAACGTGCCATTATTATACACCGCGCCACCGTTGTTGGACGCGGAGTTATTGCTGAACGTACTGAAAGTCGCCCCGAAAATTCCTTTATTTTGCACTGCGCCACCGTTGTTGGACGCGGAGTTATTGATGAACGTACAGGTACTTGCCGCGAACGTGCCTTCATTGTACACTATGCCACCGTCGCCATTAAAAGAGGATGTCCCAAAAGTCGTACCCGTAAATGTTACGGAAGACGCGGGCAGGATTGTTTTTCTCTGATCAATCCATTCCAGGGAACCGCTGAAAGTTCCGGGCAGAACGGAAGCGGTTTCTATCGCCCCGGAATGGTATTCCAGAATGTTATTGCCGCCGAAGCCAGAGATATCCACAGAGGCGGCAGTATCCGCACCTGTCAGAGCGGTAATGGCATTTACCAAGGCTTTTCCCTCGTCGGAGACGGCGATATTGCAGCCGTAAAGCAGGATGTCACCATCATCAGTGAGATATTTTCTGATATGGATCCAATCTTCGGAACAGAGATAGTTTTGTGAAACCGTTGTCCCGTTCAGTGTGAAAGAGGCGTCATTGCCATGGGTAATGAAATGGAGCGCGGACCATTCGATGCCGGAGATTTCCAGATACTCCAGAAGGGGTACAAAACCATTTCCGCCGGACAGAATGATATACCGCTGATTTTCATTCAAACCGGTCAGGATGCTTTCGATATCCCCGATATTTCCGTCGATGATGATAAGTTCTTTCGGACGTTCTATAAGTGATGAAGACATTTTCCGAGGCTCCGCTTTGATGGTTATTGTGCCAATACGTTCTCACATTGTTTCGTAATATAATGTCGGTAAAGATATTTTTCAAGATGTAAGAAGATAAAAAATAGTCACGGACAACCCGTATTTTTTCAAAATTTACGTTTCGATATAAAAAATTTTGAAAAATTACCGGGAAAAAATATTTTTTGTGTAATAAATTTGTTTTTTTGACTTGCGAAAAAGTTTTTTCCATGTATTATATAGTAACGGTCTGTTTTATTTTAAACGGACATTCACATATACCTATTGTTTGTTGCTGTTGTAAATTTTTTTCGTAATACGGAATAAGTTTGGTAATTGAGTGTTGATTTGATGAAGAATCTTTCGAACAGAATTATGTCCTTCCCAGTTGGAAAAGCTTACTGAAATTCGAATAATCCCCGTTGAGACGGGAGAAATGACTCTTGCTTAGATACAATCTGTGCCATCCGGGTTCCGGACGCGGAAGATATTTGCATGGCTTCAGCAGCGGAGAAGCAAATCATGGCTGAAACCTTGAACCAGATATCCGGTTTCCCGGAAAAAAGCGGCATTTGTATGACCGAAGCGGATATTTTCCTGCGCAAGAAAGACTTGCGCAGGGAAAAGACAGCGCTTCGCAGAGGACTTTTGCCCGGATATCGGGAACATGCCAATGCGCTGATTTGCGAACATCTGAAGACCGTTCTTCCACCTCCGGAAAGTTACGGGACATTAGTCGGATATCTGACCGATGGCACAGAGCCTGACATACTGCCCGTATTGCATCAGGCACTTTCCCTTGGAAAATCACTTTGTCTTCCCCGTTTTTGTACCCCTGAACACTATGAACTTGCTGTTGTACAGGAAACCGATTTTGTAATGGGAAAGTATAATATCCCGGAACCTGCGGCAAGTTGTCCCGAAGCTTCGGAAAAACAAATCGAAAATGCAGTCTGGCTCATCCCCGGCGTGGCTTTCGATAAAAATTTCCGGCGGCTGGGCAGAGGTAAAGGTGTTTATGACCGCCTGCTTGATAACCATGTTCTGAAACTGGCAATCGGTATTTTCTATCAATGTCAGGAATGTGTTTCGGTGCCTGTTTCTCCCTGGGATAAGCTATTGGATATAGTGGTGACAGAAGAAAAAGTGCTGCATCGGACAGATTCCAGGCAATAATCCATTTAACATAAGGAGATATACTTATGGTTTTGGAATGTGTGCTCGGCGGTATCGGCGGTGTCATTGTCGGTATCGTTGCAGTGTTGGTCGTAAACAAAATGCGCGGCACTTCAGCGGTTGCGGAAGCAAAAAAAATTCGAGATGATGCGGAAAAAGATGCAAACAATCTGATTCGTGAATCCAGGGTCACTGCAAAAGAAGAAGCCCGTAAAATCAAAGACGAAGTGGAAAGTGAGCTGAAAGAACGCCGGAAAGAGGTTTCCATACAGGAAAAGCGTATTCAGCAGAAAGAAGACAGCCTGGACCGCAAGAGTGATTCTTTGGATGCAAAGATCAAGAACAACGAGCGGAAAGAACAGGATTTGGAAGAATCGAAACAGCGGCTTCTGAAGAAAGAAGAGGAACTGAAAGATACAATATCGCAGCAGATTAGCGTATTGCAGCAGATTGCACAAATGGACCGTGAAACGGCCAAACAGATTTTGTTGGAAAAACTGAAAGGGGAAGTGGAAAATGAATGTGGCCTGATGGTTCGCGATGCTCTTGACAATGTAAAATCCCGTCTTGAGCGTGAATCTCAGGAACTCATCGTCAATGCCATACAGCGTTATGCCGGCGACTGCACCTACGAGCGGACCACCGCTACAATTCCGCTGCCGAACGATGAAATGAAAGGACGCATTATCGGTCGTGAAGGCAGAAATATCCGCGCACTGGAAGCGGCTACCGGAGTCAATATTCTGATAGACGACACCCCGGAAGCTGTAGTGATTTCCTGTTTCGACCCGGTCCGGAAGGAAATTGCCCGCCGCCTGATGGAAAAACTGATTTCCGACGGTCGTATTCATCCGACACGGATCGAAGATCTGCTGAAAAAAATTACCAAGGAAATCGATGATGAGATATTCAATATCGGCGAACGTGCTGTTCAGGATTGCGGATTGCACGGCGTTTCCAAGGATTTGATCAAACTGCTGGGCAGACTGCAGTTCCGCTACAGTTTCTCCCAGAATGTGCTGAAACACTCTATTGAAACGGCTGCCTTTATGGGAAGTATTGCCGCTGAGTTGAACCTGGATGAACAGAAAGCACGCCGAATCGGTCTGTTCCACGATATCGGAAAAGCAGTGGACCACGAAGTGGAAGGAACTCATGCCGCAATTGGAGCGGACATTTTGCGGAAACACGGCGAAAACAAAGATGTCATCAATGCGGTTGCCGCTCACCATTGCGAAGTGGATGCAGCCACCGTTTATGCCGTCTTAGTCAATGCCTGCGATGCTTTAAGTGCCTCACGACCCGGTGCCCGCAGTGAAACAACGGAACTGTATTTGAAGCGTTTGGAACAGCTGGAAACGATTGCGAAGGAATTTCCGGGAGTGGAGTCCTGCTTTGCACTTCAGGCAGGACGTGAAGTCCGCGTAGTCGTTCAGCCGGAAAAAATCACGGAAGCCCAAACCAATCTGATGGCGCGCGATATCTGCAACCGGATTGAAAAAGAAATGAATTATCCCGGTCAGATCAAGGTTTCCATCATCCGTGAGACCCGGTCCGTTGAATTTGCAAAGTAATTTTGTGGTGTAACCTACTATGGACACTAACGTTTTCGCGGAGAGATTTGCTTCCTACGTTACACGGTTTATGGATGCTGACGGAACAGCATCCATACCGGTTCAGCTGAAAATCCGCCATACCGATGATGTTTGCCGGATTACCCGGGACATTATCGGCGGTGAAGGGTGTTTTTCTGAACAGGAGGCCTTGCTGTTTGATGTTGCCGCACGATTTCATGATATCAGCCGCTTCGAACAGTTTGTCAAGTTCCATACTTTCCGCGATGACCGGTCATTCGACCATGGCAATCGCAGTGCGGAATTGATGCTGGAAGAACATCTGACGGATGGCTTGACGCCGGAACAGTCGGATATCGCTGTTACCGCTGTCCGGTTTCACAACAAAATTTCCCTGCCGGCGGATTTGGATAAGAAATATCTTGCGTCTGCGAGAATGATACGGGATGCGGATAAACTTGCTATTTTAGAAATTCTGCTGCAGTTTTTTCAGGCTCCACCGGATGTTCAGAAAAATACTGCCATGACGCTGGAATTGCCGAAAACACAGGGGATTTCGCCCTGTGTTCTGGCACAGGTGCGGAATCATCGGATGGTACCCCATTCCATGTTGCGGACAGTGGATGACTTCAAACTTATGCTGTTTGTATGGGTTTATGATTTGAATTATCCGGCAGCAGCAGCGTATGCACTTTCCCATAATCTCTTCCCTGAAATCCGGAGCCTGCTGCCCGCAAATATGGAATTGGATATCATTTTTGAGGAAACAACGGCTCATTTAACACAAATGAGGAATGGAAAATGAAAAATTCTTACGATTTTATCTGCGATTGCGATGTTCTGGTCGCCGGTGCCGGTATGGCAGGCGTTTCCGCAGCTTTGGCTGCCGCCCGGTACGGGTTGAAAACCATTCTGGTGGAAAAAACCATTATGAACGGCGGACTTGCCACAATCGGCAGTGTACTGTATTATCTGCCGTTGAGCGATATCCGCCATAATCAAGTTACATTCGGTATAGCAGAAGAACTGCTGCTTGCCAGCATCCAATACGGACCCGGTGATGTTCCGGACTGGAAAAATAAAAACGGAAATACCCGTTACGGCGTTGCGTTCAATCCCATGTCTTTTGTTCTTGCCATGGATGAACTGCTCGAAAATGCGGGCGTAAACCTCTGGTACGATACCTTGCTTTGCGGAGTAGAACGGAGTAATGATAACGGTAAAGTCACCGGTGTTGTCGTGGAAAATAAATCCGGACGCGGTCTCCTTCGCGCCTCCGCTTTCGTGGATGCTTCCGGCGATGCCGACATTGCCTGGCGGGCTGGCGCACCGACCGCTGACGGAGTCAATTACATCGCTATCTGGGGCGTTGGATACTCTTTTGAAAAGGCGAAAGAAGCCGTAGAAAAGAATGACGGCTCTCCGCTTTGTCAGCTGATTGGTTGGGGTGCCAGCGATACCGGCAGCGGTCAGATTCCCGGAATTGACCCGTTTATCGGCATCAACGGCAAGGAAGTCTCCCGTTTCGTTACACAAAGCCGCAAGTTGGCTTTAAATGCCTACAAGGAGCTGCAGGGAGAACGCGAAAACGGCAGAAAATACAATTTCCCCGCTATGCTGCCGACCATGGCAAATTACCGCATGTCACGCCGCATCGAGGGTATCTATACTTTGCAATCCGACGATAAGTTTACCCATTTTGCAGACTCCGTTGGAGTTGCAGCGGACTGGCGCGGCGGAAATGATATCTGGTGCCTGCCGTACCGCTCTCTGCTCGCAAAAGACTTGCCGGGCGT
The DNA here is from genome assembly GCA_937900075.1 of uncultured Lentisphaeria bacterium. Lineage (GTDB taxonomy): Bacteria > Verrucomicrobiota > Lentisphaeria > Victivallales > UBA1829 > SIG77. The sequence continues at coordinate 5,755 of CALCCZ010000047.1, forward strand.
TCTGGCAGCCGGTCGCTGCATCGGTGCCGATGGACAGGCATGGCAGGTATTCCGTGTAATTCAGGCTGCCGCGATGAGTGGCGAATCCGCTGGTCTGGCGGCGGCAATGAGCGCGGAACGCGGTGTTTTACCGGAAAATCTGGATGTAAACGACCTGCAAGCAGAATTGAAGAAACGTTCTTTCCTGCTGGATATGCGCGAATTGACCGATTTGCCGCAGGAAGTTAAAGTTCACGGGAATTAAGATAAATGGCTCTGCTGGAAGTTTCCAATCTGAAAAAATACTACCCCACAGGCGGGGGGGTGTTTTCTCCCAAACGTTTCGTGAAAGCGCTGGATGGCGTTTCTTTCACCATCAATTCCGGTGAAACATTGGGATTGGTGGGAGAAAGCGGTTGCGGAAAAAGCACTCTCGCCCGTGCCATTATGCGTTTGGAAGACCCGACAGAGGGAACAATCATGCTGGACGGAACTGACTTGTGTTCCCTGCATGGTTCTCAATTGCGTAAAAAACGCGGCTCTTTTCAAATGATTTTTCAGGACCCGTATGCTTCTTTGAATCCCAAAATGAGCGTACATGAGGTCTTGGACGAAGTCCTTTCCATTCATACAAAACTGAATCCGCGGGACAGAGCCGAAAAAATCGCCGAACTCATGAAAATGGTCGGTCTGAATCCGGACCATGCACGACGCCATCCGCATCAGTTCAGCGGCGGACAAAGACAGCGTATCGGCATCGCCCGGGCTTTGGCAGTCAATCCGAAACTGATTGTTGCAGACGAACCGGTATCCGCTCTTGATGTCAGTGTTCAGGCACAGATTGTCAATCTCCTTCAGACAATTCAGGAAAAAACGGGATGCGCTTTTCTTTTTATCGCACATGATCTGGCGGTCGTAGAACATATTTCACACCGTATCATGGTCATGTACCTGGGAAAAATAGTGGAATCCGCACCCGCTGTGGAATTGTGCGCTAACCCCGCACATCCCTATACAAAGGCTTTACTTTCCGCTGTCCCCTCCGTCAATCGCGAACACCGCAGAGAACGCATGATCCTTTCCGGTGATGTACCCTCGCCGCTGGCACCACCACCCGGATGTCATTTCCATACACGGTGTCCTTTTGCCACGCAAAAATGTTCGCAGATGGAACCGTCTCTCACAGAAATAGCACCCGGTCATTTCTGTGCCTGTCTCCGTTGCGGTCAGAACACAGAAAACCGCTGATTTTCTGAATCAGCAGGATTCCCGTGACAGCTGGCGTTCCACGTCAAGAGGATGATTTTCCAAAAATTCCCAATAACGGGGACTGGGACCTTTCCGGATTTCATCCATCATTCTGTGAAAGGCATCAAAATCCGAAAGGAAAGAAACGGATGCGCGGAGAGAACCGGCGAATCCCCGCCCGCGTAAGTATTCGAGAATTGTTTTTCTGGCAATACGGAATCCGAGTTCCACCCCGTAAAACTCTGTCATTTCCGTGATGTGTTGTTCGATTTCCGCGGCAAATTCCTCCACGGTGGGCGGACGATAACTTTCCGGATGATTCACGGCTTCGAAAATCCACGGATTTCCCAAAGCTCCCCGGGCAATCATCCCCATAGTACAGCCGGTTTTCTCCAGCAGTTCCCGGTAAGTTTCAGGCGTCAGACCACCACCATTGGCAATCACGGGAATTTCTACAGATTCCCTGACAGCGGCAATGACGTGAAACGCCGGTGTGCCGGAATAAAACGCACGGGCAATCCTTCCATGCAGGGTTATGGCGGAAATACCCGTCATAGCAAGCCGTTTACAGAAATTTACGGTCGGTTCCGGGTCATCATAGTCAAGAATACGCGTTTTGACTGTTACAGGAATACGCGAGGCGGAAACAATGGTTTCTACAGCCCGTAAAGCCCCGTCCGGATTTTTTAATACGAACGTAATTCCTTCCTCTTTTTTTGCAACTTTGGGCGCGGGACATCCGAGATTGAAATCCAGAACATCAAAATTCCGTTGATTGATGATTTCCACTGCCTGACGGAGCTGCGGCAAGTCACTGCCGACTAATTGAACGCCTAAAAATGCTTCTTCTTCGCCACGATACGCCAGCCAGGAGGTTTTATCCGTCCCAAAGACCAACGAACCCGCGTCAATCATTTCTGTGAACGCAAAACGGCAGGCATGACGTCGGGATGCACGGCGCATAGGCAAATCGGTATGCCCCGCAACAGGAGCCTGAATGACGGCATGTTCGGGATAGAGATTCACGGGTAAGGGAATCAGCCTTTGTATTTGGAGAAGACTAATGTCGCATTCGTTCCGCCAAAACCGAAGTTATTGCTGATGGCATGTTCGATTTCAACATTGTAAAGAGTTTCCCGGGCGATATTTGCCCACTCAAATCCAGGCTCCACGTTCTCCAAATTCGCAGATTTGCTCACAAAGCCATGCTCCATCATCAAAGTCGTATAAACAGCCTCAATCGCACCCGCTGCCCCGATGGTGTGCCCAATTTGGGACTTCGTACTGTTCAACAGAACACGACCGTCCTTCCCGAAAACATCCCCGATTGCGGTCAGTTCCACAGGATCGCCGACTCCGGTACTCGTGCCGTGCGTGTTGATATAGGCAATATCCGACGGCTGGAGCCCAGCCTTGGCAAGCGCCATCTTCATGACAGCTGCACTGGCAGGCGCATCCGGAGCAACCATGTCCGTTGCATTGCTGTTGGAGGCAAAACCGGAAAGTTCACACAAAATTTTCGCATTCCGTGCCTTGGCATGTTCTTCACTTTCCAGAATCAGTACACCTGCACCTTCAGCTATAACAAAACCATCGCGGTCCTTGTCAAACGGACGGCTCGCACGTTCCGGTGTCGCATTATAGTTGTGCGACAAAGCTTTCATGCAGTTGAATCCGAGCGCCTGCTGCCAGGAAACTTCCTCGGACCCGCCAACCATGACAATATCATATTCGCCGGAGAGAATCATCCGGGCACCCAGCATAATCGCTATTGCACTGCTGGTACACGCACAGGATATGTCGTAACTTTCTCCCGTAATGTGAAAGAGAAGGGATAAACTTGCCACCGAGGACGACGGCATGATACGCGGAACGGAAAATGGAGTAACACGACGTGTACTCCGGACTTCCTTGAATTTTTCTATGGAATCACACAACTCCCCGTACGCACTGCCCGCAGTTCCCATCAAAACGGCCATTTCGTTGCCCGGCAATGTTTCCATTGTATAACCCGCTTCATGAATCGCTTCGTATGCGGCATATACCGCCATTCTCGCATTTTCCGGCATAAAACGCAAAGTCTTGCGTTCAAATAACGGACAGTTGAACTCATAGTTGATTTTTCCGGAAACCTGCGAATCCAACCCCTCATTACAAAAAGAGTCAACAAGAGAAATGCCGTTTTTCGTTGATTTCAACGACTCCGTATTTTCGGCCAGACCGGCACCAATAGAAGTGATAACTCCACGACCAGTAATTACAACTTTGCGACTCATAGAAGATCCTTCCGCAAGAGGGTTATTTTCATGGAAAAACAGTAACTTTATTGCTTAAATATAATACTTCTTTTCCTTTTTACAACCCTTAAAATAATTTTTTTACAAGGATATCATTTTTTTACAGGTAATCAAACAGAGAATTTGTAATCTGCCAGAGTAACGAACAAGAACTTCTCCAGCTTTGCCTGCAGTTTACAAAAAGATATGAGATATCTGTGAATTAAAAAATTAAAAAAATGTGTGACGTCTGAGAAAAAAAATTCACAGACCGATTATATTTCCGCAAACAATATCACGCTGAAAACCGGAAATTGCATGTACAGACTTGAAAAGAACAAGATACGTGATATAGTTATCGGAAATCATACAGAAAGAAAATGACCGGGAGTTAAGAATCATGGAAACAAAACCTGTATTGCGTGTAGGCATCATCAGTGATGTTCAGGCGTATGCCTATTCCCAGGACTGGGGAATGCACAACTGCGAGAAAGCATTTCAGATGTTGTCGGAAATGGAACCGAAAATCGATGTTCTGATGGATGGCGGTGATATTTCCGACCATGGAAATGATATCAGGACTTTGGAATACTACCTGAAAATGCGTGCCAAATATTTCGGCAAGAATGAACCTGTGGAGATTTCCTGTGCGGGAAATCACGATTTCTGGAATAACAAGGAAATCAATCCCTGGAGTCAGGAGGAAATTTATGCCGCTTTCCGGACAGCGTTCGGAGAAAGTGTTGTAGATCCTATCCGTAAAACCATAGCGGGATATGATTTTATTGCCTTTTCCGCTGATAGCCGACACGATTGGAAGACACTTCCGGATGTATATGAAAATTTACTGCGGCCCGAACTGGAAGCTGCGGTAAAACGTGATCCGACTAAACCGATTTTTCTGATTTCGCATTTTCAACCTCAGGATACCTGTTCCGGCAGTATCCATTCCGGCAGAGCGGGTTTGCGGAAGGTATTGAACGATTTTCCGCAGGTTGTTTCCTTTTCCTCTCATACCCACTGTCCCCTGGAAGACGAGCGGTGCATCTGGCAGGGCGAGTTCACGGCATTGAATACCTCAACACTCAGTTACGGCTGTATTGAGGAACGTTGTGACAATGTCTGCGGTCCCATTCTTCCGTTCGGACGGGAAGTCATTCAGATGATGGTCATGGATGTATTTCCCGACCGGCTGGAAATCCACCGCTACAACGTGGAAGACAAACGGGAAATCAAACCGGACAAATTGTGGAAGATTGATTTACCCTACTTGCCTTCCAATCCGGTATACAGTTTTGAACGCCGGGCAGCGATGAGAAAAGCTCCTGAATTTTCACCGGACACCAAAATTTATTTCCGAATTGACTACGGATACGTATATCTTGTTTTTGATGCCGCACAGCATGATGATTTCACCCATTTCTACCGGATTACAGCAGAGGAATTGGACCAGACAGGCAATACCGTCAAGACCTTTAATTTCCGTTATGTCGGTAATTTCTTCCGTTTAAAGCGCAATCAGGATCACCGTTTTGTGTTCCGCATGCCGCCGAATACGCTGGAAAAGGGAAAAACTTACCGATACAGCATCTATCCTGTGGAAACGTTCGGAAAAGAAGGAAAGCCGATTACTTTAGTTGCCCCGGTTCCGCCAACCTATACGTTCCAGAACAAAGAAGAAATTGGACCGCAGGAGTAAAATAACACATCTGTTGCGCCACATGGATCCGTCTGTCAAAATGAAAAAAAGTACCTGTCCCGCAATTCTGCTTCTCATGATTCTGTCCGTGATCTCCTTTGGGGAAGAAGGACAGGATATCCTGCGTGTACAGGCACGCAAGGGGGATACCCAATCACAGTTCCGGCTGGCATCGGAGTATTTTTACGGAACCGATTCAAGAAAACAGAACATCGAATTGGCATTATACTGGTTTCGTCAGGCAGCGGACGGCGGTTTGGCGGAAGCCCAACTGAATTATGCGATTTGTCTGGAACAGGGATTCGGCTGCAAAGCGGACCCGAAAACCGCCTTGGAATATTACCGGAAAGCCTCGCAGGAAGGGCTGTCCCCCGCCATTTACAACATGGCGTTGCTCCTGCTTTATGGTTCCGATAAAAATGGAGCCAGGGAACGTATGGTAGTTCCGCAACCGGAAGAGGCAAAAAAACTTCTGTCCAGTCTGGTCCTGAAAAATTATGCGCCCGCCATGGTGGAACTTGCCGCCATTTGGATGCTGATGAAACCGGAGGAACTGACCCCGGACCTGAAGAAAAAATCTTTTGAGTTGTTGAAAAAAGCCGCAACCCTTCCGGATAATACCCCGAAAGGATGGCGTCTGCTCGCCGATTGTTATGTAGGTGGCATCGGGACGGATCTGCAGCCGGAAAAAGCCATTCCCCTGCTGAAGAAAGCGGTCGAAAAAAAAGACTTGGATTCCCTGCCGAAACTTGCTTTTTTCTACGAGCGCGGTGAATTTGTGAAAACGGACCGTCAATATGCGTTCCGTTTATACAAAGAGGCTGCGGAACGCGGTCTTGCATTTGCCCAATTCAAGTATGCGGAATACATCGCCGAAGGATTTGAGGAAGGTGCAGGATTTCCGGTGGCAATGGAATGGTACGGGAAATCCGCCCAGGCGAAATGTCCTCAGGCATTGCATAAACTCGGCATTATTTATCGGAACGGAACCGGCATGAAAGAACCGGACCCGGTCAAAGCTGCCACCTATTTTCTGGAAGCCGCCAACCTGGGAATGCCACAGGCACAGTATGAACTCGCCAACATGTTTTATATCGGTGACGGCATTCCGAGAAACGAACGTCAGGCGTTTCTCTGGTTCGGAAAGGCTGCACTGGCAGGATATACTCCCGCCATGCGCCGTGTCGGACAGTGCTATTACGAGGGATGCGGCTGCGAAAAGGACAACGAAAAGGCTGTAGAATGGATTCATGCAGCCGCCGAAGCGGGCGATTATATCGCACGGCAAATGATTGAACAGAACTCCCGCAGCGGCTGGTAGGCAGTAAACGGGACTTGTGAGACTGCCGTTTTCTCAGAAGCACCAGGCGCCGGAACGGAAAACTGGTATCCGTTGTCCATCGGCAGTGATACCGGTGATATCCAAATCCTGCGCACCGATCATAAAATCCACATGAATCAGGCTGTCATTAACGCCCATGGCTTTCTGCTGTTCCTGCGTCAGATTCTCAAAATTCTCAAGACATTCCCCGAATCCTCTACCCAATGCCAGATGACAACTGGCATTTTCATCGTAAAGGGTACTGTAGAACAGAATACCGGTATTGTTGATGGGGGAATCCCAGGGAATCAGGGCACATTCGCCTAAATAAGCGGCATTTTCATCCATGGCTATCATCTTTTCCAGAGAATCATACCCCTGTTCGGCACGAAACTCCACGACTTTCCCATGTTCAAAACGCAAGGCAAAATGATCAATCACGTTCCCCTGCCAGGATAATGGCTTCGTCGCAACTACCCAACCCTCCGCTTCACCGCGCTTCGGACTGGTAAATATCTCTTCCGACGGAATATTCGGATTAAATTCGCGTCCGTAAATATCCTTTTCCATTGCGCCGGCGAAACGCCCGGCGTTGATTAAGCCCACTTTGAAATCAGTACCGTTAGAGGAATGATATTCCAGCGCGGAAAAGTGATAATGATTCAATTTTTCACAACGACTGTGAATATTGCGGTTATGTTCTTTCCAGTTCGCTATCGGATCCCCGTTCGCTCGCGCCGTTGACAGAATGGCTTCCCAAAGACGATCCACCGCTTCTTCATCCGGGAGACCGGGAAAAACCTTTCTCGCCCAGCGTACCCCGGGTACCCCGGCAATACACCATTGGTGTTTGTTCTCAATGGCATCCCGGTAGGGTTTAATCTTCGGCATCCAGCGCATTTGCGCACGGGCCCGTTTACCGGTATCAATTCCGGTCATGCCGTCCGGGTCTTCCGATTCCAGAAAAAGACGCGCCGGTTTATTTTCCGCTATCCATTTCCATTTGGTTAATCTCCAGTCTTCAATTTCGGAAAGCGTTTCTTCCGTCTGATAAAGGTTATGCAAGCGGGAAACAGGCGTATCGGTCCAGTCCACAATCACTTTCGAGGCTCCTGCCTGATAGCATTTCTCAACGACCATGCGGACGAACTCCGGCTGGTCCAGTTCCGCAACCAGCAGAACTGCCTGTCCTTTGTCTAAATTCAAACCGTTTTTAACAATCAAATCCGCATACAATGACAATCTTTCCGGAGCAATCATATGTACATTCCGTCCTTTCCGTTTGGTTTTTCTTTTCATCCGATAAGATACGCCCGCGATTTCCATATTTCAAGCGTAAATGTCCGGAAACGGGGAAAATATACCTTCCGCCAACCTTTCCGAAAACAAAATACAAAATTATTTCCGTCTGATTCTTGCAATACCGGAATTGACGATATAGTTTAAAGCGAAATAATTAAAATTACAGACATGCTCTGCCGGATTTCTGTGCCCGCGACAGTATGTTTTGTCTGTTTCACAACCGGGATTTATGCTGACAATGAAAAAATTACTGATTCTGCTTGTTGCTTTCCTCCCCTTTTTCTCTCTGTTCGCAGAAGATTATTTTGAAATCCTTGACCAGGTGGAGAAAGCCATCGGGGAAAAATATAGCGGTGAAATAGCCCGGAAAAAAGCCTTTGAAGCACTGCAGCAGACAGCTGACAATGAGGAAATGACGGAAAAAGAGAAAATCGCTGGTCTGAAAAAACAGTTTCCCTGGGTATTTGAAAATAAACTGAAAAAACTTGCGGAAGATAACCGCGCGGAACATCAGTTCGAACTGGGTAAATTTTACGACTCGCTTGAAAAGTATTCCTTAGCCCGGATATGGTATGCAAAAGCCGCAGAACAAGGATATGCCGATGCCCAGAAAGCTCTCGCTTTCCTGTACTCTTCCGAAAACGGAACAGCGCAGAATTTCACGGAAGCCGCACACTGGTTCCGGAAAGCGGCGGAACAAAATGATATTGAGTCACAAAATGCTCTGGGGTTTCTGTATTCGAACGGACAGGGCGTTCCTCAAAATGATGAGGAAGCGGTAAAATGGTACACGAAAGCAGCGGAACAGAGCGATGCTGAGGCTCAGAAACGCCTGGGTGATTTGTACAGCACCGGAGTACTGAAAAATCCTGCCGAGGCTGTAAAGTGGTACAAAAAAGCCGCTGAACAAAATCATCCGGAAGCTCAAAACTGTTTGGGCAGTATTTACTGTTCCGGTGGAGACATTGACCGGAATGTCTCGGAAGCTGCAAAATGGTTCCGGAAAGCAGCGGAACAGGGACATGCCGAGGCCCAGAACAATCTTGGTGATCTCTATTATTCCGGAGAAGGTGTGGAACAGAGCAATACGGAAGCCGTGAAATGGTACAGGATGGCAGCGGAGCAGGATTACGTTCAGGCACAAACCAATCTGGGAAATATGTACTACTCCGGAGAGGGCGTCATGCAAGACCATGCGGAAGCCGTAAAATGGTACAGAAAAGCCGCAGAACAGAATTACGCCCCGGCACAAACCAATTTGGGAAATATGTACTTTTCCGGTACGGGTGTCGAACAAAGCTATGCCACTGCAATGAAATGGTACAGAATGGCGGCGGAACAGAATTACAGCTGGGCGCAATACGCTATCGGCAGTATGTTCTACAACGGCGAGGGAGTAACAAAGAACAAAGACGAGGCAGCGAAATGGTTGAAGAAAGCCGCAGAACAGGACCATGAGGACGCAAAGAAACTCCTGCGGAAGATCGAGTCGCCTTTCCTTTCCCTGTTCTTCTGAAAAGACGCCAGTCTCAAAACGGAAAACATCAACCCAATGGTTCTTTCTCCATCCGGTCTTCAAATTCGATGAAACATTCGGCAAGAGCCCTGCCCAATCGCCGGATAGAATCCGGGTACAGTGTGATTTCACGGGCATTGGCGTATGCGATTTCCATGGAAGTACTTAAAGCGACATCCAGATTTGCCCAAACCCAATCTTCGGCAATCAATCCGCGCTGTTTGTCGGCTTCAGTATTCCAGCTTGTCCCGAACAAAACATTGTCGGAAGATCTGTGAGGCGCATCGGCCGGAGCCTTTTTTTCCAGAATGGAGGAAAAAAGGAGCAATTGTTTTTCATGAGATTTGTCCATGGGACCGGGGAAGAAAATTGTTTCATTGCACCCGAAAAGGATCCATGGACAATGCATGTCCATGAAGATATAAGGCGGATTTTTCTTCAGAAATTTCATGGTTTCCGCCACTTCCGGATAAAGCGGACGTTCACAATAGTCCCGGTTATGGTCATGCGGACGCCGGTTTTTCCCCTGGTCTCCATCGATTACGCCATCCGTATCCATGAACGGAACCGCATCGAAAATATACCGTCTGCGTAATGTTTCCGCCAGTTCATCATTGCCCAAGGCCGCGATCAGGATTCCCTCCAGTCCGTATGTTGCCATAGACTCACAGCAGTGATGACGCGAGGAAAGAAAAATACGTTTCTTCGGTAATGTACAATCCGTATCCTCAATGTGCAGTTTGACAACACGGCGCCCCTTTCGGGTAAGCGCAAGAGTGCTTTGTGACAAATACGGCGAACCGGCGAATTTGTCAAGAAACGCATCCAGATGACACTGGTTGTAGGGAAGATTCATGGAAAAAATAATCCGACTGCCTTTGCTGCCGTCAAATGTATAAACAAATGCATTATGCTGAGTTCCGCATTTGGCATCTGCCCCTAACCAATCCCAGGTGAATCCGTCATCATAACTGACGGCAGGACCGCGGGCACCAACCGTGTAGTTGGAGGAAAATTGAAAATGATATGTACCCGGCTCATCGAATGTACCGCGAAATGCCCAGTAAAACCAATCGCTGTCCGTATTGCGCAAATCTCTTGTCAGCATGACTTCAAAACCGTTGATGTTCTCAACAAAGACATTGCCGGCAGGGAAAGAGATATCGATTTTCAAACTCATAGTTTTCCTCCTTACAAGGCGTTTTTTATTCTGCTATTCCGAAACAGCATCCGTCACAAATTACGAAAGTTCGTAAATCATTCCGTCAAATGCCAGAATTCCGTCATATTCAGCAGCCGTCGCAAATCCGTCATTTTCCGGCATTTTCCATAAACACCTGGAAATGTGGTCAAAAATATGACGGGTCGATTCCGTCACAATGCCATGTTTGGCTAAAGCCGTTCGCATTGAACGGATCATTGCCAGATCGTTATGTTCCGCAAAACGCCAGTCATCCAGGCATGCCCCGCAAGTAGCATCCCAGATAATCAAATCCAGTTTTTTCCCGTTCAGCAAAATACGGGCGGGGCCGCGGAACCATCCGCCGTCCAAAGCATAGAGGGCGGCTTTCCCTTCTGCTTCTACGAGATAGTGAAATGTTTCCTCATGAATATCGCTGACCGTATGATTGGAAGGCAGAACGGTAATATCGTATTTACCCGTCTGAAAACGCTGCCCGAATGTCAACGGAATCTTCACACAATTGACATCCTCCAGACGCGCCAAAGCCTGCGGAGTCCCGTAAATCCGCACAGGGACGGTGGCAGAACGGCAAATCACGGCAATTTGATCCGGCTGGAAATGGTCCGGATGGGAATGAGTAATCAACAAATCGGTTACAGCCGAAACATCCAATCCCTGGCGCTGCATTTCCTCTATGACAGTTGGACCGGCATCAAACAGGATATGTCCGTCCAGCATGGTGCAGGTGTAGCCTCTCAAATTTGTAAAGCCGCCCCAATCGGCTGCTCCTGTTCCTATGAAATGAAACTGCATACTCATCTTTTCCTCTGTATTCGGTAAATATAGTTTTTTAACGGGTCAAAAATAATCGGATACACGCTTCTTCCGGCAATGGCTGCCCGTTTACGGACGTCCTGCCATAGTTCCGGGTGGTATCTGTCAATAACTGCGTTTTTCCGCTCTTTGTTGCAAGTATCTGAATCTGATATGTCCCGTTCAGTGGCGGTACGACATCGGCAGTCTCTGCCGTATGATACACCATGCCGGCTCCGGCTCCCTCCGGCTGAATCCGGATTGTAACGGGAACACCGTTTACTACAAGGACCAAGTCGTCGGGTTCTTCTGCAAGAAATTCCAGTCTCAAAACAGCTTTTTCATAGTGAGACCCTTCGTCCGACGGGGAAAATGACTTTTCAACCACAGTTCCCGGTTTCAAATCCACAACATTCCGGTTCATGAAAAACAGAGGTCCTGCATCCTGACGTTCCAGCGTATCACGGGAAGTCTCCAGTTTTACACCGTCAGGACGTACAAAGCGCATAACCGTACTTTCACAACCGTTTTGATAGCAATCGTATGCAAAAAAGACGATAAAGAAAGCGACTGGAAGCGGCAGGAAAAAAAGCGGACGTTTCCAAGTACCCGTACGAATGGCATGCCGTCCTGCCGTCAGGGCAAGAGCAGAAGATATGCATAAAACTCCCAGCAAGGGGACCCGGAATCGTGCCAGCAGATAGAATGCTGCTGTCGCGAGGGCATACAGGAGGATGAAGGCAAGTGTAAAAATGCTTCCAGTATCGTACCGGAAACGTTTCCAATCAAGGAGTACCCAGGCGATTGTCAGCAGGAGCAGCAGCGAAGAGGGAATGAACGCCAGTGAAAGAATCTTGCTGATCCCGCCATTTGTTTCCAGACTCACATTGTTCGGGATTTCACGGCTGTCCCAGAAAAGCAGAAATTTCCGGAATTGAAGTTCCAAAAAGGCAAATGGTTCTTCTTTTGCCCAATCCCATATTCTCCGGAATACCGATACTTCCCCCTGATGTTTCATCCAATGTTCGTATGTAGCGGGATAAGGATGCGGCAGGGAACCGGGCGGAGCTTCCGGATTATTTCCCAATGCCAGCACGGCGCCGCCGGCAGTGGAAGGGCCGGAGAGAGTTCCGGAAATTTGCGTATTCTGCACGATAAACGGTACTTGCGGTAAAATGGCGCAGGCCAGGAAAATGGCTCCGCAAATCAGAATATGACGCAGATTGCCATTGGAATGGTAAGAACGGCACAGCATAAAGCCTGCCAATGGCAGAAAACACCAGGCATTTCCGCGGGAAAGAATGGCACAACCCAATACAAGACCCGCAGCCCCCCAGAGGAACCAGTTCCGCCGACTGACTGCAGACGATTTCCGCATTGCCCGCAGAAGGAGCCAGAACAGAAAAACGAACCAGAATGCCTGCTGGATCTCAATCAAGGCATAAGGCACATAAAAAACAAGCAGCTGGGAAAAAGCAGCAAGGAAAGCCGCCATAACGCCGGCAAAGCGTCCCCGTAATTCGGCAGCTGACAGACCCGCAAACCATACAATTCCCATACCGCAAAGCGATTGTGCGATAGCGACAGCGAAAACAGCGGATCGGAAAATGAAAAAGGAAACGGGCAGAAACACCGCATAATAAAACGGCTGATAATAGAAAGCTCCATTGAAACTGCCCTCAAGAACCGATTTCGCCAGCGAAAAATACGTCCCCATATCCGTTTCCGGACCCGGCGCATAAGCTGCCGGGTCATTCGTGCAAAGCTCTCTTGCCACGAAAAGACGCAGCAGAAAACCGATTACGGCAGCAACGGTAAGGAGAACGAGGAAAAGGCGCGTCCGGAAAAAAAACGGACGTGCTGATGCTTTTTTCTTGTTTTTCAAGGTGCTCAGAAAGTCATCAAGTCTTTTTCTTTATCGGCTGCCAGACTATCAAGCTGCTTGATGTAGTCATCCGTCAATTTCTGAATCTGATCCAAGGCTTCCTTGCGTTCATCTTCCGTGATATCTCCATCCTTTTCCGCTTTCTTCACGGCTTCATTCCCGTCACGGCGGATATTACGGATCTGAACTTTCCCGTCTTCACTGCGCGCTTTCACCTGTTTGGAAAGCTGCTGACGGCGTTCCTGTGTCAGCGGCGGTATGGGCAAACGGATCACTGTGCCGTTATTTATGGGGGTAATACCGATCTGGGAATCCAGAATGGCTTTCTCTATCGCCTTAAGGGCACTTTTGTCCCACGGTTGAATGGCTATAGTACGCGGATCCGGAGTAGACAGCCCGGCAATATCTTTCAGACGGGACATCTGTCCGTAGTAGGGAACCTGCAGGGACTCGACCAGCGCAGTAGATGCTTTGCCGGTACGTATTGCCTGGAAGTCACGCTGCATAGCATCTTCCGCATTCATCATTTTTTCCTCAAGTTCATCCATCAAATCGCTCATTACGCTCATAAGAACCTCCGTAGTTGATTGTTTTCTGACTGTATACAATCTATTATAGCGTATATTTCAGCTTTTTCAAAGCATTTTTCAGAAAAGTATTATTTTTTTATCGGCAGCAGACAGCCAACATCGTCCGGATATTATCATTGCACATAGATTTCCAGCCAGACCATTTCGGAATCCAGAATCGTATGTTCATCGTGATTGAAGATTTCCACCACATTCCAGCCATCGTGCAAAATACCCGCCGGTACAGACGCCGACACATAATGAACTTCATTTTTCAAGGGAAGGTCGGGAAGTGGAGTATCCGGAGAAAGGACCGGACATTTCACCGTATTCAGCAGGATATCCACATTCAGCGGACAAGTCGCACCGAAAATGATTTTTGCTTCACGCCCGACATTGCCTTCTCCGGCATGAATTTTTACTCCGCCATTACAACACTCCCGCCAGATGGCAGGCGGAAAAACACATCTTTCAAACTTGCCTTCCCCCGTAGGATCGTGTTTTGTTACAACATGACGGCGCGGATGCGCGGAAACAGCTTTCCGATCACCGGCAATGGAAAACATTTCCGGAACCCAGGGACAACGTTCTGCAAGCGTGTAAAAGTGGTTGTAGAAATAGATGGTATCAGCTCCCTGCTGATAAAAGGTGGAAGCATAGCCGCAGTCCGTTTCAAAAGTCAGCGGAAAGCCGTACCCGCGCGTGGCAATGGAGTAATAGTCGATGCAGGGGGCGAGGATGACCGGTGCCGGTGCCAGCAGACGCCAGAGTGATACCGGAACATAGTGTTCGGAACAGGCATTGTTCGGACCCGGAATCAGAACATCAATCAGTTTCTCTCTGCACCAGGTTGGCACATCCATTCCGGCTCCCATAGCCTCGTCAACAAGCAGTGGAACGCGTACAGCAATTCGCAGACGATGTCCCCACTTTACCGCAGCAGCATCGGCAATCTGGCGCACATCACGCATAAACTGAGTCAGAATTGGAGTATTATATTCGTCAAAACCGGGCTTGAAAACGGGTAATGCACGCAGCCAGTCAAGTTCTATACCATCCGATTCAAAGTCCATGAGATATTCCCGGAGCAGTTCCAAATGATACTCATAAACTTCCCGCTGTCCGTAATCAAAAGTATTGTCATGCCAGTCATTGCGCCAATCGTGACGATACCAGGCACGCAGCAGATCTTTCCGGGCCTGCCATAAATCGGAATGCTGGGGCCGATGCTCGCATCCCCGTGTCGTATGATGGACATCGTTCATGCGCATGCTGTGCCACATTTCCACCCCTTTTTCATGGCAGTAACGGTAACGGAAAGCCATATAATCGGGACAGGTTTGCTGCATTTTCCGGAGATTGCGCAAAACATGAAGGTAATCCCCCGCATCATTTTCCGGGTCTACTTTCTTCCCGCACAGAAGAAGTGTCCCGTCTTCTGCAATTTCCAGATCCTTCCAATAGGGCGTTCCCGTTTTCGTCGGATAGTATGTCCGCTGAAAATTCATATTGTAAAAAACCGCTTCCACACCACCGCATCCGGTATAGAAATCTACATCGTCCCGAATCCCCTGCTGATTCATTTTTTCTTCCGGAAGGAGCCAGAAATTCCAGGCATCCGAATTGATGAAAATACCGCTCATGATATTCTCCCTGCTGATTTGATTGATTCGTTTACGTGTTCTTATGCAACCGCCGTATTGACTATCTGTTTCCGGCTTATTCTTCGTGCTGCTCTGAATCCTCTTCAGAGATTGCCGATTTCTTCCGTTCCTCTTCTTCCAGCTCCTGTATAATCATTTCTGCCGGAGTAAGATACTTTTTCCTGTTATTGCAATCCTTGCAACAGGGAACGACGTTGCCGCGAACGCTTTTTCCGCCACGGACAACCGGAACTACATGGTCCATCGTCAGTTCTTCCGGTCGGAATTTTTTTCCACAGTAATGACAAATTCCTTTAGCCAGTTCGTTTTTCCACCAGGATGAGTTCCGCAATTCACGCGCCTTCGCCCGTTCCCTGGCTATTGTCTTTTCCGGCAGTGCCGGCATGTCTATCCAGTCTTCCATCCTGATCAGCTCCGGTAAATATATTTTGCTGCTATACGCGAACAGACCGCACCCGCAATCAGAATACCCGCACCCCCAGGACACCCCATAGCCGCCAAGGCAGCAGCCTGAAGAAACATCAGAGCAAAAATCTGTAAATCAAAGGATTTCCGGACCTGTATCGGTAAAATCGCATAATGAAACAGACGGAAACACCAGTATGCCAGCACAACAAAAACCGCTGCACTGATCGCCGACAGGGAACCGCTCAACAGAGAAAACCAGTTGTCCGTAGGCTTCTGAATCACAATTCCAAACAAAAGCGCATAAGAAACAATGGCACCGGCAAGTATCAAACGGTATCCGGGCCGCTCCGGAAGTACTTTTTCCTTGTCCTCCGCAGATTTGAAACATCCGAATGTGTACAGGAAAACGCCGACGGCAAAAATTCCCACATACAAAAACAGTACCCAGTGAACATGATTCTTTCCGAAAATATCAAATGCCCCGGCAACCCCCAGTGCCACGTTCAGAAAACGACTCATTCCCATGAGCAGAAAACCGCGCACACCACGTTTCCACTCCTTGCCCCTCCCGAAATTATACAGGAAAATACATGCCACAAGCAAAATACAGGTACAGAACGTTGCCACACCTATCGCCGAGAACAACAAGGCAAGGAGTACCGATAACCCGCAAGCCACCACCGCTGCCCGGATATTCACCGCATGGGACGGTATCGGACGGTCCGGATACTCCATGCAGTCTTTTTCCAGATCTGCCAAATCATGGGAAATCATACCCGCTATTCCGGCGAACAGTCCCGCCAGCATAAGGGAAAAAAGGGGAAATAACTGTGCTTTCGTCAGACAACCTGCTGCGAGAATAAATCCGGCAGCGGAATCACCCGGAATACTGAATAAAAACGGTACGCGGACAAGTCTAAGCCATCCTTTCAGGGTGCTGTTCATTTCTGTACCCTTTCCTTTGCAAAAAAACGATGCGCATTACGGGTCGTCATCTCCGTGATTTCTTCCACGGAACAACCATACAATTCCGCTAACGCAGATGCTGTAAACGGCAAGAACGCAGGATGATTTTCCTTACCCCTATGCGGAATCGGTGCCAGATACGGACTGTCCGTTTCCAAAAGGATACGGTCTCGCGGCATTGCCAGAGCATTGGCGCGAATGTTATCCGCTTTCCGGAAAGTCAACATTCCCCCAATTCCGAAATATGCCCCTAAATCACTGAATTTGCGCAGATATTCCACGCTGCCCGCGTAAGCATGCAACTCAAAGCGACCACCCCGGGCTGCAAAAGGAGTCAATAAATCCAGAGCATCGGAATAAGCCACTTCCGAAGTCTCCTTGTCACGGCAATGAACAACTGCCGGCAGATCCATTTCCAAAGCCAAAGAAAGAAAATCACTGAACACTCTCAACTGACATTCACGCGGTGACAGATCGTAAAAGTAATCCAGCCCCAATTCGCCAATCGCCACTAATTGCGGATTCGTTTGGAACTGCCGGAAGTCTGAAACCGTTTCTTTCATTTCCGCTGCTGAATGCGGATGCACCCCAACGGCAAAATAAAAAGAAGGATTTGTCCGGATAAATTCCGAATATCTGCGGGAATCCGAAAAATCCGAGGCACAGAACAGAATTTCCCCTACTCCTGCTTCCAATGCCCGGTGGCAATACTCGTCCGCATCCACTTCATGATCCGGCAAATGGGCATGCGTATCAAACAACATCATGGATACTCATTTCCCCGTACCCGGACCGGATGTTCCGGGCGACGGAAGCGGTGTCGGTGCCTTCGGCTGCTGACGTGTCAGCCAACCCGATTGATATACCGTTATCAGACTGTACGGTGATATCCAGAACAATGTCAGAAAGCTGAAAAAGCCGTACACATACGACCAGAGAGATTCCTTTGCGCTGTAACGGCGCGCATAAATAAAGGCGGGCAGCGTGGACCATAGAATGATGGAAACGGAAATTCCAATCAGAAAATTCACTGCCTCGTGGAATACACACCAGAAAACATAAAACGTGAAGATGATGGGGGATATCATCCAGAATATCTGTACAATCAAATTGATTTGCATACCGGTCAAATCATCGTCTTCACCATCCAGTTTGCGGAACGCAAATTTCGACATCGAAAAATTTTCCCGTACATTGCTCCGACTCCAGCGTATCATCATCTTGCAGAGTCCTTTGTAGGTAACCGGCATTTCCGTAAATACAGTCGCCGTACGCTGAAATACAACCCCCCAGCCTTCCCGTATCAGAATATTCGTGATTGCCCGGTCCTCGCCGATATTCGCCGGCTTGCCGAAAAACTTCTCATTCACCCATTCATCCATGTACGGCAACAACGCTTTCCGGCGGTATGCGCTCAATGCTCCCGGCGTGCAAAGTACGGCACGAACCATACTCTGTGCAGACCGCAGAAATTCAAAACCGAACACAAAGCTGACATCCAGCATCTTGGGGATGATTCTCGATTTGGTATTCAGTACCCGGATGTTGCCCGCAACTCCACCAATCGTTGGATCCGCCACAAACGGTGCCGCTATCTCGCGAATCGTCTCTTTCGTCACAATCGAGTCGCTGTCCAGCGTAACAATAATATCTGCCGTGGACACCAGCAGTCCTTTATACAAGGCATTCCGTTTTCCCGCATTCCGGGGCAAATCCATCGCTATGATGCGTCCCCCGGATTTCTCCACAGAAGCATACATCCAGTTCCAGGTATCATCCTTACTTCCGTCATTCACCGTAATGATTTCCAGCTTATCTTTCGGATAATCACTCGCAAGAAGACTCTTCAGTGTTTCGAACACCTGCTGTCCCTCATTGAACGCAGGAACAATCACTCCAATCGTCGGAAGCTGTTCATCTGTCGGAGTCGGGTAGGGCTTGTACTGGTGTACCAGCAATATCTGCCAGGCAAAATAGGCTATATTGATGCCCAGTAATATCAATCCCACAAAAAACAGGGTAAACGTCTCAAAATCCGCATTGGCAAATCGTGCGGGAATAATGTTGATGTACGGGAAAAAACCGACTATCGACAATACAAATATCAGCACAAATCCCCACTTGAACAACATCGTTATCAAGCGCCCTTTGCGTGAATTATTCTGTTCTTCCTGCTTCATAATCCGTTTCCCGTGAATGGTTAAAACCTTCCTGCCGACAAAAATACCGTATCTTTATACTATACACGCACATACGGAAAAAGCAAATCAACTTCCCCGCCACCGCCTGTTTTTCCGTAAACAAAAAGGGGAAAGAACGCAAGCTACAGAGGATGATACAAAAAATTCTCCCCGCTGTTCCGTCTTCCCCTGTTTGCACAGTCCTGCTGTCTTTTCCGTCACGGGGTTTGGACCTTGGCCCGCAGCCCCGAACGGAAAAGAATATCGTTTTGAAACAGCAGTATCAGATGTTGAAGGTAACAGAATATGTTCCCGGATTTGCGATCAGCAGACCGCTTTCCGGTTCTTTTTCAATCCCCTTGACCGGGGCTACTTTTTTCTTCGTGGGATATTCAACAACAGCAATCGTATTGCACGGAACGGTAAAGCCCCAGGTAACTTTCTTCCCGGTACGTTTCCAGGAAGATTTGATTTCGCCCTGCAGCGTCATCAGTGTTGCGGAGGCTTCCGTCAGGGAATTTCCGATTTTCGGAGCCAGTTTGAATACCTGGAAACCAGCCTCGTCCTGGCAGCAATTACCCGGCTGAATACCGCAAATCGTTTCATAGAACCATTCCCCAACGGCTCCGTATGCATAGTGATTGAAAGAATTCATGCCGATATCACCGAATCCGGTTTCGTGATTGTAACTGTTCCAGCGTTCCCACATCGTGGTCGCACCCTGCGTAACCGGATACAACCAACCCGGATACGTAGTCTGCTGGAGCAAGTCATAAGCCAAATCAATATTGCCGTTTTCCGTCAATACTTTCAGCAGAAGCGGTGTTCCGAGGAATCCCGTGGAAAGATGTGTTTTGTGCGTGACTTTGATATCCTTGACAAGGAACTTGACCGTTTTGTCATAAGCGATGTGGTCAGGAACAAGATCAAAGTAAAGTGCCATCAGGGCTGCTGTCTGCGTCTTAATCGTCAGATTACCGTCTTTATCAAAATATTTCGCGGCAAATTCATTGGCGATTGCATCGGCAAGAGTGTCCCGGTAAACGGCATCTTCTTCCCGTCCGAGCAAAGCGGCAAATTTCGCCGCCAGACGGTTCATCCCCGCCAGATATGCGGTGGAGATGAAATCTTTCGGAGTCGGAGCATCTAAATTCAGCCAGTCGCCATAGCAGGCATTTTCCACAATCAGCGAACCATTGGCATGTTTGATCTGGAAATCCAGCCATAAGCACATCTTGTCGTAATATTTGGAAATGACACGCATATCGGCATATTTTGTAAACATCACATCCGGACAAATCAAACCGGCATCACTCCAGCCGGTACATCCGACAGCATCCAGCCAGTTTCCGCGGAACGGGTTGGGAGCAATATGCGGATAGGATCCGTTCGGGGACTGACAAAGATTCAAATCCTCAATCCATTTTGTATAGAATTCCGGAGCAAAAGCATTGTAGGTCGCTACATTGGTAAAAACCTGTGTATCGCCGGTCCACCCTTGCCGTTCATCCCGCTGCGGACAATCCGTCGGAATATCTACAAAGTTCGAAAGCTGTCCCCAGATAATATTGCTGTACAGCTGATTGATCATGGGATTGGAACAGGAGAACGAGCCGGAACGCGGCAGATCCGAACTCAGTACTTCGCCGATAATCTGATCCTTTGTAAGTTCGCCCGGCCAGCCTGTAATTTCAATGTAACGGAATCCATAAAAAGTAAATCGCGGTTCGTAGGTATCCGTTTCCTTATCCACATCACAGATATAGGTCGTTGTCGCAGTCGCACCGCGGAGATTCGCCGTATAAAGCGAGCCATCCTTGTTCAGCATTTCACCGTGACGTATTACAATATAGGTGCCGGCTGTGATATGCTTCAGCATAATCCGTTCACGGCCCGCAAAATTCTGCCCGAAATCCACTATCCAGTTGCCGTTCGCACGACGGGTAATACTGACCGGTTTCAGCTCCGCAACACGGCGGACTGGTGCCCCGCTCTGCCAGTCAATGCGGATATTATTCACATGCGGAGCGTCTATTACGGATACCCCGCCTTTCCTGCCGTAATCTTTACCGGGCAGCATCCACTCATCTCCGTGTTCTTCAGAACGGAAGGTTTCTCCCATGTATATATCACTCAAATGAATGGTGTTGATGCCATCCTGCTGACAGTTACGCGAACCGTATTGGTTATCCGTGACAATTACTTCCTTCCTGCCGTCGGCATACTCAATATGCAGTTCGGATTTGAAAACAGGGTAACTCCCGTAAGCACTGTTCCCGCCAGCCCAGTTACGCGAAATCCTTCCACAGTACCAGCCATCGCCAAGCAAAGTGGAAAGACGGTTTTCTCCTTCCGCAATCAGTTCCGTTACATCATACGCCTGATATTGCGTCCGCGTATGATAATCTGTAAAACCGGGTGTCAGACAGTCTTCCGAAACCTTTTTGCCGTTGATGGCACTCTCATACACACCCAGTGCCGTGGCGTAGTAACGCGCCTTCTTAATCTTGCCGGCAGATGTGAAATCACGGTACAATCTCCGGACCGGCTGTTGCGGCAGTACACAGCAGTTATCCGTAATCCATTTCGCTGTCCATTTTGCATCCATAAAACCGGTCTCGAAAAAGGCTTCTTCCCGACTCCAGGCAGACAGTTTTCCATTTTCATCTTTGACACGGACTTTCCAGTAATAGCGGGTAAAGGCCTTCAGTGGAAGTCCCGCATATTCAATCTGAATCGTTTTCCCGCTCTCCACAAAATCCGTGTCCCACACGGTTTTTCCACATTCACAGGTCACTGCCAGCCGATACGCACTCTGACCAATGGAATTGCCTTCCAGACGGTAAAAGAAACGCGGCCGTTTTTCATCCATCCCAATGGGATTCTTCTTGTATTCGACACGAAGATCTACAACTTTCAGCATTTTTTCCTCCTCGGGGTTAATTTTCTGCTGTTATGATGAATAAAAACTGGAATCTTCTTCCGGAATATACCCCCAATATCGCCCTTTTCAAGCCCGCAACGGAAAATAATCGCAAACAACGCAGATTGATAAGATTGCGATTTGTGGCATTCTTTCAAAAATTATATTCCATTGTGAGAACAAATCCTTCTCGAACAATCACGAATATATTACGGCTTTTCCCTAACTAACCCCCTATCCCCTATCCGCTATCCCCTAACTACCCGCTATCCCCTATCCAATACCCCATCGGAGCGGCGACTGAACCCTTCACGCAATTTTTCTCCAATAAGATACTCGTGCTTTCCTTGCAAATTAAAGATTTTATACCCAATCGGGTATATTTTTGCATTTTTTGTTTGATTTTATACCCGATCGGGTGTAAATTAACAAAAATAACATAAAATTATCACCGAAAGGGTATAAAAATGATGCTTGCTGATTTCGTTCGCCAACAGCGGAAAAATTATAAGCTCACTCAACAGGAGTTGGCTAACCGTTCCGGTGTCGGAATCCGTTTTGTCCGTGAATTGGAAGGCGGAAAAGCAACATTGCGAATGGATAAAGTCAATATGGTCCTGGATCTTTTTGGTACCAAACTCGGAGTTGTTCCAGCAAAAGATGAGGAATAATTTATGCGGAAAGCTGAAATTTATTTGTATAATCGCCTGGCTGGACTTCTTCTTGAAGATGAAAGTGGCTATACGTTCCAATATGATAAAGAATACCTTGCCGACAATCCGGTGAGATTATCGGTAACGTTCCCGCTTCAATCTGAAAAATTTCAGGACCGGGTGCTTTTTCCCTTTTTTGATGGATTAATTCCGGAAGGCTGGCTCCTGAAAATCGCAGCAGATAACTGGAAACTGGATCCCAATGACAGAATGGGCTTGCTTCTCGCCTGCTGTCGTGATTGCATCGGTGCTGCCAGCGTACGCGAGGTAAATGATGAAAATTAATCGCTGTCTTGTCTGTGGAAAGATTCTTGATGAAGAAAACTCTTTTTATCACAAACACTGTGCCAAAAAACTTTTCGGCTCTCAACAGATCCCCGCATTGAACTATACCCTTGAAGAGTTGAACGAACTGGCGAAAAATACGATTCTTGACAGGATTTCTGTTCCCGGGGTTCAACCGAAACTTTCTCTCCATCTGGAACGCGGTGCAGAGGATACAGCTTCCCGTCTGACATTAATCGGTCTGGCTGGAAACTATATACTGAAGCCTCAATCTCCGCAGTGGAAAAATCTTCCAGAAGCGGAACATTTTTGTATGCTCCTTGCCCGAAAATGCAAAATAACGGTGGCTGAATTTGGCCTTATTCCCCTGAAATCCGGTGAATTGGCTTATATTACCAGTCGGATGGACCGCCAAAAAAAACGTATGTTTCACATGGAAGATTTTTGCCAGATTCTCCATAAGATGACGGCTCAAAAATATAACGGCTCAATGGAACAAATCGGTAAAGCATTGCGCGAATATTCTGCTGTTCCGGGGTTGGATGTCATACGTTTTTTTGAGTTGGCGATTTTCTGTTTTTTGACCGGAAACTCCGATATGCATTTGAAAAACTTTTCTCTGCTCCAAAAAGAAACAGGAATGTGGGAATTGAGTCCAGCGTATGATCTTCTGCCGGTCAATATTATTCTTCCACAGGATACCGAAGAACTCGCACTGACGCTAAACGGAAAAAAGAACCGTCTGAAACGCAGCGATTTTGAAACATTTGGTGCTTCATTAAAATTAAATGAAGTTCAAGTCAGAAAAGCTGTTCAACGCATTACGGATTCATTGGAAAAATTCTTGCCGGAAACTCTGCAGGAATCATTTTTACCTGATGAAATGCTGCTGGCAGTGAATACATTGATAACAGAACGCATCACCCGCATAAAAACATGAGTAAAAAAGACGTTTAAATGGATCTTGAATTTATTTTTCCTGTGTTGACGTTATTGTCATTTCATATAATCTCTATGCTCATTTTTGTGGTATATATTTTTTTCTCCACAAAAAAGAAAATTAAAGTTTTATATTACGATGTGGCATTGTATGTTTTTTCTTTCTTGATATGGGGTTGTGGCTTTTTTATATCTGACAGATATGGCATCGGATTTGGTAAAACATTAGGCAACATTTCAGAAATATTATTTATTGGGATATTGATGCTGATTTATATGCTTGTAAAATGTGTTTACCCGATATTCAAAAAGCGCAATTTATCTGAAAAAGTGTTATATTATATGGTTGGAACTGTCCTTTTATTATCTTTTCTTATCGGAGTTTTATGCCCGGGTATTCCGGAGTGAAATAACCAAATTACGGTATTAAAATCAAAATATCCCGACTACGCAACGTTCCTTCTGTAAACGGTAACTTGACAGATTTGCGGACAGCGGTTATATTAACTTGGTATCTAAAGGTGAAAAATAGATGAATAATAT
>CALCCZ010000048.1 GCA_937900075.1 uncultured Lentisphaeria bacterium
AGAACCCTACAGTTCAAAACGTATATAAGGAATTCCTTGATGCTCCACTTTCAGAAAAAGCACACAAATATCTTCATACAGAAGTGAAGGATTGGGAAATGGAGATGGAATTCGTCAGAGGCCTTGCTATCTCCGACAATATCGATGAAAGCAGAAGATAAGTTCTCTTATGCGGTTAAGATAGCCTGAACGCCAAACGAAATAAAAATTCAAAAAAATTTCCCACGCTTACGAGATTTTGAGCGACCCGGAAAAACGCAGACAGTACGATCAGTTCGGCAGTGCGTTTTTTGAAAACGGTGGCGGCGGTTCAGGCAATTTTCACGGAAATCCGGGTGGCGGCAGAAATGGCGGTTTCGGAGGTTTCAGCGATCCGCGGGATATTTTCAGTCAGATGTTCGGTGGAAACGGCAGTTTCCATTTTAACAGCGCAAATAATGAAAATTTTGATTTCAGCAGCATGTTCGGCGATGATTCCGCTTATGCCAGATTTCAGAAAGGAAATGATCTCCGTACCGAAGTAACGGTTACTTTCGGGGAAGCGTTCTTCGGAACAGTTAAAAAATTGCGGTTCCGCAAAACGGAACTTTGTGATGTCTGTTCCGGATCCGGTGCCGCACCGGGCAGTACGGTTCAAACCTGCAGAAAATGTCGCGGTACCGGTCAAGTTAAAAGTTCGTCTATGTTCGGTATGCCCGGCGTTTGTCCCAGCTGTGGCGGAACCGGTAAAAAAATAAAACAGGTCTGTCCGAAATGCGGCGGATCCGCCAAAATGGAAGTCACAAGAGAGATTCCCCTGAACATCAAACCGGGTGTGGAGACCGGAACAAAATTGCGTGTTGCCGGCAATGGTGAGCCGGGGGTCAATGGCGCGCCGCACGGGGATCTGATTGTGAATATTCGTGTGTTGCCGCATGAACTTTTTACACGCGATGCTGCAAATAATATCCTCTGTGAGGCTTTTATCCCGCTGAAAACGGCTCTCCTCGGCGGCGTTGTAGAGTTTCCCTCCATGACCGGAAAGATAAAACTGAAAATCGCTCCGGGTACACAAAACGGAACCGTGTTGCGTATTCGCGGTAAAGGTATGCCGTCTTTGAAAAATGGTATGTCCGGGGATCAGCTGGT
Organism: uncultured Lentisphaeria bacterium; assembly: GCA_937900075.1. Taxonomy (GTDB): domain Bacteria; phylum Verrucomicrobiota; class Lentisphaeria; order Victivallales; family UBA1829; genus SIG77. The sequence goes on from CALCCZ010000048.1 coordinate 1,129, forward strand.
TAAAATTTCTGTGGAAATCCCTTCCTCTCTGAAGGATTCCCAGAAAAAAGATTTCGAAAAATTATGCAATCAGCTGGATTCTTCCCAGCAGCCGCACTGTGCGGAATTTCAGAGAAAAATGGAAAAAACGATGCAATAGACGGGAGTAAAAATGGCACAGAAAAATTCATCCGGGGAAAACAGCAATGTGATTGCACGGAATAAAAAGGCTTTTCACGATTACGAAATCATAGAAACGATTGAAACCGGCATCGAATTGCGGGGGACCGAAGTCAAAAGCTGCCGGATGCGTTCCGTTCAGCTCCAGGAGGCTTTCGCACGCATTGAGAACGGTGAAATTTTTGCATACGGTATCCATATTTCTCCATACGCATTCGGAAACCGTTTCAATCATGAAGCGGTTCATCCCAGACGCCTGCTTATGCACAAAAAAGAAATTCTGAAACTTTTTATCCGCATACGCGAAAAAGGGTATACATTGATTCCCCTGAAAATGTATCTGAAGAACAACCGCGTGAAACTCGAACTCGGAGTCGCCAGAAGCAAAACTTTCGGCGATAAACGTGAAACTTTGAAGAAAAAACAGGATGATTTGGACGCACGTCGCGAAATGGGAGCAAGAAAATAAGAGTCTGTAAAACGTCTTGTGTAAATCCCGACAACCCAAGTGCGTTTAGTTTGACAAATCCGTGCGTTTAGCCCGTCTTTCTCACTTTGGGTATATTTTAACCTCAAACAGGCGCAACGTCACTTTCAACATCTCCAAGACCGAGGAGCGGGGACTGCGAAAAAACTACAGCAAAAGGGAAACTATTTTCTTAAAAAACTTCTTATGGCTGATTATTCTCAAAGAGATTTTCAGCAAAGAACAAATCAAAAGAAGAGAGAAACAAGAAACGTTAAAATCTTCCAGCCGAGCCAAGGGAACAGAAAGAAACCGATGACACCCAGCGCAATGACGGCAAGATAGACCGCCGCCCGCCGGGCAAGAACGTAAAGCGCGCAAAGACAACCATACATAACGACACCTCGCATACCCGGAGACGGCCGAAAACGCCTCCGGGATTTTATATTTGTTCGTTTTCAGCCGTCGGCATTTTCATTGGCGACAGTTCTTCAACAACAGTTATGATGCGAGTCACCCGGTACAATGAAGACCGCCGGCTGATTTTTCATTTCTCCTGCGGTAGTTTTTGTTTCCGCAAATGTTCCTCATTTTTTGTTTTTGCGATTGCGTACGTCAAACGCACGGCTGCTCATTCTTGCTGCAGCCTCTGCGACTCCAGATGGAGATGTTGCGAAATTCATACATTGATCCATCTGAAGTCCCATTTCCCGACCGGTTTCAAATGCATCCTGATTGGCAGCAAGGAAATCAAAATCCCAACTGTAAACTTTGGTCTGATGCTCAATGCGGTCTTTGACATCCTTTGCGGAAAATTTCCGGCTGGCGTTTTCCGCACCATCTGTAATAATCACACAAAGAACGTGTTCGGGTCGCTCACATTCCGGCATTGCGGCAAACTCTTTCCCGATCGTATCAATGGCGATGCAAACGGCATCGTTCAGCGCAGTACAACCGCTACAGGTGTATTTCGCCATCAAATCATCTCTGAAAAGAGCGAGGTCAGCGGACTTTACCAACCACGTGACTTCATCGGAAAACTGGAATAAATCAAAAACGGTTTTGCCTTCCGCCTCTCTCTGTTTCTGCAGAAAATTGTTGAAACTTCCTTTTACGTCTTCCTGGAGACTGCTCATGGATCCGGACGCATCAAGAACGACACAGATGTGTGTGTAACCTTGTTTCATAATAAATTCCTTTCCTGTTGACGGATGCGTTTTTGCATCTTTTTTATTTTGGGTGAATTTTGCTGATAATATAGTACAGCACACTGTCAAATAACGTCAGTCAAGAGAATAAACTGCAAAATTTTTCATTTTTTTTGCAATTTTGTAATCGGTCAGTGATTAGCGGATGCGGAATAGTGGATAGTGGATAGGGGCAGGGGGTAGGGAATAGTTTTCTCCAATGAAAGTCGCGTTTCCGGAAATAGGACTTATAGGTTCTTTAGGTCTTATATTCCATCCCACTAATCCCATCAATGGTGGAAAACCCGATAGTAATAGCCAGAGGTAAGCCCAGGGGGTGAAAACACCCCCTGAAGGATATTCCGCAAAGGAAAAACGTTACCGGTTCAGCAAATCAACCGCTTGTGCGATTAATTTCGGAGCCAGATCATGGCTTGGTGCAGTGCGGGACGGGCGAGTTTCATATCCGCCGCCGCGTTCATAACATTCCGGCATTCCGGTATAGCCGATATAGCCCATTGCCAGACCGACCGGCATGGTTACCGGGAATTCAGAAAGTTTTTTGATAGCCAGTCCCAGTTCGACAAATGGTTCAGCGGGCAGGGTGGAAATCCCGATGGTGTCGCCGAAGCACAAGGCACACATACGTTCGACCGGATTTTCCGTTAAGGGATTTTCCCGGTTTTCGATAAGCCGTTTTGCGAAAAACACTTTCACATAAGCGTTGCCTGCAGCTATGCCCTCACTGGTCTGATCCGAGGCGCTTTCCGCTTTCACATCACCAAATTCCGCCACAATTTTTTTTGCGGCATCGTATTCGGCATCGGTCACTTTGTAAACGGGCATTTCCATTTCCGCGGACCGGAAGGTTATGGTATCCACATTGACTTTTTTTACGGCATACAGCATGGACAGAATTGAGCCTGCGTAGGCTTTTCCTATCCGGCATGCTTCCGCATAGCACGTCTGGTCGGCATTATTTTCCACGTTGAAATGGTTGATATTGCCCTGACAGCCGATCAGTGTCATTACCGGCACATCGGATCCCAGGCAGTTTTGAATTTCACGTTCCATGCGTCCCGGCCAATCAGCGGATACAAAATCATCCCCGATGGTATCGGTATGATTCGAAATGTTGGCGATAATGAGCCGATCCATACCGTCCTGTTTCACGACCATGAACGGGATTTCCGGATCGATTACGCTTTCCGGTTTCAGAATTTCCGGATTGAGTTTGCCCGGATTGGTCAGTACGGTTCCGTCTTTCATCCAGAAGCGGCGGTTGAATGCCAGGGAAGCGTTTTCCGCTTTTCCTGTGAAGAGTTCCGCATCGGCAAGACTGCGGTATGCCCGTTCCAGAGCATCCGCTGTCTTTTTCACGAGCATGTCATTGTAATCTTCATCAACGGGGCCGTCAAACAGCGGTGCCGTGTAGGGGCCAGTATGTGTATGTGTTGCGGAAAAGATAATATTTTTCCCGAAGGAAAGACCCTTTTCCGCAACAGCCTGCATACAGCGTTTTACCAGACTGTATGGAATCAGACACAAATCGAAGGACACGATACCGGCGCAGGTGCCGGCGCACTCGAATACTGCAGCCTTCAAAGCAAGCGGGTCGCGTGCGCCGGTATTCGGCCGCGGGTTGAAATAACCGCACAGCGGAATACCGCGTGCCGGAGTAATATCTTCTTTTGCAAATCCGAAACGGAGCATTGTGTCAATCCTTTACAACAATGATTTTGCCATTGTTTTTTGCGGATTCGTGGCTGGCCGCACAGAGTGCCAGATTGTGGACTGCGCCTTCGGCATTGACAGGAGTCTTCTTCTGAATGCTGGCAGCATGCTGTTCAATCAGAGTCTGATAGATATTCTGAATTTTGCAGGGTTCCACTTCGCTTGCTTTTCCGAGTTTGTCAAGTTCCAGACGCATACGGATCGGTTCATCTTCATAACCGGAAAGCTGGAACAGGGAGCCGAAGCTGCGGAGTACTGCCTTGTCGCCGTACAGTTCAAAGCCGAGATTTGTCAAAGTACCGCCGAGACCGCCACGCATTTCGCTGAAAGAGGCACGGACGCTGCCCTGAGTGCCGTCTTCAAAGAAGAACTTGATGTAGGCACCGTCTTCCGCCTTGATTGCCATGACTTTCGGATAGTACACGGCTGCGACTTTTGTGATTTTCTTTCCGAATACGTATTCCGCGACATAGAAACAATGGCTGGCGACATCGCCGATCGGACCACCCATTTCTTCAATTTTGGAGCAGCGCCATGTAGCGGCTTCTGCCGGGTCATAACCGTATGCGAACTCCATGTGGAAGCAGCTGTCGTTTACCGTACCGAGTTTGCCACCCTGAAGAACGCTGCGGGCTTTCATGTTCCATGCATTATTGACCATCATGTGGTCAACGGACAGGGAAAGTCCTTTTTTCTGTGCCAGTTTGACCATTTTTTTTGCATCTGCAACGCTTGTGGCAGCAGGTTTTTCCACGATAACGTGTTTGCCCGCATTTAATGCGGCAATGGCAAGTTTTGCATGACTGGCGTTATTTGTGGCAATATAGACACCGTCAATAGCGGGATCGGCAAGAATTTCATCCATGCTGGCGTACCAGCGGAGTCCCAGTGCCTCAGCTGCAGCCTGACGTGCCGGATTCATATCGGTTGCTCCGACCAACTGGGCTTTTTTCAAAGGAGAGAAACGGGATTTGTCGCAGGCGAAACCTTCTTTTGCGACGCGATTTTCCGCGATACCGCCGAATCCGATAATAGCATACGTAACTTTTTTCATGATTTTTACCTTTTCCTATTGTTCAAATGTTGTTTGAAATCACAGACAAAACGGCACCCTCGTTTTTCGGGGATGCCGTTTTGATGTTTTCTGCTATAAGAATTTCATGCAGCAATTCTTATTTCATATAGGCGTCTGCAACCTTCTTGAATGCAGCAATATCGCCGTCAATCAGTTTTTCCGTGAATGTCGGATGCGTCCAGAAGCTGATGGTACGGTCGGTCAGCCAGTTCGCTTTTTCGCAGTTGAACTTGCTGTAATCAATGTTGCGGGCACGCGGATCGTTGAACGGATAACCAACAATTCCGAATCCTTTACGCAACGTATAGGCTTCTTCCTTGTACATTTCCGGCCACAGAACACTGTAGGCACTTGCACCTTCCGCCTGAACAGCAGAGATAAATTCCTTGGTCGTGCAGGTCAGCTTGTCCGTGTCCAGAACGAACGGAACCAGCCAGAATGCATTCTGACGTTCTTCGGTATCTACCGGGTGATATTTGATCAGCGGATGACCGGCAAGACCTTTCATGAGGCGTTTACCAAGTTTGATACGTGTGGGCAGGTTCCAGCTGTCGAAACGTTCGAGTTCGCACAGCCCGATCTGACTCTGGATTTCCGTCATACGGAAGTTGAAACCAACGCGTTTGTGGATGTAAAGCTGTTTTCCTTCCATTTCCAGAAGGTTCAATTTGGCCTGAACATCGTAGCCATGGTCGCGGAAGGAACGGCATTCCCATGCCAGATCATCATCATTGGTGCAAACCATTCCTCCTTCACCACCTGTGGTGAAGTGTTTGCTCTGGCAGAAGCTGAAGCATCCGACGTGACCGATTGTACCGGCTTTTTTGCCTTTATAGACACCGCCGAAGCACTGTGCGCAATCTTCCACAACGTACAGATTGTATTTCTTTGCGATTTCCATGATCGGATCCATATCGGCTACCATACCGTACAGATGAACTACTACGATAGCTTTCGTGTGTTCCGTAATCGCTGCTTCAATCTTCGACGGATCCATCAAATGGTCATTGCCGACATCAACAAACACCGGAAGAGCGCCCGCCTGCAGTGCGCAGAAACTGGAAGCAATAAAACTGTAGGATGTGCAAATTACTTCGTCCCCGGGACCAACACCCAGACTTGCCAAGGCAACGTGAAGCGCCGCGGTTCCATTGGTTACGCTGATTGCATTGTTGACACCAAGCCATTTCGCCCAGGCTTTTTCAAATTCCATACCCTTCTTGCCTGTCCAGTAATTCACTTTGCCGGACTTCAGAATGTCAATGACCTTGTCATAGCATTCCGGATTGAACTGCGGCCATGCGGGGAACGGGGTCTTGATTGTTTTCTCGCCGCCGTTGATTGCGAGTTTTGCGATCAATTCTTCCTTGGAGACTTTCTTCGGGGACTTTTTTGCCGACGCCTTTGCAGTCTTTGCAGTCTTTGCAGTCATTGTAAACTCCTTGCAGTTTATTTTTTTGCCTGTAGTTTCCGAGATTTCTTCTAACCACGGAGAAATACATAATCGGAACTAAACAATGTGATACGATACAACCAACTGTTGTTAATGTCAAGCGCATGCACACCATTTTTCAATAAAAAACCACTGATATCCCACATTTCTTCAAAAATAGGGGGGTGTACCACATTTTACCGCACAAAAGAGCGTATTTTTGCTTGAATAGAATTTGAATATTTGTGTATGAAAAATTTGAAAAACTCTGGTCTGAAAGTATATTATTGCAACGAAGAAAAATCTCATTCGGAGATTTTTAACTGAAAACAATGATATTTCTGTCAAAGGGTATTGATAGAAATGCTCGTAAAAACGTCTCATATAACTTTCGAGGTGATGAAATGTTGGATTTACAGTATCTGCTTTGGCTCCAGGAATTGCGGCTCAGTGCCGGAAGTACGCTAACCGATTTCATGAGCTTTTTTACGTCTTTCGGAATGAAATATTCAGGCATCATTATGCTTTTTCTCTTTTGGTCCTTCCACAAGGAAGCTGGTATGCTTACACTTTTTTCATCTTCGTTCTCGACAGTCATCAACGGCCTCGCTAAATCGATTGTTTGCGCCTATCGTCCGTGGGTTCGTGATCCTCAAATCGTCCCCCCTGCCGAGGTGAAAGCCGGCGCCACCGGATATTCCTTCCCCAGTGGACACACTGCAAAAGCAACCGCCACTTTCAGCATGTGGGCTTGGCTTACCCGGAAACGTCTTTATTTTGCTATCCCGTTACTCCTTCTTACCCTCGTGATTGGCTTTACAAGAAACTTTTTGGGTGTTCACACGCCGCAGGATGTGCTTTGCGGTTTCGTCATCGGCATAATCAGCATCGTAATTGCCTGCTGGCTTTTTCAATGGGAAAAACAAAAAAGCGGACGGAACTGGATTATTTTGCTCGTTTCTGCTGTGGCAATGGCGGGATATTATCTTTTTATCTCTCTGAAAAGTTATCCGATGGACTACGTTGACGGCAAACTGCTGGTGGATCCCAGCAAAATGGCGGTGGACGCATGGAAAGACGGCGGTGAATTTTTGGGCGTTTTATTTGGCTGGTGTCTGGAAAAACAATTCGTGAATTTCAAAATCCCGACTTGCTGGTTCTGCAAAATCGCACGTTTCATTCCCGGCGCAATCATTTTGCAATTCGGAGCAAAACCGTTGCGGGAATTTTGCGTCCGTTTGACGGAACCGCATATTGGCGCTTTTTCTGCCTATTTTCTGCTGTTCGTCTTTTTAGTATTCTTCTATCCCCTCATCTTTACAGCGATTGAAAAACGTTTTGCGAAAAAGTGCTCTTGACAAACCGTTTTAGAATTTTTCGCGCTTTTCAGATTTCGCGACAAAAAATGTTTTATTCTCATTACGCACCACACTTTGAACAAAAATGCAGTTTTTATCAAAAGTGTTAAATTTTCAGTAACGCAGTGAACTCCGCGGAGAACCCCCTTGTTGAAACAGCAGCACCTTTCCTGTATGCGGAAAATGCTTGTAATATTCAGGGCCGGAACTCTTTTTGACCTTGGCAATATTGAAAAATATGCGTTACAAATCCAATGAATCAGTGTTTTTCAAAAATTCCGCAAGCCCGATATTCAAAAAACCTTCATCGCTGTAATAAGGGGATATATCATCATAACAGACGATTATTTTACGGAAATTATCGCTGATTTTTCGTAACGGCCGGCTTTCCTGCTCCCGCTTTTCACTATCCGGCATTTGATATGCCGACTGAATATAATATCGTTTGTCGCCCAAATTGGCAACGAAATCAACTTCAAGATTTTTTCTTGCCTGACGACCCTCCGTATCTTTCTCATAAGAATAAACGGTCCCGACATCCACAGAAAATCCCCGATGGCGTAATTCGTTGTAGATAGCGTTTTCCATAAGATGATTCCGTTCAACCTGTCTGAAATTCAGGCAGGCGTTGCGAATGCCCAAATCTTCAAAGTAAAATTTGACGGGTGAATCAATGTATTTACGCCCTTTTATATCATAGCGCATTGCCTTGTTGATTAGAAATGCATCTTCAAGAAAATCGCTGTATGTGCCGATTGTATTGATGGAGAGAACAGTTCCTTTGGTCGATTTGAATGTGTCTGCTATTTTTCGAAAACTCGCAAGTGAACCAATGGAAGAGGCGTAAACCGCAAGTAATTCCTCCAGTTCCCTTGGATGCAAGATACGATTGCGTTCAATAATATCCCGAAGATAAACTTCACGCCACAAATTATCCAAATATTGTACTTTCTGAGCATCGGTTTTACACGACAGAATATACGGTAATCCTCCATAACGCAAATATTCGTTGAGTGCAGACCTTTCCTGCAATGGAGTGACAGATGAATATTCTGCAAAGGATAACGGATAAACATGAATCTGGTCACCGCGTCCACGAAATTCAGTTAAAATATCCGTTGACAAAAAACGGGAGTTACTTCCGGTTGCATAAACATCCAAATTGTCAATACGCAGGCAACTGTTCAGAACGGCAGCAAATTCTCCAAGAAACTGAACTTCGTCAAGAATAAGATAGTACTGCTGTTTGTCTTTTATGCTACATTCAATCCAGGATATCATATTGTGAGGATTACGCAATTCGATTTTACGCAAATCGTCTAACGCAAGTTCCAGAATATGATCTTCAGGAACGCCTTCTTTTATCAACTTTTCATGAAAGAGTTTCATTAAGAGAAATGATTTTCCAGAACGGCGCATACCATTTTATGCACTCGCTGACATAATCCCTGTGAATGTTGTTGAAGCCGCAGAAATGCTTTGTCGCCCAAATGTTTTCCCAGTCGCAGATAATCGCGACTTTGCTCTCACATTCTTTGCCCGTTACACCGCTGAGCTTTTCGAGAGCCTTGCCGAGCTCTGCCACCTCGCCGAAAACGCGGGTGTTTTCG
>CALCCZ010000049.1 GCA_937900075.1 uncultured Lentisphaeria bacterium
CGTATCTCGTGCGCGGTCTTTTCCGGATCGGGACAGGCTAAGCAGTTAGTTATATCTAGCCAGCACTCATCTATGCCGAATGGCTCCACAAGCTCGGTATAGCCGCAATAGATATTGTAAATTCTTTCGGAAAATTCCTTGTAGATTTTGTAGTGCGGCTTCACCACGACAAGCTTCGGGCATTTTGAACCAGCTCGGTGAGGACTTAAAAAAATTGATTATGGCTATTGGGGATAAGCAGCTTTCTATACGTGAAATACTTCACGAAATGGATTTGCGCGACCGGAAAAATTTTGTTCAAACTTATTTGAATCCCGCTATTGAATCAGGTTTTGTAATCCTGCTGTATCCGGACAAGCCACTGCATCCCCGCCAGAAATATTTGCTGACAGTCAAAGGATATTCCGTTTACCATGAATTGAAGAAATGAATACAATTCAATCAAAATCCAGAGAAAGTTGTCGTAAAGATGAAAACCGTAACCGATGAAATGATGGACTCTCTGCTGCAGAAAGCGGCGGAATCGCCCCGTAAAAGAACAAATCTGAATCTGCATGAGGAAATGTCCGACTCCATTCACAGACTTTGCATAGCCGCCCTGCCCGAAACGGATATCAAACCGCATCGGCATCCGGGGAAATTCGAACTTGTCATCATGCTGCGTGGCCGCATTACAATGGAAACGTTTCATGCGGACACAGCATCTCCGGCGGGCAGCTATGAACTGTCGGCAAATGGTTCCTGCAAGGTACTGGAAATGGATGATACCGTTTACCATCGGCCCGTCATCCATGAACCTGCCGTATTTCTGGAAGTCAAAAGAGGCCCCTACGAACCCGCCGAAGACATGCAACAGTGAAATATCACAACCGTCTGTAATCGGTCAGTACCTTTTGTTTATTTTAGAAATTCCATATACTTGCTGTAACAGAACAGGCGGTTGCGTTTATTGCCGGTGATTTCTTCGATAATGTTGAAATCCAGCAGACAATTCAGCATCTTGCCGATGGTGGCATTGGTAAGTCCGGTCAATTCTTTCAATTTGGCAATGTCGGCTATCGGATGACAAAGCATTGCCTGATGTACTGCCAACGCCGAAGCTGCTGCTCTGCCAAGTGAGGCAATTCGGGCGCGGTCACTCTCGATTTGCCCATGCAGATTCAAAATGATTTCGTTGCTCTCTTTTGCCGTTTCGATTACCGCATCCAAAAAGAAATCCAGCCAGCGCTCCCAGTCACCGCTTTCACGAGTACCGTTCAACAACTCATAGTAATATTGCCGATGCGATTTGAAATAATAACTCAGGTACAAAAGTGGCTGTCTCAGCATACCGCCATTGCAGAGCAACAGTGTAATCAGCAAGCGTCCGACTCTGCCGTTTCCGTCAAGGAAGGGATGAATCGTCTCGAACTGAACATGGCTTAACGCTGCCTTTACCAGTAGCGGAAGTTTTTCATCGTACAGAAACATTTCCAGTTCGCCCATACATTTGATTGCTTCTTCCGGCGGAGGCGGCACAAAAAAGGCATTTCCCGGACGAGTCCCGCCTATCCAATTCTGACTGTGACGGAATTCGCCCGGACTCTTGCTGCTGCCGCGCCCTTTGGCAAGCAGTTCTGCATGGATTTCACGCACGAGACGCAAGGAAAGCGGAAATCCTTCTTCCAGTCGTTGCAAACCGAAGGTCATCGCCGCGACATAATTGCTGACTTCCTGTACATCATCAATCGGAACACCCGGTTTCTCCTTGAGTTCAAACAGTAGCAAATCGGAAAGCGAAGACTGTGTTCCTTCAATCATTGAGGAAAGCACGGCTTCCTTGCGTATGAACATATAGAGAAATATCCCCACATCAGGAAGCAAACTGGCCGTACAGTCCAGTTTCCCAAGAAAGAAAGATGCTTCACTGAGTTTTCTCTGCAAATCGTCCGTAATCTCCAAGGCAGGAAACGGCGGCAGAGGATTGGGAATAAAGGCTTGCACCCTCTCTCCGACCGTGCTGATGGTTTCATAATGGCCTTGCAGACCGCGTTTCATGATTATCTCCAAATTAAAATAATATTATATCTTATTTTAAGATAATACAGAATCGTAAAATATGCAAATGCTTTTTGAAGATAAATCACAGATATCCCATATTTTTACAAAAACGGAGAATTTTGCCCCATTCTCCCTGCGTGGAAGAGTGTGGTTTTGAAAAAGCGGTTTTGTCAAATTCAAAGTTATGAGGTCAAATGTCGCCAAAGTCAAATCTGCAAATTACGGGGTGTAATCGGTCTGTAAGTTTTTTCTCTGGGAGACCGGAATGCACGGATGGGGACGCATCCCCTCCGGCATCTGATTTATTTGAAGAAGCGGGAGTATATTGCGATACAAAACAGGCAAAAGATCAGGACCGGCAGAATGAACTTGAGATAGAGGTACGGGAAACGGCTCACTTTAATACCATCCCCGATGTTGGCTTCATTCTGGAATTTCTCGAATCCCCAGACGGATTTCCATGTGCAGAAGATTACAATAAGAACAGATCCGAGCGGGAGGATAATATCACTGATAAGCCAATCCTCCAAATCAAGGAAATTACTGTTTCCGCCGAGCGGATGGACGTTTTTCCAAACATTGAAACCCAGTGAGCAGGGCAGTGAGAGCAGCGAAATTACTGCACAATTCACTGCGGATGCCGCAATTCTGCTGAATTTCCATTCATCGATCATAAAGGAAATCAGGTTTTCGAACACAGCGATAACCGTTGTCATGGCAGCGATGCTCATGAACAGGAAGAAAACCACGCCGATAAATGCGCCGCCGGGCATATTGTTCAACATCTGCGGGAAAGAGATAAATATCAAATTTGGACCACCATCAACGTTGATATGGAAGCTGGCGCAAATGGCAAAAATCATACCGCCGGCGAGTAATGCGACAAGAGTATCAAAGACAATAATCCAAGCAGCCTCCCCTGTAAGCGAACGTTTTTTGTCGCAATAGCTGCCGAAGATTGCTATAGCACCGCAACCGATACTCAGTGTGAAAAATGCCTGTGTCATGGCATCCGCAATCACTTGGGAAAAGTTGTTGCTGAAGGCTCCCGTATTCGGTACAAGATAGGACTTGATACCCTGCATGGCATTGGGAAGAGTCAGAGAGTAAATGAAAAGTCCTAAAAGGATAAGAAACAGGAGAGACATCAGGATTTTCGTTACGCGTTCAACGCCGTTCCGCAAACCCGAAGCGCAAACGATACTGGCGATGATGACCGCAATCAGCATATAAAAAACGACTTGTTTTCCATTATCGAGGAAGACACCGAAGAAAGAACCGATTTCTTCCGGAGTTTTCAATGCAAAAAAAGAACCGCCGAGATACTGAACGAAATAGTAAAGCAACCATCCGGTAATCGTAGTGTACATCATCATCAGGATCACACTTCCGGAAAAAGCGATTCCGGCGGGAAAACGCCACTTGCTTGGACGCTTTTCCGGCAAATCCCGGAACGCTCCATAAAGTCCCTTTCGGGATGCACGCCCGACAGAGAGTTCCATAATCATCAACGGGAGCCCGATCAGGGCCAGGAAAACCAAATAAACCAGTACGAACAAGGCGCCGCCGTTTCTGCCAGTTATATAAGGAAATCTCCAAATATTACCAAGTCCGATTGCGCACCCGGCAGCAATCATCAAAAAACCAAAACGGGAACCGAGAGATTCTCTTGCCATAAATAGATACCTTTCTGAAACTCAAAAAAAGTTGATTAAGGGAAACACCCGGACACACGGATGATTTGCCGTGTGTCCGGAATATTGTCAGCTCAATCTTAACATTTCGGCTACAGCCTTGTCGAAGTCATCATGGAAGAGACCGGCTTTTCCGAATGCTGCGTCGCGGAAGGAATCTGCTGCAGAAGCAATCAGATCCTGCAAGGACGTATCATCTGTTTCGGTTTCAGATGCGGCATTTTCGGCATTTTCGACAGCTTCCTGTTCATTGGCGTCGGAAGTGACCGTTTCCGTATCCGCATCATCATCCAGGAGACTGTTGCTGACCTGCTGGAGAGTCAGTCTGGTCTGAATTTCATCCATGGATTGAATTGTATTTCCTGCGACTGCCATCTGTCCGTTCCCGGAATTATCTTCCGAATTGACAACAGAGAACACGGTAGTACCGGAAATTTCCTCAGTCAAATCGCTTCTGCGTTCCTTATCTTCCGTCACGCTGAACGGGGAAGCTCCATTCGGGAGAACGGAATACACAGGAGCACCGACCGCAACTGTCTGACCATCGCCGCCGATAGACGGAGCGGAAGTCAGGAGCGGAGCATCGACGCTGCAAAGGAGCGGAGCCGAACCGAAAGCGGGGTGTTTCTTGCTAGATGTCAGAGTATCCGGAGTGGTACTGTGGCTTGTGATTGTAAGTGCGACTTGAGTACCGATGGCGAAACTGCGGGATCCGGCAATCTGAGAGAATGCTGCGTTATCCAGAATCGCCTCGCCGTTGGTAATGGAAACAGCCGCCTGATTTTCGGCAACATTGAAATTTCTCACTACAACGTCAACCATCCGGAAGGATTTTCCGTTGGCAATAACGGCCTGAGAAGCATTTCCGCCGCCGTCGATGATGACGTTATTGAGAGTAATGTTGGCATTTTCCAGAATCTGCATGATTGTGAAATCGCCGTTTGTCCGGATGGTAACTCCGGCTTCGCCACCGTCGATAGTCAAGTTCAGGTTTGAGATCTCAAGTGTTCCGAGCTCCAGAATGACTTCCGTAATGCGCTGGTCATCGAGATCAAGTCCGAATGTAACCGTACTCTTTCCCAATTTCTGAGCGTTCACGATTGCTTCACGCAGGCAAACAACGCCTCCGGCATCGGTGTCACCGGACGTGGTGACTTCCGTACTCAATGGTTTTCCATTGGCATGGATGGAACCGATGATACCGTAACTGTTGGTATAGAAGGTGCTGCCTTTTTGATCGGTCAGGACCTTGTTGGCAGGTGTGGTGACAGTTCCATAGAAATTCACATAGTCGGTAGAAGTTGCCGTAGAGGAGTATACAACACCATCAATCATGCCATTGGCATCGCGGTTGACGGAAATGTATTTACCGCAGTTCGCCGCAGTCGGGTCATCGCTTGCGGGCAGTTCAAATGCCTTGGTACCGTTATCAAGAGTAGAAATAACAGGCATGAACACGCCAGTGGACACCTCATCATAACTGTTGAAGAGCGGAGTGGCTGCGCCCGGAACATTCACATCACCGTATGTGATCTGAGCAGAATACTTATCCAGAATCAGCTGGGAGCTGCCATCGGCATAGCGGCCTATGACATTGCTTACCATGCTGTAGGCACCCTGATTGATTCTGCCGAACATCATATCATCGTAGGCATCTCCGTTCCGGTTATAGGCAATGATGGAATCAAGTGCACGGAATTTCACATAATCGCCGGTATAGACGCCGACGCCGTTATTTCCGGCAACCGTAACCTGGAGCAGATTGACTTCCGATTGATTTTCCGCAAAAATACCCGCTTTTCCAGTATTATTGCCGACCGTGGTGTTCAGGAGAGTGATTCGGGAACCGGAAACGACGTAGATACCGGCCTTTTCGCCGGCTGCATCTTCGGCATCGGTAATGGAAGCACATTCCACATCGAATGCGCTGTTTCTGCCGACCAGGATACCGCCCTTGCCGCCAGTGACGACTAAGTTCGTTGCCAGGACCTGAATCATGCCATTTTCGGCAGCTGCGGAAATTGCATAATCAACATTTGCGCCAGCGCTGACTTTGACATTGGACATGGTAAGCGTTACGGCGGTGTCGATTACGATATTTGCGAAATTCAGACCGGTCAAGCTGATGGAGCTGCCACCCTGGGTGCCGGTGATAGCAAGCGTATTGAAGGACGCTGCAGTTCCGTCAGAAGTTACCAGAGTATGATCTGCATCGGCGGAAACCGTCAGATTCGTATTGAAATTGAATCCTGTTCCCAGCACTTTCTTGCCAGCGCCCTCGAAGAAGAGCTTGCCGTACTGGACATGAGCGACATTCACATCCCCACTTTCGGAAGCGTAGTGGAAATCCGTTCCGGAAGCGGTAATACTGTCCGTCATGCCGGAGAAATCGGTATTGTTCATCAGGTAGAAGGCACCGATACCGAAATGGATTGCGGTATTGTTTGTCTTTGCCTGTGCGGTATCGTACACGGCGTTGAATACGGTAATATTACCGCCGAAATTCACGGTTCCGGATCCGGTGGCGAAGGTACCGTTGAAGGTCTTGGCAACATTGTCGCTGAAGATCACATCTCCCGTTACGCCGGTGGAATCGAAAGCAGTAGCCACAACAAGATCAGCGGCATCATCGAAGGTCTTGTTCCCGCCTGCCAGCACTAACGTGCCGTACTTGGCGGAAGCGACTGTCTGATCCGCTGTGGCGTTATAGGTGACCGTACCATTCGTGCCGTCGAAGTTAGCTGCATTCTGCAATGTACCGGCAATCGTCAGGGTGGCATTTTCAGCAAGTGCGACGTTCAGACTGTTGAAATTTGCATCGGTAAAGGCAGTACCGTCATTCAGGAGATAACTGCCGGTTCCGGCGAGTACCAGTGCTGCGTAGGTATCGGCGACGACCACGGAACTCTTTTCCAGATTATCGGAAATGTATTCCACAGTACCGTTGAGAACACTGGTGGAGCCGTCCCATTCGTTACCCTTTGTGGTGAAGTTCAGGTTCAGGATTGCGGTATTTTCAACCGTCAGAACATTCTGGACTTTGAACATACCTGCATCAACAGCTTTATCGGACCCTTGCAGTGTCAGATTTCCGTATGCTACGCTGAGGATATTCTGTGCTGCAGTGCCGTTGTAGATCACGGTGGAGGCTTCTGCATTGCTCCAGGAAGCGTTTTCTGCCAGAGACAAGGTTCCGGTAATCGTCACGGTTCCGTTGTTGATGAAATCCGTACTGATCTGACTGGAGGCGACATTAAGGCTTGCGCCATCTGCGACATTGACATTGCCGTTGTTCTTGACCATCTTCAGGACGGAATCACCGGTAAGGTTCAATGTACCATCGACAGTGACATATCCGGTATGCAGATTATCCGCTGTGATAGTAGAACCACTGCTGATTACCACACTCAGAACGTTGTTTTCGCCCGGTACGATGGAATTGACACGCCATCCGGCGAGTGCGCTCCAGGTGGTTGTATTGGTACTGAATTCGAAGGAAGAAGTCGTCCAAGTCAGGGCATCGCCGGCAACGGTTCTGAAGTACAGAGCGTTGTAAATATTGGCATTGATACCGCTGTCGAAAGACCCGGCTGCGGTCACAGTACCGCGGGTATTGCCATTAGCATCCTTACCGAATGCGGAGACATCGCCGCTGTGAGCGGTTCCATCGAGATTCAGCCAGTTCCATTCACCGGTCGCGTTCATCTCTTTAGCATAGACGTAAACATCATTTGCCGCATCATAACCGGTCATTACGCCGTTCTGGATTGCATACAGCGAACCGTCGGTCATACTGATTTGGATATTTCTGCCGTTCATAACCGGATTATCGGTACCGAACAACTGTGTAGCGGTCAAACCGTTGATATTTCCGTGTTCACTGAAGTCCGCACCGGAAGCGGTGGCATTGGAGAAGAGGCTGTATGCCGCATCCGTGAGGGTGGCAGTACCATAGACGATAGAGTTGTACGCATACGCGGTTGCAGAGCCGGACATGGTAATTGCGGAGCTGCCGGTTCCGACAGCCGCAAGAGAGACATCCGCGAGATTCAGTTTTGCGTAATCAGCCAAACGGATTGCCGTTGCATCCGCACCGCTCACCAGCATGGCCACGTTCACGAAATCGGCTCTTGCGGAACCGGAAACGGACACTGCTGTTGCATTATCGGCAGTGCTCTGGAAAGCGGACTGGGAGATCGTCATCTTTGCCGTACCGGAAAGTGCGATATCGGCGTTGTTTTCGGTAAAGAAGGAGTTGGTGATCTGAATTGTACCGTTTTCCGCATGGATTGCGGCGTCACCGGTAACAGAGAATCCCATTACAGTGATATTATTCAATGTTACACTGGAATCATCAGTAACCGTAATTGCGGCGGCATTTGCGACTTCCGTTTCGTCATCGTTACCGCCGTCAAAGATCAGACCTTTCATGCTTACCGTATGTTCGCCCTGAATGACGAATATCTGTTTACCGTTGGCGGCATGGATGGTAACGCCGTTACCGCCGTCAATCACGATATCCAGATCAATCAGCAGGGCTTCGAGTTCCGCATCCAAAGTGATGGACGTAATCTTGGGATTGAACGTAATAGGTGTTCCCAAAGTCTTAGCGAAATTCAGAGCTTCGCGCAGTGTGATACCGGAATGCGTTTCGTCATCCAGTGCATAGTCAAAGCTGTTGGATACAACCGTGGAACTTACGATACCGTAGAATGCGGCTGCGCCTGCACCTACGTTGTAAACACCCAGAGTCTGTCCATACTCTTCACCGCGCTGGTCATGGGTCACCATAATCGCCTTGGCAAGAGAACCGCCGTTGTTATAGAAGGTTTCATAGGCAGTTGCAGTCTGACCTTGTTTCTGATCCGCTATGAAGTTGATTATGCCGTTGGCATCGCGGTCAATCTTGATGTAATGAGCACAATTGGAATCTGCGATCGTCGTTCTGCCGAGCATAGCAAGGTAAGTCCCGGATATTTCATCCTGGGTAATCTTCGGAATGTACGGGGAATCCGCGCTCAACTGCTCGTAACCGCCGAACAGTTTGCTTGCCACACCGCTTACTTTCGGGTCAGCATTCCAGTTGTCGTAGGTAACGGACACAATATCCGTGCCGGTAATCGCCTGGCTGCCGGAAACGGCAGTACCGATGACGCTTGCTTTGGCATTCACGGTCGCACCGGACGCCACATTATAATCGGTAACTGTCGTTCCCGTGTAATTGTACGCGAGAATCGAGTTGATTATATAGACTGTGGAACCGTCTGCGGCATTCAAAGCCGTACCGGTATTACCGGCAATCGTGGCATTGACGAGTTTCAAGACTGCGCCGTCAACGACATCCAGAACATTATCGGCAGTATTGCGGAGAATGGAGGAATTGAAGACCGTCACATCCGCGCCGTCAGCAGTAGAAACTGCTGCGCCCGCATTGTCCTTGATGGAAGAGTTTTCCACCTGAATTGTAGCGCTGCCGGCATTAATACCGCCGCCCGCATTGTTTTCGATATTGGTGTACATCAGTTTGACGATTGCATCGCCGGTTGCGATATTCAATCCGTAATCATCAGCTCCGGACAACAGGACAGATTCAATGCTCAAGACATTTGCGTTCTGAATGGTCAAGCCGCCCAAGAGAGCCAGTTTGGAGATGGAAAGCGTATCTTTGTCCGTATTGACAATTGCACCGTCCGTCTGAATAATCGTCTGGTTGAAATCCGCACCGCTGATATTGGTTGCGATGGTCAGGGTACCGTTCACAGTTGTTGTACCGGAAAGGAAACTCTTGGCTCCGCCGGAAACAGACAACGCACCGTATTCCAGATTTTGTACCGTCTGAACATTTGCACTGCTGTAAGTGACATGCGCCTGAGAGGCATTCACTGTCGCACCGGTACGGATGGAGAAATCCTTCTGCAGATCAACATCGCCAGTTCCGAAATTGACGGAACTGCCGGCATCAACTGTCAGGGTATCGGTAATAGTGACATCTCCGGCGAATGTTTTCAGACCGGACCCGGTAAGGAACAGACTTCTGTAAACCGCACCGAGCACCGACTGGTCGGAAGTGCCGTTATAGACAACTCTGCCCGTATCGGCAGTAATGGCAGTGCTGTCATCCACGGAAACAGATCCGGAGAATGTGAGTTCACCGGTTCCGAAGCTGATACTCTGTGCCTTGTCGGTACCGACGAAGGAAGTTGTGATGACGTTGTCATTGAGGAACAAGGAATTAGCAGTATCGAGGATCAGAGTGGAATAGGTATCGGTCACGATACGGGTAATTCCTGTGGGATCCGCTGCGCCGTAAATCACAGTACCGTTGAGAACGCTATTGCTGCCTTTCCATTCATTACCGGTAGTCACGTAGTTCACACGGAGGCTCACATTTTCATCGACCGTCAGGACATTATCCACGGAGAATGCACTGGCGACCGACTTGGTACCGCTGCCGGAGAGGGTCAGATTTCCGTAATCCAACGCCTGAATTTCCTGATTTCCTGCACCATTGTAGATGAAGGTTGCCTTATTGGAATATACCGTTCCGGTTCCCAGATTCCAGACACCGCCGAGGGAAATGGTATTGTCGTTGAAATTAACAGCACATTCGCCGGTGGTCAGATTTCCGGTGATGGTCACATCGCCGAGGAACGTCTTGATGCCGGTACCGGACAAAGTCAGGGATGCGGAAGCGGCTTCATAGATCTTCTGTTCCGCGCTGCCGTTGAAAATGAAATCGGCCTCGGCAGTAATCAGCGAACCGGTACCGGTTTCGAAGTTTCCGCCAACAGTGATTTCATTGTCGCCGAAGTCTACCGTACCTTCACCAGTTGTCAAGGTACCGTGAATGACGGCATCCGCAACAAAAGTCTTGTCGCCACTGCCGCTGAACTTCAAGTTTCCGTATTCAAGGCCGGCAACAGTCTGAGCGTTGTCAGAACCATATTCGATGGTTCCGCCCAAAGCGTTCACGTTATCGTAGTTCAGGAATCCTTTATAGAGTTTCAAAGTGGAATTGTCGCCCAATTTCAAAGCGGCGCCGCCGACATTGAAATCATTCTTGACCGCGATGGTCTGAGTTGCCGTGATTTCCTTCTTGCCGTTATTGGCAAGAGTCAGCGTGCTGTACTCACCGCCGATGATATGGGCAGTAGCAGTATCGTTGTAAGAATAGATCACTTCGCCATCCAGAACAGCATTGGCGCTGGACCATTCATCGCCGGCAGTTGCGTAAGTCAAATCAAACTTTCCATCATCGCTGACGGTCAGAGTACCGGCAACCTGGAAATGATCTTCGGCAGTTTTGGTCCCGTTCTGAATCACCAGGTTATTGTATGTCATACGGGTCATGATTACCTGATCGTCACCGCCGGCATAAACGATTGTTGAGCCGGTGGTATCAATGGAATTGGCAGAAGTGAACGATGTTCCCTTCAAGGTCAAAGTATGCTCGCCAATCAGTACTTTGTTGGCTAACGTATAGAAGCTACCCTCTACGATAACATCGCCGTCAAAGATTTTGGTTCCGGCGCTGTTCGCAAACTGCAGGGCCCCGTAATCCAATGCCGCGATATGCTGGTCATTCACACCATTGTAAATGAAGGTTGCCTTATTGGTTGTCAGAGTGCTGTTGGCATCCGGAGTAAAGCTGCCGGAAATCGTCACCTGATGTTGAGCGAAGTCCACAGTTGTGTTGGTGATAATCAGATCCTGTTTCACATTGATGTCACCGGCAAGAGTCTTGGCTCCGTTACCGGTCAGGATCAGATTGCCGTAACTGCCGATAGAGGCAATCGTCTGGGCATTTGCGCCGTTGAAAATCACGGTACCGTTCTCAGCATTGAACTTGGGATTTTCGTTCAACACACTGCCGGAGATGGTCAATTCAAAATCATCATCGGCAAAAGTGACATCGGAAATACCCGTATTGAAATTGCCACTGACGGACATTGCAGTACCATGAATTGTTTTATTTCCAGTACCGCTGAAGATCAAATCCACATAATCATCCGCCTGAACCGTCTGGTTTCTGGCACCGGAGTAGGTCACAGTTCCTGTGATACCGCCAACCGGGGTCCAGCTGTTGTTTTCGCCGTTCAGCGTCATATCCGTCGCATGGAGTGTACCGCTGACTACGAAATCTTTCGTCACAGTCAGAGCTGCCTCCATACTCATATTTCCGGAGACGGTAACGGACCCGGAAACATCCAGAGACGAATTGGCATCACCGGTAACAGAAGCGGCAATGAGATTGCCGTTCAACGTCTTTGCGCCGTTTTTCAGATTCAGAACATCGTAGCTTGCAGCTACAATAGTCTGTGCTTCAGCAGCCGTGTATTTGACGGTTCCGCCGATATCCTGACCTGCGGTCCAGGTATTCGATACGGTAGCGATGTTCATCGTTCCGGTATTGGTAATCGTACCGCCGATTTGCGTGGAGGCTCCGTTCAGATTCAGCGTCGTCTGGTTGGTCAGATCGCCTTTTACGTTCAGGTTTTCGGCCGTCTTGGCTGCACCGGAGAGGATCAGATTTCCGTAAGTCACGGAATGGATATTTTCCGGAGTACCAATCGCTCTGTATTCGACAGTGGAAGTATCCTCGTTGGTCCACAGAGCACCGGTTTCGAAGCTCAAAGTTCCGCTGATCTGAACCGTACCGGCATTGTAGAAATCGGAATTGGCAACGCGGTAGTCACCATTGGCGATTGTCAGTGTTTTGCCGGACTGGATGGCAATTCTTCCATTGTTTTCCAAAGCGGAGAGTGTCACATCGCTGTTGAAAGTCAGAGAAGTACCCTCGCTGACGATGATGGAAGAGTAATGGCCGTAGGAAACCTCGGACAAATGCCATCCGTAAGCTCCGACCCAGTTTTCTCTGTCACTGGAGATTTCAAATATTCCCTGATCGCCCCAGGTATAGGCGGTTTCTTCCTGACCTTCCACAACGATTGTGCGGTAATGGAAGCGGTCGAAGACGTCTTCAGACATCTTTCCTTTATCCAGAGAACCTGCTGCGGTTGCGCTGCCGCGGAGATTTCCGAACTGATCTCTTGCAATGCGATCCACGGAAACTGTAACTTCATCATCATTGCCGTCGACCCAGGACCAGGTATCATCGGCGGAATTATAACGTCCGAAAACGTAAGAACCGTCTTCCGTCTGTCCCAGCATTACACCATTCTGGATAGCATACAGGGAAGCATCGTTTTCTTTGAGCTGATAAGCGGAATCGACGGACAGTTTCGGAGTTTCGAAACCGAAGATTTCCTGAGAAGTTGCGCCGGTAATGTTGTGATTTCCGGCAACAGCAGTCGCATTGGAGAAAATACTGTAGTAAGACGCAGTCACGTTGACCGCTGCCCCGTACAGAATGGAGTTATAGGTATAAATCTTGGAGTTCTTTTCGCCGTAAACCAGATTGCCTTTCGCCTTGGTATTAACCGCTGTTGTATTTGCCAAAGTTGCCGTACCGGTCGCCGTCAGATAGATATCGGAGTTGGATAAGGTAGAGTTGAGTACATTCACAGCACCGCTGGAATAGACGGCTCCACCCTTCCCCGCAGTGTTATTGACAAAGGAGGTATTGGTGATATTCACCGTGCTGTCCGTTGCATGAACGGCACCACCGACATCCGTGGAATTGAAGTCACGGATAACACTTCCGTTGATATTGACAACGCTGTTGGCGCCGCTGACGGTAACCGCTCTGCCGCTGCCTGCGGCTCCGGACTGGATCGTGACACCATCGATGATGAATACGAGATCCGTTCCGGCAGTGTTACCGACCTTGAATGCGGACTGACCGGCATTATCAACGTTGATAGTAACATTGCCGCCGCCATAGATGCTTACGCCTGCGGTGATATTGATAGCGCCTTCGCTGATGACGATAGAAGTGACGGAATCATCGAATGTCACGACTTCATTTGCGAGCATGGCGACTTTCAAAGCGTCGCGGAGCGTCACGCCTTCGTGTTCCACGCCATCGGCATAATCGACACCGACCGTAACCACGGTAGCATTGATCACGCTGCGGGATGCGTATGCGCCCATGCTGGAGTATTCGCCGGTGGAGTAACCATGTCCGAACTGGTCGGATACGATGAACTCCGCTTCGGAGATATCCATACTCGTACCGAAGACAGTAACCAGAGTACCCGGTTCGCTTGCATGTTTTTCACTGGGATCATAAGCGATCTTAGTGATATAACCGGTAGTTTCATCGAATTTCACAGCAATGTACTTGCCGCCGTTCGCCTTCGTCGTGATGGCCAATGCAGCATACGCCATTCCGGACCGGCTGTCGGTGGAAACCACTGGTCTCCAGATATTTTCTCCGGTTCCCTGTGTGTAGTTACCGAAAACTCTGGTCGCGCCGGTGGAGTAGTCACGCGGGTCGGCAGAAAGGTCTTCAGCATACGTGATAACCAGATTGCCGTTATCCTCAAATGTGCGGCTGCCCTCGGCAAGGGTGCCGTATCCGGTACCGATAAGAGTGACATTGGTTCCGGTTGCGGCGTACAAGTCAGAGTGGAAGTACTGGTGGTCGCCGTCCAATTCCGCATCAAATGCATAGTTGTAAGCAATCAGCGAGTCTATGGCATACGCTTTTGTGATACCGGTATCATAATGAACCGCATCGCTGCCGATGTTGCCGGCAACTGTGGTATTCAGCAGATACTGAATTCCGCCGTTCATAAAGACTGCACTGCCGGATTCGCCCGCAGCATTGTTCAGAATAGACGCGTTCAGGATAATTGCCTGAGACGCAGATCCCGTCTGATAAATGGCACCGCCGGATCTGGATGCGGATGCTGCGGTAATGGACACATTCTGCATCTGCAGTTTGGCATTATCCAGATAGATCGCACCGCCGTACTGGGTCCGGTAAGCCGACTGTTCATAAGTGAAGCTGCCGTCTTCCGGATTGACGATCTTGCGGAAGTAATTGCTGCCTTCAACAAATTCGTCGGAAGAGACAGGGGAATACACATACGGATCCGCTTCCGTACCCTCACCCGTCCGAGTAAAGAAGGTATCATCCTGCCAGACATCGTTTCCGGTCAAGGCAACGGGCTGCCATTTTGCTCTGTTTTCGCCGTCGAGCCAGGAGTTCAGCTCGGAGGACATGCGGAAATAGGCTTTGTTGTTGTAAATCTTGACTTCCGCATCCTGAACCTCGAAAGATTCGATATTGGAAGGCGGATTCAAGATCGGTTCTGTTGTATCGGAAGCCTTGTACCATCTGTTGTCAGCGGTATTAAAGAAGTACACGGTATTGTTCACGACACTGACGCGGCAATCGGTCAAAGTCGTGCCTTGATCCGGATCATTCAGGAACATCAGGGTATGCTCTTCACTTACCGGAACGATATCCTTAAGATTGCCAAGAATGACCGTGGAACCGTCGCCCGCATAGATAAGACCGCCTTTTGCCGTCTGTGTTGCGGTTTCGGTGTAGTTTTCACTGACGTTCTTGACATAGTAGGCATTACCGATAACATAGTTGTCGCGGGAAACTGCCTCGTAATAAATCACAGGCTCTCCGGTAATCGGATCCGGTTTGGACTTCTGTTCAAGATACTGACCGTCAACCCACGGCTGGACATCCGCATGTTCAATGTAATCGGTTGTTCTGGTGTAATAGGTTTCACCCGGCTTGAAATCCAGTTCCTTGAGCGGCACATAAATGGTCGTTTCTATACCGGTTGCCGGATCCACAGTGATTCCCTTGACGAAATACTTATCCGGGACCCATTCCGTTGCGGTTTCCTCCGTATAGGTATGGGATTCCGTGTAGTAGGTGGAACCCGGCACGAACTGATCTGCCGTAACCATTTCATAATAGGTCACTTCTTCCTGTGTCTGCGGATCGATCATCTGTTTCTTGGCAAAATAGGTATTTTCCGCCCAGATATTGATGTTTGTCTTTTCCTCATAGGTCTCTACGACTTCCTTGACATAGTAAGTTTCACCGACTACATAACTCTGCTCGCCTACACTTTCATAGTACACGATCATCTCACCGGTTATCGGATTGCGTTCCGACTTCTTCCAGTAGTACTTGCCGTCTTCCCAGCGTTCGCCGGTTGCCGTACCGCCGGTAATCGTAGTAAGCGCAGCAGTCAGTTTGGAACCGGTACCGATGCTGATGGCACCGCCGCTGACAGCAGAGCCGCCGGTCAAGGCGACACTGTAGAGAACGAGTTCTGTTTGATCACCGGCAGAAAGAGTACCGCCCATACCGTTGATATTATCGGCAAGAGTTCCGTCGATTGTCATGGCGGTAAACGAAACTTTGGCATTATCGCCGATGCGGAACAATCCGTTCTTTACACTATCTGCGGCAATAATGGAGGAATATGCTTTTCCGCTGCCGATAAATTCCATTTCCTTGGAATCGGCAATCTGAATGCCGCCGGTGATGTTCAGTACTGTGTCCTTGCCGAATGTCACGGTCTGGGAGTTTTCAAAATACAGAGTACCAATGGTATATGTGCCGTCGAAGGCAACATTGACATTGGTACGGATAACGAGATTGCCGTATTCCGTTGCTGTAAGAGTTCCGGCTGTCGAAACCTGATAGATGAAAATGGAGTCGGCTGTGTTGCTCATCGGACCTTGAATTATGCCGATCTGCGTGATCTTGCCGCTGTTCGTCAGATTCGCGGTTTCCGCTATCAACAATTTGCCGCTTCCGTTGACGTTCAGTTGACCGCCGGCATCAATGACAAACGACCCGGATTCTCTCACATTGAAGACACCATCCACGGTCGTGATACCGTTGGCTGCCATTTGCGTATTCAGAGCATTGACGGTTCCCTTCACGTTCAACGTTGCCGCGAGATCTTCAGCGGTACCGATACCGACATGCAGTTCTTCAACAGTAAAGGTCGTTCCGGAAAGCACTTGCAGCGTCGCATTGCAATCGACCGTGAGTTCTTTCAGCACGATTTCATTACCGGTTGCCATATTCAGGGTGGAACTGGAAGAAACCAGAACGGATGAATTGTTACCCGGCTTGACTAAATAATTGCCGGTAAGACGCCATCCGTCGATATCGCTCCAGCCACCATCCATCGTCTGAATCTGGAAGGTATCTATCACATTTGCTTCGGACAGATTCCAGTTATGTATACCCTCTTTGGTACGGAACACGCCATTGCCGTAAAGGGTATCCAGAGTGTAATTGCTGAAATTGCCACGATACGCGCCGACAGCTGTCGTATTGAAATTACGTTCAAAACCTGCCTGGTCCGTCGCGATCATATTGGAAATGATCTTATTCACCGCCGCTTCGGCACTCTCCTGCGCCCATTTGGTACCGTTGTAATAATACCAGGATTCGCCGTTCGTGCTGACATACATCTGGCCATCCTCCAGCTGGTAGGAAACCATGACGCCGTTCCGGACAGCTGCAGAACTGTTATCAAATTGCAGCGTAGCGGAAAAATCAATGACGCCATTGGCATTGACTCCGGGTGTCAGAGACAACTGTCCGATGCTGCTGACGCCGAACACCTGTTCCAGCGTCACACCATTTCCGCCATTGTACTGGTATTCGCCTTCAATAATCGTGATTTTTCCGGCCTCGATTTTGTTACCGATCAGGTTGTAGGCCAGACCTAACTTTGCAGTGGAGCTGCCTACATTGACATCCGATTCCACCTGATTGGCATCATAGTTGCCGACGATTATGCTGTTGGCTAAAGAAGCCACACCGTTCCCGTCCAGATAAACCATGTATTTATCGGCAGCCAGTTTATTGCCGGCTAAAGTGCTGTTTGCAATTCTCAGGACTCCGGACTTGGCACTGTTGGAAGCCGTATAGAATGCATGGTCTGTGAAGTTGTTCGCAAATATCGTGGTATTCATGACAACAACAGTACCTTTAACATTTCTTCCAGACGCCACATAAATAAGATTACTGAAATTGCTGCTTGTAATCAAATCCTGATTCAGCACAAAATCCGTGTTCAGCGTTGTCGTTTCGTCAATCAGAGATTTGGCGGTGACAGCATTGAACATCGAATTGGAAATCTGAAGGATATCCAGATTTGTAGAGAAAAGATAACCGTCGGTTGTGAAATTGCTCTTGTTCACATTGATTCCGGAAATCGTATCGTTCTGCAGGTCCAGAGTGAAATTTTTGGTAGATTCTGTTGTTTCTTGCGTCAAACGCAGCAGACCGGTCACACCGGATACGCCATCGGCATTGATATAGGAATCCACAACAACGACATTCGGCTGGGGTTCCGTATGGATTTCGCCGGTTTCCGGATCTACCACTTCCACTTCAATATCTTCCGTATATGAGTAAGAACCGATCGTAATATTTCCGGTTCCCCGAATATCCATCAGATAGCCGGAATTCTTCGAGGCACCGCGGAATGTGAGATTCTGCAGATAAGAATTCGAGGGCATTTCCCCTGTGTCGGAATCCGCATCGTTTCTACCGGACAGAACGGAATAAATCGCGGCTCCGTTGGTTGCGGAGTTGCTTTCGAACTCAACACCGTTCACATTCAGTTCGGTACCGGTATGATACAGTCCACCGCCGTAGTAGGCACTGCCGTTCCGGATCTGCATATCGGACAAAGTCAAATCCGTATTGGTTGCGGAAATGTTGCCGCCTTTGCCCGCAAAAGTCTGAATCTGCTCAAAGGTATTTTCCGCAATCTTGATGAAATACCGTTCACCCGGTATAAATTTGTCCGCTGTAACAGGTTCATAATAGGTACCGTTATAGATATGGAAATAATTCGGAATAAATTTCGTGGTACTGTCATCAATACCACCCTGAAGCGTCATACCACTGATGGACACTTCGATTTCATCCGAACCTTCCACGGGATTACCGATAACGAACAGACGACTCGGAGTATCGGAAATGATACAGTAAATCTTGTTGCCGTTGAAGTTCGTATCCTTCGTTTCGTTGAACTCACCGCTGGCGGCATTGAACTCATAGTAAGTCTTGTCAGTCGGAATGGGATCATCGGGCTTGAAATCTACCTTTTCGTATTTGGAGAAATAGTTCTTGTTCGCCAGGAACTCCGTATCTTCACTGAGAACGAACTCTTCCAGACGGGAATCGTATTCGTAGTAGAAGCCGTGCTGCAGAGTATCTCCTATGCGTACGTCACACAGATAATAACCGGTATGGGCAATCAGTGTTCCCTGTGAAGGAACGATTTCTTCTTCGGCCATTTCCGGAGCAACCCATAAACCGGTTCCGTTAACCGTAGTATTTCCGTTGATCCGCAATTCGCCATTGAACAGGAACGCAGCAGATTCGCGTTCGAGAACCCGGTTGCCGTCCGAATCGGTTGTATAAGACTCATTACCGAAAACGGCACCGACATCGCCTTCCAGGATCAGAGTACCGTAGATACCGGGGGCAATCTGACGCAGATAGAGAGTTGTCTTCTGACTCTTCGGCGTGTAAATCATGACGGAATCCAAGGAGCTCTCAACACGCGGGAGATTCATACGACCGTAAACAGTTACGGTTCCCTT
Source organism: uncultured Lentisphaeria bacterium (assembly GCA_937900075.1). Taxonomy (GTDB): domain Bacteria; phylum Verrucomicrobiota; class Lentisphaeria; order Victivallales; family UBA1829; genus SIG77. The sequence goes on from CALCCZ010000049.1 coordinate 19,254, forward strand.
GTTGGTCATGAAATAACCTTCGTGATTATACAACTGGTATTCCGTATTGTCATCAATGATAAGATCTGCGCCATGTTCCACCGTCATATTGCCGGTTTCCACCTTGGAATATTTACCGCCCACGGAGTTCAAAGCCAGACTCATGGATTCGGACACAGTGAAAGCGGTTGAGGTGGATGGTGTAATCACGCGCCATCCGGTCAAATCGATCCAGTTATCCAGACCATTGTTTTTCACCAGGTTGAACTGGAATGCGGAGGTATTGAAGTTACCGTCAGCATCGAACCAGTTCACGGAACGGACATGGTCATACCACTTGGTTGTATCAGAATCGGCATCGCTGAAATAAGCCTTTCCTTCATAGAAACCGATCTTATCGGTTCCGGAAATATTGGCTTTAATCTTTTCAAGCAGAGTCGTATCCGCAATAGCCTGCGTAACATCACTTGCAGCATACCAGGTCACATTGTCCAGACTGTAGTAGGCAACATTGTTATACACACTGACGGATCCGATTCCCTGGTCCGTAACCACTGCCGTGGAAGCAAGTGCTTCGCCCGGTTTCGTGCGGTAACTGCCGTTCACGAAAATATTGACCGCACCGACAGGACCATGCCAGGCACCGACTGCTGTCACGGAAGTGGCATCGACAGTTTGACGATTGGTACCGTTCTGGTCCCTCGATGTATTCAATCCCTGAAGAGCCGTGGCATTATTCAGTTCGGTAAAGGCCGTCCAGACATATTCCGTACCGGAATTGCTCTGTTTCAGGTAGTTATACTCCAAAGTATTGCCGTTCATTCGGGTCTGGATACCGTTTCTGGCTGCCAATGAGGTATTCTGGAACGTAAGAAGTCCGCCTTCACTCAGGAAATCGCCATCCACAATGGTCGGAACGGAATTGCGTCCGAACACTTCCTTCAGCGTTACACCATGATAGTTGTAACGGGACATGACACCGGTTGCCTGAATTTCACCTTTGTATTCGCCGATAACCGTATAGGCTTCGCGCAGCAGATTGGCATTGGAAATCACAAGGTCACTCGCGATATTCCCGCTACCGCCCAGAACAATCGTCTGGTTCCCGATAATCAAACTGTTCAGAACCGCAACTTTCGCATCTTCATTGTTCACAACAACGCCGCCCACCAGATTCGCATCCGTTTCCGAAGTCGTCATGTTGTCGGCTATACTTGCATTCACTAATGTGAACGCACCGGCTCCCTCGTAATAGACGGCACCATGGGTCATTTTGTATTCGCCATTGGAATACCGCATATCATGAGTGACAATCGTACTGTTGGAAATCACGAGATTGGCACCATTGGAACGAACAACATCCATGACCATCGGAGCTTCCGCTGTTCCGCCGTCTTCGAACCAGTAGTTGCCTCCGATCAGAGTAGCGTCTATCAGCATGGACCCGCTGGCGGCATTCTGATAAATCACTTCATTATGGACCATATTGTTGTAAATCTTGGAGGAGATCGTTTCATCACCGGTAATCCGGATCTGGGAGTTCTCTCCTCCGTATACAATCCGCATAGCTTCATTTCCGTGAATATCGGCTCCCGCCAACTCCAGAACACCTCTTCCGTTGATTTGGAACATATTGCCACTGAAGACGTTGTTTTCAACCGTTATCGTTCTCAAGGAACTGTTTATCATGGAAAGTCCGGTACCGACAGGTTCGAACATCAGCAGGGAAGCAGCGGTCATATCGCGGAAAGAAGTGTTTTCCGCAAGAATAGAACCGCCGACCTGGAACAGATTCGCACCTTCCGCCTGAATATTGCTGACTGTAACATTATTCAAAGTCAAACTGCCGTTCTGGCCAACGTGTGCGACAACCGCCTCACCGGCTCCCGCGTACGCTGCAGCAGCAGTCAGAGTCAGGTTGTCCAAAGTGAGATTGAAATTGGCGCCGACATCCAACATGGAGAAGGAGCTGCCGTTTTTCAAAGTGGCGAGCGTTACACTGATGGGAGTGGTGAATCCTTTGGTAACGACATTGCCGGAAATCGTCAGATCAATTGCTCTTTCTTCCAGAGCCTGGAAGGCCAACGCGTATGAACTTTCTTCCGCCAGGTTTTCCAGTACAATCGTCTTGCCGTCCATGCTGTCGGCAAAGGTAATGGTGTATTTACCGTCAACCATATACATGCCGGCCGTATCATTGAGTACGGTATTGATTGCTTCCCGGAGGGAGATGTACTCATCATCTTCTACGGTATCGGAAGCCGTTGTCACTACCAGGAGATTCAGATCGATCTGTGTTGCATAAGCACCCATGGCGAAACGGACCTGACCATCACGCACAACCGAACGGTTCAGATTGTTCTGGTCTCTCGCGATAATCCAGGTATCCTGGAATGCAACCGTTCTCTGCGGCACGTATTCGCCGTTACGCAAGATGAAATAGACACTGCCGGGTTCAAAATCCAACTCGTCCACGGGTTCGTAACCGATAATCTGTCCTTTCTTGTCGTAAATCGCATCGAAGAACGTATCCGGTTTCCAGACGGAACTGTTTTCACCGGTCGTGAAATTCAGCCAGTTGGTCTTGTACGTACCGTCTTCTTTGTAGTACAGATTGCCGTTATCGTCAATTGCCGTGAACACACCGTTATTGGCTGCAAGAGTCGTATCCTGCAGATACAAGGTACGATTTTCCAGCTGGTAGCCGCTACCGAACAGTTCTTCTGCCGTCTGATTGAACAGGTTATTGCCACCGAGAGACACATCAAACTGACCGGCAAATGCACTGTTGCGGGCGGAAACATTCAATGTCTTTGCTGTACTTTCATCACCGCCAGCGGTAATTTTGCTCAAAACAATACTGTTGAGAACATTGACGCCCACGACATCCACCTCAACCGGCGTGGAAGTATCCTGAACATTGTACCAGTTGCCATCGGAAGCGAATCTGGCATAATAGGTTTCGGATGCATCATCCGGAGATACCAGACAACTGATGGAACTGCTGCATGTACGCATATTTTTGCTGATATTTTCCAGTGTCGCCGTATCCGTAACGCAATTAATGCGGTTCCAGAAGTTCGCACGGGAAACACCATTCACATGACGGAAGTAGGTATCACCGTTGAAGAATGCCACTTCGGAATTCTCCGCTACGGAATTGCTGAGCAATGCCGGTTTGATGTCCGACAAAACAGAACCGGAAATCAGTTCAATTGACTGCCAGACTGTGGAATCCGGGTCCGTTTTGAAATAGATGGTGGTACCGACACGGCACACCGTGCAGCCCTGAATGATCTGACAGTAGTTCAGGGCATTGATATAACTGCCGTTGCCTTCCTTGGCATTGTCAGATGCATGATACCAGTTGCCGCCCTGCTTGTAGCATACGATGCCGTTTACAACACCGATCTGGGCATCCGTGTATTTGGTTGCACTCTGGCAGGAGTTCCAGGTCGCGGTGTCGGTTACTTTCTTCACCGTCAACCAGTTATCCACCGTAATGGAATTGTTGGAGTAATAGTAATAGTAGTGGAAATAAGCCTGACCATCCACGATAGAAACGGAAGTGGTTGCAGCATCATCTATCTTCGCTTTTTCTTCATCCAGGAAATCGTATGCCTTCTTGTCATCACCGGTACTGTTCTGGTGTACATACGTGGATGTGTACCAGTTACCGGCATTGTAAACGACATCCTTGTCGCTCAGACCGGATCTCACTCCGGTAAGCTGATAATAGACGGTCCCGTCCACTACACTCAACTGATGGTAGGAAGTCAACGGTGAATAATCTTCATCGTCCGGATCATCGGAGGTAGCTCTCTGTTTGAACACGACCGCTTTTCCGGAATCCAGCACCTGCTGACCAAGTTTTACCTGCACGGAAGCGGGTACTTCTTCACCCGGCTCCCCGACTTTTTCCCAGGCGCCGTTCTTGTTGATGCTGACGAAGGTATCGTATTCCGCGCCTGTAGTCGGAACAAGACTGATGGAGCCGTAACCGACGATATGGTTCATCAGGCAGCTGTTCAAGTCATTATCGGCAATCTTCACATCATCGGATTCGCCATCGTACCAGTCTCCATCGTCTCCGAGATAGAACACGGATATTCTGGACAAACCGGATTCCGGACATTCCGCCGGGTCGATTACACTGATATAACCGGTATGTTTGATATTCGCTTTGATAACATCAATATTATCCGTAACAGCACTGCCCATGTTGTACTTCTCGTACCAGGTCGGTTCTTTCTGCAGATAAACGTATGTCTCGCCATCCAGAACACTGACAAAACCTTCTCCGACACGATTGTCTTCAGATGCAACAGACGTCAGCTTGGATTCATTCACGATATCGCCGGAATCCACAATCGTGGAACTGACAACGGTCAGACTGGAATAGCCGGACAACACAATGGCATTGCCGCCTTCATTATAGTTATACAGCGTGGAATTGACAATGTACAGATGCGCCTCGCCGTCCGTATGGATATGATAGTTTTCACCGGTTACAAGTGCCCGATCAATCATCACGATTCCATTGTTGGCTATGATAGATGCGGAAAGAGTACCGCCGCTGATAGTGAACTTACCGGAATCAAGCCGGAAGAGTTCCCCTTCCGTGAAACTGTCCGCTGTACCGATGACCGTATGACTCATAGCATACAGACTGGTATCGAAGTTCATCAGAATCTGTTCATTGAATTCGATTTCGCGGTCAATCAGATAGAAGGTACCGCCTTGTTTCATGCTCTGCACTAAATTATCGTAGGAGTACGCCTGAACACCGCTGTTCTGGGACTGCATGGCAATATCCAGAGCACTCATATTGGCGTAATCCGAAAGGAGTACACCGGAAAGGCTCCAGGCTACTGCAGGATTGATTTGAGCCGCACCGACAGTAAAGGTACTGACTCTGCCCAATCCGGACGCATCTTTGTCCGCAACATCCATAATCGCGCTGGAATAACGTTCCACCTTCTGACCGCCGGCAACCATAACGCCGTACCAGTGTCCGGCATTGGTATCATCACGCATGAAATAGGCATAACTCAACCGTTTATTGTCTATGTAGTTTCCGGTCAGGAACGAACCGTGATTCAGGTAATCCTTGTTTTCCTTCGTCGCAATTGCCATGATCAGACCGGATTCATTGACGGTCCAATTACCTGCGCCCGGATCTTTTCCGAATATGTCTTCCGCTGTCACATTCATGCTGATCGGATAGGTACGGATTTCTGCTTCCGTTTCGTCATCAATCTGAATGACAGAAGCCATTTCTTTTCCGTCTTCGCCGATACCATAGACTGCCTCCCAGGCGCCGGCGGAATAATCCGCTTTGCCGGTAATGCTGTAGTATGCGAACATCTGACCGATATCATTATTTCCGCGTGCGATATCCGCTGTATTGGCATCTGCTGTGGACTCGTTGCCTAAAACAATGCTGTTCAGCAACAGAAGGGCATCCGTGGATTTTGTCTCTGCGGGTGCATAATAGATACCGCCGCCGTTGCCGCCTGCGGAGTTGCCGACGATTGTCGCATTGACGATATTGACCAATCCGGCTTCCTTCACGGCAAATGCACCGCCGTCACCCGCCTCTGCGGTATTGTTCACAACCGTAATTCCGTCAAAGTTCATGCTCACACCGGCGGTGTTCGCTGTATTCAGATAGAACGCTCCGCCGTCCTGTGTTGCGGTATTGCCGTCAAACAGAGAGTTCCGGACAATATTCTGCATATTCTGAGGTCCGGCCTCATGATAAAGATACATGGCACCGCCGTTGACTGCTTTATTGTCGGTAAACTTGCTGTCCGTAACGTACATATCCGCAGCCTTGGAGGCTATTGCACCGCCGTTTCCGGAAGACTCGTTGCCGGTAAATGTGCTGTCCGAAACCGTCAGAAGGGCATTGGCCTGCACCATTTCCCCTTCCTCTGTCAGCGCTTGACCGATATTGTTGGCAAAGGTAATCGCTGCTCCGTCACTGCCGGAGTGGTTGTTCCGGAATATGCTTCCGGACACATCCATTTCCGTACCGGCGAAGTATATCGCGCCGCCCTTGCCCGCAGATGCGGTATTTCCGGAGAACACGGTATTTTCAATCTTCAGCCAGGAAACGGAATCGGGATTGTCAAATGCAATCGCGCCGCCGTTCGAACCGGTATTGGTGTTACCCGTAAAGTGACTGTCCGTGATTTCCAGTGCGGAACCGCCGAAAACGACTGCGGCCTGTGCGGAACTGTAACCGCTGACCGTTACATCATTCAGGACCGCAGAACCTTCTGCGATGTTCAAAGCCTGTTTGCTGTAACCCGTACCGTCAAAATTCACAGAGTTCAGTTCCAGCGTCAGTTTATGGGAATTGGAAGTAATACCGCCGGACACATTCACATTGTTCAGGGTCAAACTCACATCTTTGCCCGCCGCAAACGTCCACTTATTGCTGCCGTTCACCGAAATCGTGCTGAAATCGCCAGTTCCGGAAATCGTCCGGTTGTCATCCAGCGCGATTGTATCCGTAAAGATGGTGTCATTGACTACATACACGGTATCTTTTCCGGTAGAATCGGCAAGTGCCTGTCCCAGCGTATTGAAATAAGTCACAGTTTCATCGGAATTGACAATATATGCCTCGTAGGTATTGCGCTGGTAGGCACCGGCAGAATAGCTCCATCCGTCCAGACCCAGTCCGTATCCGCGATCTCTGCCGCGTGCATCCTCACCGGACACTGTAATTTGCGATATTGAGCTACCGGTTATCGTTACGAAGCCGCCGTTTTCATAAGCCAGCCAAATACCGCCATCTGGCTGGAATGCGACATCCCGGGTTCCATCGTTTTTCTGGTAATACCCCGTTTGCTGAATCGTAAGGCTGACACCCGTGCTTTCGGTATCCTCCGTAACCGCAATCGTTCCGACTCTGCCGTTTTCGGCATTGTAAACATTATTGCCGAAAGCCTGAGCGTAAGACACGCTGTATTTACTTGAGTTTTCCTTAATGCCATCCGGTTTCTCCGCATCACCGATGAAGCTGTATGCCAGTATACCGGAAGCACCGGTTCCCGCACGCAGGTTCCTTCCGGTATGTTCGCCGGCTGCTGTATTATTGCCCGCCAGAATACCGGCAAGCAGCACGAAATCACTGCTGTTCACATCCACTGCCGCGCTGGATGTGCCTAATGTGGTATTATCGGCTATCGTGGTATTCATAGCCTGCAGTTTTGCACCATTCAGGTATATGGCTCCGCCATTCGCCGCAGTATTCTTACTGAACGTTACATTGTTCATGAAAATCAGTGAATCGCCTTCAGCGTACAGACCGCCGCCGTACTGGGCGGTACCGCCGTCTATGGATACCTGCTCCAAAGTCAGATCGCTTTCACCAGCAACATAAATCACTCCGCCTCTGCTTTCGTCATCAGTAGCGCCGTTTTCCGAACCGTGCAGAGCGATGTTCTGAACCGTCACAACCGCTTTTCCGCTGATGGAAAGCAGAGGTCCGGTACCGGTACTCTGCAGCGAGGATCTGCCGGTACCCGACAAAGTCATATCACTGTTCAGAACAATGCTGTTGGAAATGCTGTATGCTCCGGTTTCAAAATTCTTTACGGAACCTGCACCCTGCAATACCAGTTCACCATACTCACCAAGCATAATATTCTGGTTTCCGGTACCATTATAAATCACTTTGCCCGTACCACTTAATGTGGCGTCTTCCGCCAGAACAGTCCAGCCGCCGAGAGTAAGAGTACCGTTATTAACGGTTTCACCGGCAAATATCATATCGCCCCGAACGTTCAGACTTGCCCCGAGTTCAATACTCAGATTGTTCATTTGTCCGATATTGTCGTCCGCTGCAATCGTCAGAGACGAACCACTGACGATTTGCAGACCGCCCATGGTCTCTGTCGGAACGATCTGATCCGCGCGCCAGCCGTAAAGTTTCATATATCCGGAACCATCGGATGCCACTCCCGGCAGACCGTTGTATTCCGTTCCCACATACATTTCGAAAGACGACCCCTCCCAGGTCAGATTGCTGCTGTGTATGGTACGGAACAAAGCGCCGTCAACGGAAGTACTGGTGACATCGCCGAAATCCACAGATCCCATGGAAGTAAACGTTCCGCGTTCGGATCCCACACGTGCCATTTTGTTGTTGACCATGTTATTCAGGACATATTTTGCATGGAAGGTATAGTATGCCGTGGACATATTGGCTTCGTATGCGCCCTGAACCGTATCGCCCTCTTCCTTGGTACCGAAATCAATCCATTCCGCCTTATCAATATTGCCCGAACTCAGCGTGTACTGCAGCTGAATTGAAGAAGAGGTAGAAGTCGGATCCGGTGCATACAAACGGGTGGAAACACCGTTCAGCAGAATCGGGGACCAGGCAGGTACCGTCAGAACACTGTACACGAACGCATTGCCGTTGGCGTCAAGCGTATAGGTGGGCTTGGCTGTGCCGTACATGGCTTTTGTGCTGTAAGGTGTCAGCTCGCTGAAATCTTTTTCCTTGGCAAGATATTCCGCCTGAGACGTCACATATCCAAGGTCAATGCCAGCTTCTTCCGCTTCCGGAATCAGATAGCGCATCAGCGCATAATTATCCTGAACCTGATAGGTACGGTGAATCTTGCCGTTCTCCAGTACTCCGCTTTGCGGCAGAATATACGGCATATTGGGATCATCTACAAACCTCGTTCCGTCCTCTTTCTTTAAGGTTACGGAATACAGCCAGGAGTTGTTCGTGGTGCATGTGAACTCCGGAATCAGACCGGCGTTGTGATCATTGGGATCAAGCAAATAGAAATAGCCCGCGGTACCCCAGTTTTCGTTGTTGTATTCCAACCATACCAGCTGACGGTTTCCTTTGTCGTCGAAAAGAAGACCGTACTGGCTGATTACAGTTTCGTTCTTGGCAATACCGCGTCCGTAGTTGAACTGTTTCCAGGCTTTCGTATCCTGTGCCACACCTGCCTGGATATTGCCACTGCCGCCAGCCCACACACCGTCCATGATACGGTATCCGGAGTTCATGTCCGCATCTTTTACGGAGTAAATGTTGCCGACAAAGTTGGTGCCGAAACGCACACTCTCCGACAGACTTTCATTCATGAAATCCTTCGAGGAGGCACCTAAGAACTTGATATCGGACAGTTTGCCGCCCAGATAGGCGAACGTGCTGTCGGCATTGTAAACGATTGCGCCGATTGTGCTGTACCCGATATCGATACGGATCGTACGGGTAGCTTCGGAGGCTTTATCGTTGTAACTGCCGGTATTGATTGCAGCCACATAGAAATCGGATTCAAAGGCATCATACACATAGTTGTTGCCCATGTAATGTTTATAGACAACCATGTTGCCGGTGAATACGGAGTTCAAAATGGAACAGTAGGAATCGGCTCTGCCGAGTGCCTTGATGTTGATGGCACATGCACGGACAGCACTGGAACTCGCCATTACCGTATTGTTGATGATTTCCGTATTGTAGATCATGATACTGTCTGCCGTCTGCATACGCCAGCCGTCATCGGAAATCATCGCAGCTTCCGTACCACCGTTCACAACGTTGTTCATAATCAGTGTATCGGCTATGATATTGTTGCGTCCGTCGGAATATGCGATCAAAGCGGATCCTGCTGTATTGTTCACGAGAACGCAGCGGTCCATCACCATACCGCCGGTATTGTAATCCAGATAGAGCATACGGCCGGAGAATGTATTGCCTTCGAAAACGGTACCGGCGAAAGTTGTACCGGGACTGTTGTAAGACAATTTGATGAAGATACCCGCCGTATTATTGCGGACAACACAATCCTGGAAGAGATAACCGTTGCCGCTGGCTTCGGAACTCATGAAGAACTGGTTGCTGAAAGCATTGTTGCCTTCAAACAGAACATTGTGGAACTCCACGGCAAAATTGCTGCCGCCGCCCTGACAGGTCGTAATGATATCCGCACCAATGTTGTTCAGGAACTCCGAATTGTAAATATAAATCTTACCGCCCTGATAACGGCGTATCATTTCATTGCCGCCATGCTGTCCGGAAACAGAGTTTCTCGCCTTGCCGTTCTGGAACGTCACATTATCGGCAATCAGCGTACCGCCCTGAATGAGAACAAACTGGGTGGATCCTGCAGCAATATCCAAACCATTTGCGCCCTGACCATCCAACACCAGATTTTTCAGAGAAATCGTACCCTGGGAAACCTGGAACATCGTGAAATGCTGATACTGGCTCGGGTCATCGCCTACAAGGTCATGTGCCGTAAAGGTCATCCGTTTGGTATCTGTCGCGCCTGTCTTGGCATTGTGCTTGCTCAGCATACCGTCAATAGTCACGTAGGCTTTCGTATCAAAACCGTAAGCAGCATTGAAACCGGACTGGATTTCTATCTGGTTCAGCAGAGGATTGTCCCAGAAGACATCCCCGTCGAAAGATACGGTATATTCCGCACCATCGTTCGCCAGTGACAGTTCTTTGGCGTAGGCAATCGCTTCGTAAATGCTGGTGTATTCGTCATAACGGTCAATAACGTTCTCATACGTATTGACAACTAATGACTGACGCCCCAGAATGGAGGAAACACCACCGGCACTGATCCGGTAACGGACGATTTCACCCGCTTCGTTCAGAACCGTCCGGATCAGACGCGGATTGCGGACAGCATCCTGATTCAGAATATACGAATCCGCTTTCGGAGTCGTCAGAAGATCGCCCTTATCGGTGTCGGCTGCCTGATACCAGGCACCGCTCACATCCCCGCTCAGGGAGAAATAATAGTAGTAATCATTGGAGAACTCGGAGTCGATATCACAGAACATATAGACACCGTAATCTGCCGGTGACCCCTTCACGGTACGGAATGTTCCGGTTCCCTTGATTGCTCCGGTATCCGGATCAATCGTGTAATCCTGGCACTGGATCCGGATCGCTTTTTCCGCATGGATTGTCAGGAATCCGTCGGAATCCCGCAAATCATCGGGTTTTACATTACCGGAGTAGAAAATTTCATCCGTCACACCGGTAGCATACCGGAAGGCATTGGAGAAATTAAACGCCGCTTTTTCACCGTTCTGCAGATAATAATCGCCACTCTGCAGGAAAACAAAATCCATTTCCGGCACAGCTGAATTGTCAGCAGCGTCAAATTCCGCAACGATAACACTGTTCAATATGACGAAATCACTCCGGGAACCATCGATATTCATGAATATTGAACCGGAATCCACTATCGTGGTATTCACAATCGAAACAAATACACCTTCCGTCGGACTTGACTCCGCTTCCGGATCTTCCGGAACAGGTTCGCCTACCCGGATAATATATCCGTCTTCATCCTCCGTCTCATGAATACGATGCGTTTCCGCCTTGCCGTCCGTGGGATTATTCTTGTAGAACACGCAGTCTTCAATCCGGACATTACCCCAATTCACCTGAATACCGGCCCCTGCGATATTGGTGACGATGACTCCGGACAAAAGCAGACTCGACTGTTTGTCCACTACAATACCGGAGGACAAAGTCAGGTTCTTCAATGTGATATCCGCATAATCCGCCCCGAACACAATCACGTTATCCAGTCCATTTGTACCCTTCAGAACGGTATTTTTGCCGCCTTCCAAAGTTACATGGTAAGCATTCACTTCAAGCTGCATCTCCGGACGGATACGGACCGCACTGTCCAGAAGATAGAACGTATTCTCTTCCAGGACACTGCCTTCCACGGTACCCAGCGCTTCACGCAACTGGGCAATACTCATATAAACTTCATTTCCGTCATTGTCAATATAGTAACCGGCTATCGTTGCATTCTGAGCAGCACCGACTGTATAGACGTACATTTTATCGTAACCGGCACCGTCATGGGTAAGAATACCGTCGCCCAGCACCTGTTCTTCATTGACAATGATATTGGATACGCCGCTGACCGTATTGGTCGTAAAGTTGATTCCGTGCCAGCTTTCATCGCCATCGGTAGTATCCTGATAGGCGTAGAAATAATGACCGCCGGTCAGGTATCTGCCAATCTGGAAATTCTTCCGGTTCAGAACATCGAATACTTCCCCTTCCATTCCCATATCCATGATCTGGAGCAGTCCGTCTTCGTCCAACTGATATTTTCCGTTGACCCGGGTTGACTGGTCGTAAACGTCTGTCACCTTCAAACCGGTATTGTACCAGTTCTTCGCACCGTCTGCATTGTCTTTCAGATAGAAATTACCTGCCTGACGTCCAACGACATTACCGACACTGACGGCATCCACTCTGGACCAGAATCCGGTCATGGCTCCGACCACGTTATAGAATCCGAAAATAGACCCTTCGAATCCCCATCCGTTCGTTGTAAGAACTGAGGTCTCAAACATACCGGTATCGCCATACCCCTGAGACGCCAGAACGTCATCGGCAACTAAGGAACCGCCTTCGCCGCGGGACATATTTCCAATCACCAGGTTGTTGTACATGAACAGAGAGGCGGTAACCGTGATGTTATTGATGCCGGGCCAGCGTCCGGGCGCACCGCCCCAGCTGTTGCCGCCGGCAAAACCGACATACACACCGGCGCCGCCGCCATGGATATACGAACCGGTTTCCACGACCTTGTCACGGTCCATCACTCCGATCGTACCGTCCACCGTGTTGCCGGCTACCGTGCTGTTCACTAAAAATACACCGCCGTTGTAAGTCGTGGCATACTGAACCGTGACACCGCCGCCGGATACACGCGCATGGTTGTTCACAATCGTCAGACTTTCCATACGCACGTTGGTTCCGCCACCGCCCGCTGTAGAGAAATGAACGTTATCCGCACCCTGACGTACATGAATAGCTCCGCCAGTCGTACCGGATTCGTTGTTGTCAAACGTAGATTCCGACAGAATAAAGTTGATGGCGGGACTTGTGCCGGTCACCTGGTTGGTCACCAGCGAAATCGCACCGCCCTGACTGCCGGCAAAGTTGCCGTAGAAATAGCTGTTGGTCATGGTACCCATACGCGATGTAATCGCCATACCGCCGCCCTGACGCAAAGCATAGTTGTTCAGGAAGACCAGATTCGCTATCGCCACATTGGAACCTTCGGAATTGATAAGCAGTCCGCCCGCATTCGTTCCCGCACGATTCTCTATGTAGGTGTCGTTGTTTATCGTTGCCGTCTTGATTGCGGTCATATAAACAGCTCCGCCAGCACCCTGAGTCCGGTTGTTGATAAAGGTATTATCACGCATCGTCACGTTCAAACGCGCACTCTCGCCATTGTAATACAGCTGGTCACGTTCCACAATCAAGCTGGAATAAGTCCCGTTCGTCTGCAAAACATATCCGTACTTGTCATTGTAATAACCGCAATTGACGGCAGCGGTCTGGTCGTTGATGGCGACCGCGGCTCCGGAATAACTCTGGTTCGTGCCGTTTCCGAATCCGAAGAATCCTTTCATACCATTGGTGTTGTCCTCAAATGTACAACCTTCCATCGTAAAGGAGATATCGCTGCTGCGCGTGACATAGTACCTGTGATACACAACGGTACGCGGCGGATTCGCACTGGCATTTTCATTGTTGTTATTGAGATTGTAGGTGGCATTGACATCGGTAGGTGTCGTATCAATGCTTACCATTCCACCGTTGGTATAGGTCAATGCTGCAGAACCCCACTGCGCATGATTGTTTCTGAACAGCGTATTTTCCACCGTCAGGTGATTGACCGCCTGCAGATGTACCGCACCCCAGTAGGAATTACTGCCGATAAAGGCACTGTCGCGAATCGTGATATCCAAATCAAATAGCAAACCGCGCAGCGTATTCGGATTCGACCACTCGCCGTCACCTGCACCCACACGGATAATCGCACCGTAACTGGAGGTATTGGAAACATCGCCACCGTGCATGGTCAAACCTTCAATCGTAAGTTTACCATTACCGGTCAGCTGGATCAGCGTCGCTGCGGAACGGACTGCATACGTATCGGTCCAGTACTGGTATGCCGACGGCACACGAATACCGGCATTTTCCGTTACTCCGCGGATCGTAATATCGTAACCGTCCAGTTCTCTGGAGCCGATGGCAAAATAGGAACTCGGCGCGTAGGAACCCGTTGATATACGGGTCGCATCACCGCTGATGGAGGTATTCGCTCCATTCCAGTTCACACTGCTGTAACCGGAAATCATGCCCGCTATCGTGATTACCACGTTTTCACCCGTCTCGTAGGACTCCACTGCCGCAAAGTCCAGAGCATCCTGCAGATCGCCGTAACCATTGTAAACTGTCCCGATATACGCTTGTACCGCATCATACTGATACGCTCCGGGCGTCACGCTCCACTGACCATCCTTCGAGGTAAGCAGACGGGGTTTCTCACGGACAAATCCGCGTCCATCCGTATCAATCAAGCCGTAATCGTAACCTTCTTCATATTTTCCCAAATCAAAGGCATTGCCGTTCAGATAAAACCAGGTGTTCGGCTCGCCCATAATGGCTTCAACCACAAAAACCGGCGTCTGACGCTCACCGTTCTCCGTCTCCGGATCCAGGAACGTCAGGAACGGCAAATCACAGCGGACATTGATGTTTTCACGCATTTCCAATTGCGGTACATACATGCTGCCACCCTGACTGTAACGGGTGTACAGATGGTAATTGTTGTCACCTGTCCGGTACAGCAGATGCTGATTGCTGTTGTTGACGTTGTTGGCATCATTCAGGGTATAGAATATCCGCCAGTCATTGTTGCTGAAACTCGTGTAATGGGTCTGCTCCTCCGAGATGAAATGATAGTCCTCATTCACGACTTTGACCAGCCCCTCGAAGATATCGGAATAGTAGGAAACCGTAACCAGGTTACTGACATCTTCCAGATCATTGTTGAATGCCGTATAGTACAGTTTCAGTTCATCACCGCCCGCTGTACCCTCTTCCGAAACTATGTCACGGTACCAGCCGTTCCGCACAAACAAATCGTTCAAAACGTAAATTCCGCAATATACCGGCTCCTCTCCGGAACGGTCCGCCTGCGTATAAATCGCACCCTGGTCGTAATTGTACAGGTTGTCCACAAATGTTGTATTGACAGAATAGAAATTGCTGCCGACTGCGTGAACCGCGCCGCCGTATGCAGCATCGTTCAGATAGAACGTAGTATTCAGGACTACCGTATGCGTCTTGTCCAGCGAAAAAGCACCGCCTTTGGAGGTTTCCAATGTCAATTCGCCCTCTGCATGCACAAATACACCATCCGCCACGGAATCGCCCGCTTTCACGGCAAGCTGTTCGTATGCACCTTCTCCGCCCTGCGCCGACGGATTCCAGGTATAGTAACGGGTTCCGCGAAGAATCGTATCCGCAGCCACGGCTACATACTGGTTCGTCTGCGGATTGAGCGTATACAGCTTGTCGGCAGTTGTCGCACGCGTACCGGCTTTCACTGCTGCCCGGGTGAATGTCTTGCCATCCGCAGAGGTATAATATTCCTGTCCTTCGTAGGTACCGCCTTCAGTGAGTTCCACCCAGCCGGCCCCTGTATTCGTAGTATGGAACGCATTATTCCCTTCCAGCATACTGTTTTCCACAATCAGTTCAAACAGATTTTCCGCACGGACAGCGCCGCCGCGGACCGCCAGACTGTTCTGGAAATAAGACGTATCAATATGGACATCCAAGGTCATATCGTCAGCAGCATGCAGATACATGGCACCGCCGTCGCCCGTCCCGTTCAAATCGGAATCTGCTGTATTTCTGCGGAAAACAACTTCGTACAGATTTACTTTCGTGCGAACTGCCTGAAGATCCGGATCCTCTTCACCTTCCGGTATTACATAATTATTTACTACAGAAATCGCTCCGCCGTTCTTCGTACTCATATTGTTGTAGAACTGCGTCTGCTTCATCGTCAGACTGCCGCCAATCATGTCAAGATTCAAGGCACCGCCGTTCGTTGTCGCAGTATTGTAAGTAAATTTCGAGTCCTTGATCTCAATATCGGCTGTCAGCCCCTCTACGCTGGAGATAACTCCGTCATGCGTTGTCAGAGCATCAAACACTGAATTGTTGATATTCAACTTCTTGCCGCCGAAGAGGACGGAAACATCGGTGCTGTTCTGAAGAGTACTGTTGGAAATCGACAAAGCCAGTACCGCCTGAGACGCAGCATTCACAAAACGGTAAGAGAAATCCTGCCATACGTCATTCAACTGCATTTTGTTCAATTCCAAGCTGAGAACTCCGGATGCAGCAGCATCGGAGGAACCAGCATAAATGGCATCAGCACCGCTAATCGTCACATGGTCAAAAACTCCGCCAATACGGAAAGTACTGCCTTCCACTGCGGAATCAATATAGAACAGCGATCCGGTAATATTCGTGTTGCGCATCTCGAAACCGACTTGTGTACGCAATCCGGTGATATCATAAGAGGAAAAATCACCCGTAATCGCAACTGCATCGTTCTTGAACCGGAAGAGATTCCCTGTCAAGTTAAGATAATTCAGCGTAACCGCACCTTCCGTTTTCACCGCTGCCACATTCGTGAAATCAAACAACGCAGTACCGGATACCGTCGTGATCTTGTCAGGATATTGGTGTACATATTGCGTATCCGATTTCTGAACCGCTTCCAACCCGTTGACTACAATACCGTCAAAGACAACATCACGGGCTCCGCCGGAAAGTTTCATGACAGATACCGTGCCGGACAAATCAAAATTGGTATCCTTCAACAGAATATCCGTCTTCTCATAGTCACCGGTAATATTGAACAGAATGACATTCTGTGCGCTGTCGGCTAACGTTATGGTATTGCCATAGTCAAGATACAGACCCGTCAGAATCTTGTCACCCGATACTAAAGAACCGCCCAGCAGGAAGTGGGAGTTCTCTATATGTACTTTCGCATCGTTCCCTGCCACATTCACCAATGAACCGGTACCCGTTGTCACATTCAGACCGTACAATCCGAGTTCTGCACCGCTCAAATTGAATGCGACGGCATTGCCGGTGACATTCAGTCCGGAGTTCAGTCCGGTACCGATGATATTCGTATCCTGGGAAATCGTCAGAGAACTGCCGATATCCAAAGTGGTATTGGCAATATAAATGCTGGAATCTTCAAACGCGTTGTGCTTCGCAATCGCATTATTTAAATTATTGTAAAAATGATACTCATTATCCACAAAGTTGCCGGTCGTCACAGTCGTGAATTTCTTCCCGTCTTTATCCACTAACGTAATGGTCTTTTCCACTTCCGTCTGCAAATACAGATCCTCACTTTGTGAAACCATGATCTTGGCTGCATCCACCTGATACGCACCGGGCGTCCACACCCAGTCGGCTGCAGAGTCCGAATCTTCCGCTTCCGCACGGAAATAGCCGCGCGCATCGGTAAATGTGCGGTCGAAATCAAACAAATTGGAATCCAGATAGTAAGAATAATCCTTGGCGTTTCCGGTTCCATATATATGGCTCAAATAAGTGGTCGCCTGATTGTTTGATGTAACCAGGAACTGATATCCTTCACGGAAATAGTTCGTATCATCATCAAAAACGAGGTTACCCTGATTCCAGCCCCTGCCACCGTCCTTCGTATAGAACAAACCGGTATCCTTATTATAGAACTGGGAAGTCAGACGCATGCAGTAGAAACGCTGCCATTCCGTCCAGGTCTCTCCGCCATCCTTGGATTTCTGGAAATACACATAGTCGCCGATCCCTTCCACGTTCCTCGCCTTGCTGAACCGGTACATGGAATCCTCATAATAACCGGCTTCCGCTACCGCAGTATTCGCCAGGACGGCAACCTGCGTGAAAACATTGCCGGATTTGGTATAATATTTCTGACCGACAAAATATTCATCTGTACACAACTCGTAATCAGGCGCCGCATTCGTGCCTTTGTTGATATAGTATGTTCCCTCAATCTTCTCGCCCGCTTTGACGGCAACCTGTTCATAAACATCACCGTTCTTCTGATAATAGGACGTACCCTGGAAGAAAACCTGAGTTGCCGCAGAAGTCGAAACACGGAGTTCATTCTTGGACAAACTGGAAAATATCGCATTCGCAGCCGCAGAAACCGCTATCGTCTTCACGGTTCCGCCGTTGTCCGCTGTCTGAACATTAGTAGTACCGAAAATATCGGAGGTACTCAAAGTGCTGTCCGTTATATTCTGTTTGAACATATCGGACAGAATATGAACATTGGTATCGGAAAGAGAATTGGAGTTCTTCGTGCCGCTGTAAACTTTATCCAAAGCACTGTCAAATACACTGGCATAAATCATTCGTTTGGTCGGCATCAAAACATAGTACGCATCGGTCACCTGAGTGCCTGCCGCAGAAGTGTCATACCGGTAGGTATCAATACGGTTGTCATTGCCTTCCGTCGCTACCTTTCCGCTCATTTCTATTTCATAGGTGGTAAAGCTGTTATCCATGAACAGAGAATTGGCTACCATCACAATCATCGTTTTGTCGGTATAGACCGTAGAGCCGGCCGTCGCTTTATTCCCGTAAACGGTACAGTTCAACATCGTGACCGAAGAGGTACGCGTATTGGAATCTTCCTTCTGATACACGGCAGCTCCACTCTTCGCTGCGTTCTTATAGAACGTCACATTGTTGAAAGAAGTCATCAGGGCATAATTGCCGGTGTAAACCGCACCGCCATTGCCGCTGGTGGCTGTATTGTTTTCAAACAGTACATTATCAAATGTAGATACCGCTGTTGTGTTCGCATTCGGCTGGATATAATAAATGGCACCGCCGCTGCCGCCGGTTGATATATTGCCGGAGAACGTGCTGTCTTCCACTGTGAAAATACGTCTCCGGGCTCCCTGTTCACCGTAGGAACCGCCCATGGGCGTGAAGAAAATCGCACCGCCGTTAGTGGTCGCACTATTGTCCGTAAAGGTCGTATGATGCAGTTCCATTGATGCTGCTTTCACATACATGGCACCGCCCGCTCCGTTTTTCGCTCTGTTGCCGCTGAACACTACATCCGTAAAGAAATATTCACCGTACAGCTGTCCGGTACGGTCGTTGCTGAATTCACCTATCGCATAAAACGCGCCGCCTTCTTTACCTGCCTCATTGCCCGTAAATTCGGAGTTCGTTACATAATATCCTCTTCTGTCAACACCGGTATCGTTGGTCGCCACATGATAGAATACTCCGCCCAATTCCGTGGCTGTATTGTTCCGGAACACGGAGTTTGTAATATCCATCCGGTAAAACGCTGTATTGCCAAGTCCGATGACACCGCCGTTCTTCGCACTGTTGCCGATGAACGTGGAGTTGATAATCGTAGGTGACAGACTGCCGCCGGAACTGAACACACCGCCCATATTGCCGGCTGTATTGTTCAGGAAAATACTGTTGGTCACGGTAATACTTGTCGCAATGTAGAACACTCCGCCGTGTACAGTCGCTTTGTTGTTGGCAAATAAGGAATCGGATACCTGCACGGGCCCCGTGATTTCACCGGTCACAAACAGCGCTGCACCATGTCCCTGACTCGTGTTGCTGCCCATGACAATATCATGGAAATACATGCCGGTACCTTCAAACGAACTGCGGTTGTACTGATCACCGGTAACGTAAATCGTACCTTGCGCCGAACTCGTACTGGTCACGTTGATATTGGAAAATTCCACACCGTAATTCGTGATTTCTCCATTCGACACAACAAAGTTGAATCCATTGATATGCACATCCGTACGCTGAACACCGATAACCGCTCCCTGCGTGCGGCTGCCCTTGGAGGTAATGTTCGTAAAGAGCGTTCCCGCCCCGTTCGCGGTTGCCGTACCGTTGATATTCAACGTTCCGTAATTCATCACGATCAGACCGGTACGGTTCTGCTGGTTGTTGTTCGTGAAAGTAATAGTATCGAATACGGAATCCGTAATTGTCAAATTCGAATACTGGGTAGTAATGACCACACCGCCGTACCATTCATTATTGTTGCCCGCGCCCGTGGATTCTATGTTCCGGAACGTCGAATTGCGGATCGTCACATCACTCCCGTTTTCCGCAAACAGGAAACCGCCGCGGATGTTGCCGTTGGTATAACGGAAATTCTGGACCGTAATATTATCCAAGACAGCCGTCGCTCCACTCATATAGATGATACCGCCGGCTTCACGGTCGTGACTCAGGTTCGCAAACAGCAAATTCGACATATAAACAGACTCACCGCCCGTCTCACTGCCGCCCACGCCGTATTCCACAGCGATGACCGGATTGCCGCCCGCCCAGCCGGTTTTGTTGGTCCCGGTATCCTGACGGAAATCAAATGACAGGTTGTTCAGATACAAATCATATCCCCAGAACCGGATAGCACCATTGATATACAGGTCGGAGAATGTCGCATTCTCTATTGTCGCCACACCGTTGGCATCCACGGAATAGGTAGCCGTTGGACCCGTGTTGTCCACCACTAAACGGTGTCCTGTTTCCACATAAATCAACCCGTAGTACATATTATTCCGGTTGGTCGAACTCCAGTTGGCGTTACGGGTTTCTATCGTACGTGCACTGATATCCGCACGGATAATCAGGTCATTGCCGCGGAAATAAATCAAGCCGCCGTAAGTCTGACCGGTAAAGTCATATACCCGGTTTACTGTCAGTGAACCGGTAATGGTAGTATCTATGCCGTCAAAATAAATCACTCCGCCGTAACGGTTGCTGACAGCAACATTCTTGTAATCCCAGGTCGAGGAATAAGGAAGAATGTAGTCAAACGTCGTATTGCCGTCCATGATCAGATTACCGCCGGTCCGGTCATGAATTCCGACTCTTGCATCCACTTCTGCGGACTCGAAACCGGTCATAAAAATGACTCCGCCGTATCCTTTGTTCATAATCTCGCGGAACGTATTGGTTCCGTAAAATGCCAGATCACCGCGTACCTGCGCATAAATCACACCGCCACGCGCATCGTTGTTTGAGGTATAAATATGCTCAAAATGATTGATGTCCGTTCCGCCAAGCGTTCCAAATGTCAGTTCCCCGACGTTTCTCGCATACATGAATCCGCCGTGACTGGAAGAATGGACATTGTACACGTATGTAGTACCCGTGAACGATATATCACCATCAGCCAGATAGCAGATAGCACCGCCGGTGACGCCATAGACATTGTAGAAAGTAGTATCGTGAGCGGTTATATCGGAAGTCGTTCCGGAAACAAACGGCATATAGATGGCACCGCCGTCACCACTCGAATAAACGGCACGATTCGAAAACTTGTTCCAGGTCGCTCCATGGTCAACCGCCACGCCGTTGATCGTTTCTTTCTGTGCAGTCCAGTTGTCTTGACCGCCGAAAACCACATTGTCCATTTCCAGATTGCCGATTACATACAAAGCGCCACCCTGCTGTGCATAACAACGCACAAAATCGGTATCGGAAACCGACAACGTTCCGCCGCTGAAGAAGACCTGTCCGTATTTCGCACGGAGATTGATGGTACCAAGATTTCCGGAATGACTCATTCCCATCACTTCAAAATGCGTATTCTTAATCGTCAGCGTGGAAAGATCCTGCGCCGATTCTTTCTCTATATCCGTCAGTGCATCTTTGTTGTTACTGTCAAAGAAACCGAGTGCGTACGGCGTCTGGAACTTTATCGCGCCAGACCAGGCCATATCGTTGTTCCAGTAGTTGAAATTCGAGAAAACTGCATTCTCAATCGTCATGTGCGTGTCGAACGTTCTCACAAGCAGCTCAAACGAAAGCTTGATCGCAGCAAACTGACTCGCGGTCATCAGCTCATATCCCTGACGCGGCGCAAGCGGATCCTTGCCGGATTCTACCCGCATCCAGTCCACTCCGATTACCTTCCCGTTCTCGTCCAATTTGGAATACAGCACATAATCCCAATAGGTCTTCACTCCCTGACCACTCGTCTCTTCTACCGTCTTCACCACGGCACCGGTCGGACCGACCGCCGGCTGGAAACTGTACCCGTCGAAAAACTCGTAGGACTCATCCGCGGTCATTCTGGTGTAGCCGCTGGCAGGAGCATCATCGGCGTCTTCAGTAGCAAGAAATCTGCCGGTACCATCCGTCCACATCACCAGACCGTCGTAATCAAGATAATAACGCTTCGCATCCACCGTAATGGCAGATGTCCGCGATACTCCGCTGCCCGCTCCGATATTGTCGAAAATTATGTTCTTAATCGTCAGATTCGCAACATCTTCCGCATACAGAATCATTCCATGGAAATGATACGCGGCTTCCGCATATCCGCCCGTCGCTGTGAAAATACCACTGATGTGGTCCACGGAAAACCGTTCGTCTGCTGCTGTATCCGGATTGTCTTCCGGTCCGCAGAACGTAACATTGCGCGCATGGGCAACGAATCCCAGCAGAAAACCGTAGTCCTGGGAGCCTCTTTGAACACTGGACATACTTACGGATTTGCCGCCCCAGTAGTAGTCATTGCCGTCAAAATAAATACTTCCGCCACGATGCGAATCGGCGCCGTGTCCAAACGTACTCAGAGTCATCGTCGTATCGGCCGCATTAAACGTATGGGAACCAATCGTGATATCTTTCGCAAGTCCGTCGGCATCCGTCAGAAGATTCCCGGCTGCATCCAGTTTCCCGCCGATTACCAGATTGTTTCCCTTGAACCAAATCGCACCGCCGCCCCAGTCCAATACGGTATTTGTGAATTTCTTCTGATCCAGGGCGGTGGGAACACCACCCTGTGTACGAACCTGGTTGAAAACAATGTCACCCGTCATGTACAGGTCATGACCCGCAAAATAAATCGCTCCGCCATGTCCGCCAATGTAGGTCGTTATATTGTTGGCCACTTCCGTATAAACCTGCGCCATACCATTCTTCATCGTCACATCATTCAAATACAGGTCGCGTCCGGAAAAATAAATCAATCCGCCATCGCCCATGACATATTTGTTGTTAGCCCAAGCAACATCATCATAAATCTGAACATGATCCAGAACAACATCACTCAACTTGCCGAAATACATCGTGCCGCCGTCGCCCTGTCCATGGGATTTTGAGTGAATCTCGGAATAGGACAAATCGAACATACTTACATCGGTAACATTGAAAACTCGAGTCAGAACCTTTCCCTTGGCTGTAGCTGTATTTCCATTATCGTACAACGAGGAGAAGTTCACTCCCTGAATCGTAATCTTCGCATTGCTCGCATGTATCTCAAATAACGCCGGAGTGTTCGAGGACATTTCCACCGTCACGTTCTGCGTCAGGTCATCCTTCGAGAAATTCTCATACACAATCGTCAAATCGCCACCCGTCCAGCTCAAACCGCCGGATGTCAAAAGAATCTTCTGGATACTGTGACTGATCGTGATTTCACCGGATTTTCCAATCTGCTTCAAAGCATAACGCAAGGTCCCGGAACCGGAATCACCGGCATTGTCAACACGGTAGTTCGCAAGCTCGTGGGAATACCCGTCCACCTGAATGTACGATGTCTCGACCGTGCCGTCTATATAGTCCAAAGTCCAGTTGGTATGAACTACTCCGGATTCATCCTCCACACCACCCGTAGCCTGCGTCGATGCACTGACATCCGCTCCGGTCAATTCGGAAAATTGATGGATGAACTCCTGGCCTGCCTCACCTTCTGCCGTGCGGCAGCCATACAGCATAATGTCGCCCTCTGCCGTCAAATGACTGCCAATCTCACGGAAAGTATCCCCGTTCTGATCCAGATAGTTACGGTCAATAATCATACCGTTCAGCGTGAAATACCCGCTGTTGCCGTGCGCCACAAAGTGAATGGCATCGTATTGCGTCTCGCCGTGTTCTTCCAGCCATGCCGTAACCGTCGCAAGCGGATCCGTATCCGTTACATCCAGCACCAGTACTTCTGCCCGATCGGATATCGTATCCACAATGTCCTCGGACCCGTACACGCTGCCACTGATAACCACCAGCTCATGACGCTCTTCTTTCCCGTCCGTACCCGTCTCCGGAAGCAGGTCGGAAAAATTCAGTTCTTCCTCCGCATCATCAGCAGATTCCGTGTCAGTATCGTTGTCCGCATTTGCAAATGCGGCTAAATCTTCAGCAAACTCATCGCGATCGGCAGATACATTCTCAGAGTCAGTAGCAATATCAGAGGCAATATCCGTGAATGCAGATACGTCATCCCCGGATACACGTTCACCGGCGGTCTCCGCCGTTTCCGTATTTTCAGACGGGTCATTTTCACTCGCGCTGTCCTCCGATATCCCGTCTTCCGGGACAGCTCCCGTGCCAGTTTCCGTATTCTCACTTCCACTGTCTGCACTCTTCGCCGCAACGTCTGCACCCGATGCCGACGCCGTAGCGTCCGTAACCGCATCCGCAACTTCCGATACGGCCGCAGCTTCCTGTTCTCCCGCTTGCTGCTGCTCCGCCGACTGCTCCGCTTGTTCCGCCTGCAGCGCCTGGACATCCTGTGTGGCTTCTACTGCCTCCACTACTGCGCCTGCTTCAAAAAGCACTCTGTCTTCCAATCTGATGATACTCATTTTGTCGCTCCTTAAACTGTATTTTTCACTTGACTCCGAGCGACTCTGCCGGAATCGCCCGTATGTTTTAGCAAAATTAAAAACTATCTATAATTATTATTTAAGTATCTATAATTATATAATGCGTATGCCCATTTGTCAATAGCAAAGTACGCTTTTTGAGAAAAAAAGTTCAAAAATACCCCCAAAATATGTAAGATTCTTCCCCTCAGACGGGTAAACTGTCACTTTTTTTGCCTAATCCAACGCATTCCGGCATCGTTCCGCCTGACGTTCCAGGCCACCGCCCTGCCTCTTTTTTTATCCGGTGTCACATGTCAGTTTTTTCAAAAAAATCTGTAACGAATAATATATGTTTTTTGTTTTATTTTTTGCATTTCAAAAAAGAATTAAAAATAACACAATACACAGATAAAATAAAACAGAAATTAATGAATAGTGGTTAGTGGTTAGTCATGGGATGTTATCCCGCAAACCTATAAGTCCTATAGGTCCTATAGGTCCTATTTCCCATCCCGCTTCGCACAATCACGAACAACATCCGGCGGTTTCCACCCATAGCCCCTTTGGGGCTGGTTTTGTCAGAATGCCGATAGCCATCTTGTTTGCTCAAACGGTTTTGTACTACAACGAATAAGATCTATTTTCATTTGCGCCGGGAAACTCAGGCGGTTTCCTATTCCCTATCCACTAACCTATTCGTGTCCATTCGTGTTTATTCGTGGTTCTACAAATCCTTGATTACCAATCTTTTTCGTGTGTTTCGTATGTTTCGTGGTTTATTCCCATCCCGCCCAACACAATCACGAACAACATCCGGCGGTTTTCCCGAAAACCCTATAGGTCCTATTTGAAATAATGCGGGATATCTGTGGAATGAATTTGAAAAGTTGCTGAAAGATGCTATAATACTCTACTATTGAACTTTCTACGTTCATTTTTGCTGGGGATCCACCTCTCTTTTTCCCCTTGACTTTTTTGTCTGACAGGTTGTATTTAGAAAAATCATAATGGAAAGGATACGATACCATGTCTTTTCTTCTGAATGAAGCTTTTGACTTCTTTTGCGGTTGCTTCGATGAAAACTCTCTCAATGAAAACGGGATACGAAAATACATAGAAGGATTCGCAGGCTGTGCCCCTTGCACGCTTTTGTTCAATCTCAATGCTCAGAAAGCAATCTTTGACAGCAAAGTCTGGGAGCCGATCTGGAAAGATTTGGAAAAACAACCGGATGGGTCTTTTCTGTATCGCGGGCAAAAAAAGTTTTTCCCTTTTGTGGCTCGGACTAAAAAAATGTTTGATGCCGTTCCGGATCCTTTCGGCGTTGCCGTTAAAGCCTGCCGGGAAATCGGGATCCGCCCATTCTTCAGCATGCGCATGAATGATGTCCATCATGTCGATGACCCGAATTCCGTTCAGGTCTCCGACTTCTGGCGGGAACACCAGGATTGTCTGACAGCGTCTTACACTCCTGCGGGCTTCTGGTGGGGGCGTACCTTCGATTATGCGTGTCCGGAAATCTATCAGCATCATCTGGCACTTGTACGGGAATATTTTGAACGATTTGACATAGACGGACTGGAATTGGACTGGATGCGTTCTCCGTATTATCTGAAACCCGGATACGAAATCGATGATGCACACATTCTGACTCAATTCATGCGCGATTCACGCAAACTCGCCGATCAGGCGGAAAAAAAATACGGACATCCCGTTGAATTGATCGTCCGTTTGCCACCACGTCCGGATGATGCTCGGAAAATGGGCTTTGACGTGCCTGCCTGGGCAACAGAAAAACTGATCTCGCGCGTCGTTCTGACCAGTTATTTCGGCTCCACAGATTACGATTATCCACTCGAACTCTGGCGTTCTCTGTTAGGCAATGAAATCAAACTTACGGCATCTCTTGAGTTCTTATCAAAAGGGAAACCGGAGGATGCAAGATTTCCCGTTACGCCGGAAATCGTTTTTGGACATGCCGCCTCTTTCTATTATCGTGGATCCGATGACATTTATCTGTTCAATTTCTTTGATACAATGAACTCCTGGCATATCTTCGATACCCCAAACGATGCTGCTGTGAATCTGACACGAATCCACCAGACTGTCGGTATCCGTGAAAAAGTGGAAGCACAGAAACGCCGGCATATTGTATCCTTCACGGATACCTTTTCACGCGCCTGGGGCTATCTGCCGGATCCAATCCTGCCGCGCAAAGCAAATCAATGGCCACCGGCTTTTCTGCGTCTGAACGTCGGTGGCGCCGTAAAAGGCAGAACGGCAACAGCAGTCATAGCCTGGAACGGCGATGAACCGGAAAAGGTCCTTTGCAATGGGATTCCCTGTATAAAAAGTACCGATAAATTTACCGGCGGACTTCCGCAGAATATCGAAGAGCCGGCAGTGTACAAAATCCCGGACGGCATCTTGAAAGACGGCGACAATATGTTGTATTTTGAGGGAAATTGCTCTATTACCTGGTGTGAAATTGACATCGAAAGTTAGTCCGGGGATGTTGTCCGGCATTTTGCCCGCAAACCCATAAGACTTATTTTATTTGTTCATCGTGTTTGCTCAAACGATTGATTTAGAACCACGAATGAACACCAATAAACACGGATATATCTTTTTTTATGTTCCGACAATTGTGTCCCGAACAATCACGAACAACATCCTGGATTTCTCATGCCAATTTCCTCCTGCCCAACACAATCACGAACAACATCCGGAATGTTCCACCCATAGCCCCAACGGGGCGGCACGATAATAGCCAGGGGTGGAGCAGCCGAAGGCGGCGCAACCCCTGGTTAACCATAACCAAAACCTCCAGAGCCCCAAAGGGGCGGCCCGAACCACTCATGGGGGAAACCCGCCTCAGGCGGGTGCGTCCCCATGCATCCCGTTTGCATCAGGTCATTTATCCATCCCGCCTTGCACAATCGCACGAAACTATCGGCATTTTCCACCCCTTACTATTCACTATTCACTAACCACTATCCACTAAAAAAAACACTATTCACTAATCACTTTAAAAAAAGCGCGGCCCCCGTTTTCACGGGAGCCGCGCTGGTGCTTATACAGCCGTTGTCAGCTGTTCAGGACTGTCGGATTACGCAATCTTGGTGATGGCATAACCGTACACACCTTTAGTTCCTGTTTCTTCCGACGTATCTTTGATGCTTACGGAGACGGCAACCTGAGTGCCGGTTGCAACACCGGAGAGTTTCCAGTAGCCGGAGCCATCGCCAGTATCAATGAAATCACCTCCAGAAATCGTTGTGCTTTCGGCCCAGGTGGTACCGTCAGAAGATTCCTGGACGGTAATCTTCATATTCTTAGCGTCAACGGAATCGGCGGAAATCTGGACACTGTTCTCGTCGAAATTCGTGATGAACTTGGTGGCATCGGACTTGAGGATAGACCAGTCTGCAACATCGTTGAAATACTGGGCTGTATCCTTGTTGCCTTGCGTGAAATCAATACCGGAAGCAGTACCATAGCCGAGACTCAACCAACCGTTGCTGGCTTCACCGGCGGTGAGAACCTTCGTGGCGGCTTTATCAACGGTATTATCGGCATTTTCCGTTACGATATCGGTGAAGGTCAGAGCATCTGTAGCCGTACCCAGAGAAACCAGACGGGACGTATTGTCGCGTTTACCGGTGATTTCGCTGCCTTCTTTGGCGATTTCGTTCAGGAAAACCTCATTACCGACAACAATACTGTTCATGCCGACATTCAGGACATCCAGACCGGTCACGGTGCCGCGCACCGCGAATCCGGACTGTTTACCGATCGTCACCTGGTCTTTGCTCTTGGCGCCAGCTTCATCGGAGAATTTCAAATCGCCGAAGATTTCGATTGCCGCGTAATTGCCAGCCTTGATGGTCGCCTTGTCGGCGGCTGCGCCGGAAGTCATATCGACGTCGCCATTGACACCGATGAAAGCTGCGTATTCGGAAAATTCCGTGGCATCTGTTGCAGGCGCAGTACCGTTGCCCAGCGTAATGGAGGCTGCACCGGTCAGGTCGCCTTCTTTACCACGCTGCCAGCCGTTGGTTTCGCTGTAGGTGAGACCGATCGCGAGGATGGAGTTGTTGCCGACTGCAACCGTGTTTTTCTCCTTCGCTCCGGCGGCTACACCGTTGGTCAGATCCACATTGCCTGTGTAGAGGACCGCATCCTTGCCGACGGAAATCGTATCGTTTTCCGCCGTACCCTGGATGGCGCCCGCAGTTACCTTTGTGCGTACCTGGTCAATGCCCTTCTTCGCATTGGCTGCCGTTCCGTTGCCGAGCGTCAGTTTGTTGATGCCGCTCAGGTCGCCGACAGTTGCCGTGGTACGGGTACCGAAGCTGATGGCGTTCTTGCCGTCCTTCAGATCGATATCCTTGGCGGTCACTCTGTTGTAGCTGCCGAAGCTGATGGTATCCGCTGCGGTGGTACCGGTGATCTTGCCGTTAACGGTAACAATGGTGATTCCCTGAGTCTTTGCAGGCAGTTTCTTGCCGTCTACGAACTCCTGATAAGCGATACCGTTCTTCGCGGTCAGTTTATTGACGCTTTCAATGACTCCGTTCACCGTCAGTGCGGAGTTGGAACCGACTGTCAGCTGGAATGTGCTGCCGAGTTCGCTTTCGCGGATTGCTTCAACGCCTACAACGGTGTAGTTGCCGGCATTCAGCGTGTTCTTGCCTTCAATTCCGGTCCAAACGCCGCCGATGATAATCGAACCGCTCACCACGGATTCCTTGGCATTGTCATAATTGCCGTTCGCGATCTTGATGGTCTGAACGTTCTTTACATCGCCGCGTACGATCATGGAGGAACGGGAACCGACGCTGATCTGGTTCGCTCCGCCGAACAGATTGATGCTGTCTGCGAAAGCCGCAGTAGAGTCGTTGCCGATGGTAATCGTGTTCTTATCCTGCGTACCGGTATAGCTGCCGGCTACGTTCAGGGTGGTCGATTTGCCGATTGTCAGTGCAGCCATGTTGCTCATAGCGCCGTTTACGGTCAAATTGGCGAAGTTGCCGCTCTTTACCGTATTTGCGCCGCCCAGATCGCTCTTCGTCAGGCTATCCACCGTGACATCGGAGTAGTTACCCGCTGTAAACGTGGTCTTGCCCGCGGACATCACAACGTCTTTCAGTTCGGCTTTGGTCAAGTTGGCTGCAACGCCGTTCGCCAGACTGACGGTCGTAACATTGCTCAGGTTGCCGAGTTTGAACTCGCTGCCGGCGCCGATGGTAATCGTGTTCTTGCCGCCGCGCATGTTGTAGTTCAAACCGGCCAGATTGGCGTTCTCATCCTTCTTCAGGACGATCTTGTTCGCCGTCGTGCCGCCGCGCAGTTCGCCGCTCTTGCCGACAACATCTGCCAGGTTCTTGCTGTCGATGGTCGCAATATTGTCCTCAATGACGTTGATATAATCATCATAGACGAAATGGTCACCGTGTTTGGCTCTGTAGGCTGCCCGATCTTCTTCGGAGACATAGCCCTTCACGGCAAAGTAGGCACCGTTTTCACCGAAATCGATTTTCGTATCCGCGCTGTAGAAGGATGCCATCTGCGCCGCCGTAATAGTGGTGGCAGTCATGCCGGACAATGTGACGGAACCCGCCTTGATGAGACCTTCACCGATGATGGAATTTTCGTTCAGCATTTTCAGTTCGCCGAGAACAACCAGCTGTTCGCCCTTCGCAAGGTCAATGACACAATTGGTCTCTACATTCATAGAGTCGACTATGCTGACACTCTTGCCGTCGGCAGTCAGTTTCAACATGGAGTTGCTCTTGAGTAAGATATTCGTTTCTCCGTAGGAGGCAAAATTCAAACTTCCGGCTTCGAGATAGTTTTCAACGTTCACCGTAGTGAGCGATTCGGTGATTTTCACATCAGCATCAGTGCTGCCGGCAAGGGGAGTCGCGGTACCATAAACGATTACCGTTTTTGCTCCGTTCGTCATGTTCAGATTATTGAACGCATTGGTGCCGAAGATATAGGATTTTCCATCGGTAGTTTTGACGACAGATCCGCTCGTCTTGTCGCCCCATTGCGGATTGACCACCATGACGTTCGTATCGATTCTGTTTTTGTCCAGCAGATAAACTTTTCCGCCATCCGTTTTAATCGTGTAACCGGTTGTTTTTTCCCATTCATCCTGATCTGCGACGCCTTTACCGAAATCGTAGGTGATACTCTGGGAATCCACGTTGCCTTCGATCAGAGAGTACATCCAAGAGGTGCGGTTTTTCCCATCCAGGAGTCCGCTGAGGTCGATATTGAGTGCACCGCCTTCTACCACCGTAATTGTCTGATTTTCTCCGGCAAGTGTGGAGGTATAGTCCATGCTGAAAGAGGAATCTGCAGCAATTTTCAATGCTTTGCTGAACTGGAAAGTACTGTTGGGATCCAGTTTTACATTGCCGTCGATGCTAATCGTTTCATGCGTTTCGGTTACAAAAAACGCACCCGAGAGGGTCAAGCCTTCCTCAAAGGCGGTAACATTCAGCAGATTTTCTCCTGTCAGTAAGGTAATGTCTGTACCATTGTTCGTCAGCTTGTAGGAAGTCAGTTCCGGATGGACAGCCTTGTTGGTCGCCATTGCCACTGCATCGGCGGTAGTGGTGAATGCCGTAAGACCGAAGTAGTAATCCTTGTCATTGATTGTGATGACATCGCCGGTTTCAAATGTAGTCCAGTCTGCATTCACTACCATGTCACTGAAATCAACTTTCGTTGTATCGTAGATATAGATGCTCTTGCTGTCCCGAACTGCTTTCCAGCCTTCCGCCAGTTTGTCATCGCCAGAGACTGAAATCGTGTCAGCACCGCTTGCAGCGGAAACCAGAAGACGGTAAACCTCGCCCTCTGCTGCCGTAAAACCAGACAAATCCAGAGTGTAGCTGCCGCCTTCGGCAATCGTAATCGCGCCGGTAACCGTGACCGTAGAGGTCGCATCCTGCGTGACGGAACCGGTGGCGTTGACAGTCATATCTTTACCGACAGTGAAGATAGATCCGTCGGAAATGGACAGGGAACCGGCATACTGCGTATCGTCCTTGACGTAACCGACGGTATTATAACCGGTAACCGTAAATTTACCATGGTTGTCCAGTTCAACAAAACCTGAACCATTCGTATTGGCAATGAACAAGCTGGATGCAGTCGAAACATAACCGTAATCCTTGACCACATAACCGGCAGTCTTGCCGTTGACTGCACCACCGATGTTCAGTCCATGACCGCCATTGGTCGCATCGGGAGTTACAGGAATATTGGCGTTGGTGTGCTTGAACTGCGCATCGGCCGTGTAAGTCTTTCCTTCAGCATCACCGGTAACCGTAACAATACCTTGCAAGTTAGTAGTACGGCAGAACTCATAGGCACCGGTCTTGGAAATGTTCAGTGCAACAAGCGCATCCCACGGGACATAACTGTCGTTGCCGGTTCCGTGCATCAGAATCTTGCCATCCAAATCAATGGTGCCACCGAGCATCCCCTGCGGAGTAGAGGCTGTACCTTCGTAAATCACTCCTTCCGCGATGTGTGTATAGGTATCAAGATAGGCATTGTTGTTGGTATCAGCATGCAGGAACAGCGGATAACCTTCGGCTGAATCCTTCAGTATGACGGATGCTTCACCCGTGGCGTTGATAATGTTCAGGTTACGGCCGCGGTTGGAGAAAGCAACTTCGGAGTATGCCGTATCATCACCTGTCAGCGTGCTGAGCAAATACAGGTTCTGCGTCTGAGTCGGGTTATAGTTGTTGTCAACATTACTGGCCGCCGTACCGGTCACACCAACGACATTCGCGGCCACCTTCAGTTGGCCGAACGTCTGCTTGCCGAACATGTCATCCGTCAGACCGTATTTTGCAACAATACCTGCGTTAGCTGTGTCAGCAACCCAAGTCTTATAGGCAGTTTCATCCGTCCAGGCTGCGTTGAAGAAGTAATTTGCGGGAAATTCTTTTTTCAATGTAGCGAAAATATCGCCGTTCCAGCCGGCCTTGACGGTATAATCTGTAGCCATGGCGGAATCCAGGACGATAGTTTTAACGGTTTCAGTTCCAGACTTGATGTAGAATTTTCCTGCAACCGTCTCATCTTTCGAAATGGTATAGGGAGTATCACCGGTCGAAGCACTCAACAGCTTGAAGAAGGTTGCATCAGCACCATCGTTCATGGCAATACTGACCAGGGCTTCTTCGCCATCGGCTACGGCATTGTGGCGGGTTGCATTCTCAACAATCTTCAGATTTTCAAGGTTGGTAAAGACGATATTGGTGTCATTATCAATGCAGTAATAGTCTTTTAATGCCGCATCGTCTGCAACTTTGAGCTGGCTTTCATTGGCAATACCATCGAAGATGTAGAAACTCTTCAGCGTGGAACCTTCCGTCGTATCCTTGGCAACATTGATCGTAACCGTATCGTTGAGCGTACCGATTGCAAACTTGGATTTTGCGCCCAGATTGACGTTGAACGTGTAAGCGGCATTTTCTGCGATTGTGATTTCGTCTGCAGTAAACGAAGAGTTCGTAACCGTGAGAGATGCGCCCGAATCAATGGAGACCATTGTGATTTCCGCTGTACTGCCGGCTGTGAGGGAAGCTGTGGAGTCGGCAAGGAGGAAAAGTCCGCCAGTACTAGTGAACTTGGCTCCATCATTCACGGTGACAGAAGAGCCACTGTTGATTTTAAATTGAGTGGTTGCTTCAGTTGCATTTCCCTGCATTTCCAGCAGTGCATTCTCGCCGGTAACATTCAATTCACCTTTGAAACCGCCATCGAAATACCCGACTTTCATTGTGCCGGTAACATTGAAGGTATCGAAGGCATCGCTATCTCCATATTGGCAAATCCCGTATTGATTAAAATTATGACCAGGGGAATTGAAACTGGCATCCAAAGTTCCCTTAACATTCCAAGTGCTGTTCTGGGTATTCAGCATGCCTGCAGAACCATCTCCAACTGTACTGCCCATCATTTCCAGCAGTCCGCCTTCTGCAATGGTGATATTGCAGTTTACCATGGGTCCCGGGTCAGAACTCCACACGTATACGCACTGAATCGTGCCGGCAATCGTAAATGTTTTGCCCTTTACCGGAACAATTTTTTCTGACGGGTTCAGTGAATTGCCATTAATCGTGCCGCCATCGGCAACCCCGGCAAAGGCATCGGACGCATTTGCAAAGAGATTGATACCGACGTAGTAGGTGTTTTCGCCGACTGTCATCGCTTCGCCGAACTTGCTCTTCGTATCAACATCTTCACTAATGTAAACCTTGGAGGTATCCACGGTGGTGTCGTAGACATAGATATCTTTGTCGGTCTTCACATACTTGTAATTCGTACCGGCGATCATGCCATTATCGCCAACGGTAAGTCCGTCAGTCACGATGCTGCCGGTGATTGTGCCGGTCGCAGTACTGCCGTCCACGATCAGGAAGCCCTTCTTTTCGCCGGCATAAGTATCCAGACCCGCCAGGTTGACTGTGAAGGCACCGGCATTCACTTTCTCCTCATCCGCAGCCGCCACCGTCACGGAATCCGTGTATTTCAGCGTGGAGGAGTAATCAATCGTGAAAGCACTGCTGCCGGCCGCATGCGTCTGCGTCAAGACATAGTTGCCATCGTTGTCCTTCGTATAATATTCGACACCAGCAAAAAAATCCGCCTCAGCTATCGGGTTATATACATCGCCATTTTTGACGAAGAATTTGTCTGCTTCCCATTGCGTTGCAGTGTCATACCAGTTGTTCACATTGAGAGATTTCACTGACATGAGGGAACCACTGGAGAGTTTGTATTCACCGCCATTAAGTTCAATATTTTCCGTGGAAGTAAGAAGGGAATTATTCTTAATCTCTGCTTTACCATTGGAACCGATGGTGGCAGCGGTAGTCAGGGTAAGTTTTCCGGTATCAAGAATCAGATTATCATTCGTTCCGGTAGTTCTTTTGTTTTCAATACCACCGATGAACAGATTGGCGATTTTCGCTGTACCGTACTTTTCAATGTTTAGGGTGGAACCCTGGTGGAATCTGAAATTGCCTCCCTCACCTAACCCTACAAACTGTGAATCTTCGCTGAAGTCTGCATTATCACCGATAACGTTGACGGTAAAGGGACCTCCTTTGTCATTGCTCATGTAGCAGAAGGTAGCACGTCCAGTGCTGTTGATGTTCAGCTCGGTCTTTGCGGTTGTCTCTTTGACTCGGAGAAACGCATACGCGGAACCGGACGTATCGTACGTATATGTTCCGTCAATATCAATCGTCTGATTTGTTAAACGGAAATTTGAAGACCCTTCATGCAGCGAAGGAGCTCCTATTCCCATAATGGTAACGCCTTCACCGATGACGACTTTGCCTGTAGTTGTATCTTTACCGCTTCCATACGGGAAATTGGTCACTTTCACAGTTCCCTCGCCTGTGAATTTAACATCGTGACCCTCATCGTCAAAATTGTAACTTCCCTCGCCACCGACAGTACCCGTGACGTGAATACTCCACTGTGCATTCTCCGTGGAGGATTTTTCGGATGCCGCATCCATAGCGTCCTGAAGCTGGTCAGGCCCGAAAGCGAGGGTACCCCAGTCATCTGTTGCCAATCCGTAGGTGTTTTCTGCAGTGGCGCACCATTCGGTGTACTTTTCCTGAGATTCCCACAGAGCATTAATAAAAATAGTTTTTTGCGGTTCAACTGCCATAAATTTTTCTCCTTAGTTAGTTAATTTGTTTCAGCTTACCTTGGTTGTTTTTCGTAACTTATTGTTATTGTGTCTGTTAGAATCACAACTCTATACCCTCCATCCGCTTCCAACGGATGTTGTTTGAGGGCTTCCGGCACGCGCAAAAAGGGTTGTCATGTGCCGAAAAAAGAGCATAATGCGTTCTCAGACAGGAGATATTATATCATATATTGTGTCATAAATCAATAGTTCTTGAAAAAAAACTAAAAAAAATTGAAATATTACCATTTTGTAATGTTTATTGGCGGTGGATTTGTGGATTTTTCGTTTTTTGAACCACGGAAGTTATGGGTTAGTGGATAGAGGATTCATTCTGCTGATATAAATTTTGCAAAAAAATGCGGGATATCCGTAAAAAGTGACACTGGCCGATTACGGTTGATTATAGTTTTTTAGTGTAAAAAATAGACCGTAACTTGATTTTTTGGGGTTACGATATACATTATGCATTATACATTGGAGGTAATATTATGGAAAAAAAATATCCGACATCAAGCGTCTATACCTTTGAAGATTTGCGTATGGGAAATTTCCTGTACATAGACAAAACAGAATATTTGTGGAATTTGGTCAAACCGTTCAAGTCCATGTATTTTCTTTCGCGTCCGCGCAGGTTCGGGAAGTCGCTCACTGTGTCAACGCTCAAGGCCATCTTCCAAGGGAAAAAGGAACTTTTCAAGGGACTGGCAATTTACGACAAGCCATACGATTGGAAAAAACACCCGGTAATACACCTCGACAACGGCAACTGCAACGTCTCCTCCGTTGACGAACTGAAAAGTTACCTCCACGCCATACTCAACAATATCGCCATGTCATTCGGGCTGGAATTGAGGGGCGAAAATCTCTCAACGAACTTCCAGTTCCTGATTGAGGACCTGGCAAAGGACGCACCCGTTGTAATTCTCGTTGACGAATACGATAAACCAATTCTGAGCAACATTACCAGACCGGATTCCAAGGAGTTCCTGAATGTTCTGAAGGGGTTTTATTCCTCGATAAAGACTTGTGAAAGCAAAATCCGCTTTGCCTTTGTGACGGGAGTCACGAAGTTCTGCCACGTCTCCCTTTTCTCGGATCTGAACAACCTGAACGATATCTCCATGAATGCGAATTACGCCACGATGTTAGGTTATACGCAGGAAGAATTCGAGGCAAATTTCACAGAATGGATTGCCGAGACGGAGAAGACACACAATTTGCCACACGATAAGTTCCTTGCAGAAATCAAGGAGTGGTACGATGGCTACAAATTCCATGCACGGGCGGAAAGCGTTTATAATCCCGTTTCCCTGGCA
>CALCCZ010000050.1 GCA_937900075.1 uncultured Lentisphaeria bacterium
ATAAAAGTTGAAATCTCTTCATGAAAATTCAAAATTTACTTGACACGGATATTTTGGAAAACTGGCATCTTGTTCTGCCACAATGTGTAAATAAAATGTTCCTTCAGAAAATGTAAAAAATGAGGGAATGAGTCGGAAAGAACCCATTCCCCGAATTGTTCAGCTCAGTCGTTTTGCCGATTTCTCAGTCAGATTAGAGATCACTAAACAGAAGCGTTTGAAATGCCAGGAAATGATACATAAGTTTCGCTGCCTGTTTTGATGTAAGAACGCTGCTGATAATGATTTCATCACCGCTGCGTTTCACTTCCGCATTTTTCATCAGCGCATCATCATCATCGGCGGCACTCTTGAGTTCCTTGACGGCATTCTGATAATCTTTCAAGGTCTTTTCGGCGGTCTTGGAGTCTTTGTAGAGAACTTTGACCGTGTACTGAATATCACTGCCTTTTCCCTTGATGCACTGTTTTGCCATTTTTGCATCTTTCATGTCATCGGTGATATCGCCTCTGCTGAAGATTTCACGCAAAATATTTTCGGATTCCTCGGCAACTACGCAAACCATGCAGCCTGTGTCAAAATAGTCGGAAATTTTGCATTTTCCTTCTTTTTTCAGGGGCGTGTCAAAGAGTGTTCTGCCCGCAGAGAATTGAACGGTCTTGCTGTTGGTTGCGATTGCGCATACCACGTTTTTGACAAGCAGAGCCGGTTTTCCATCGATTTCATCATCATCCACTTTCATGTGAAGTTTTTTCAGGGTGCTGACTTTGTTTTCAATAACGGATTTTGCCACACTTTTATCAAATTTTACCAGACTGATAGCACCGTTATCCAAAACGAATGTCCAGTTTTGTATCTTAAGGTAGTCCTCAAATTCCATATCGTACGCCTTCAGTTTCTTTGAAAGCGATTTTTCCCAATCTTTGTACGATTCAATTTTTTGGATTTCGCTGAAAACTTCGTGTCCGGATATCTTTTTGTAATCAATGCAAAGAATGCCTTCTGCTTCTTTGGGGGCGTAATCCGCGTAAGAACCGCCGCAGGACGCAAGCCCGACAATAATCAGAACGAGGATAACGAGAGCAACAATACCGGCGCCCAGCAACATTCCAATTTTTGCATTTCTGCTCATCGGAAGTTTACCACCGCATTTTTCATTGATTTTGTCAAACGGTATCTTTTCCAGAACGCCATCGACTTTCTCATTCACTTCTTTTTTGACTTCTTCTGCTTCCATAGTTTCGTATTTCCTTCTGTTCAAAGTTTCCGCAGTTCTGCAAACTGACAGAAAATATTGTCCGGTTCGGAATCTGCTTTCTGTTATTGCCCGGCAATATCATCAGAAAGCGGGAAAGATTCCGAATTTGTCTATAATTTACTCTATTGCTATAAAATTTTCAATGCTGTTTGATGACTTTTATCAAAAATTTACGACATCAGGGACTCGGCAAGACGGATACCGCCGAATGCTGCCAGAAGACCCAGTCCATTTTGCAATAAAATGTTCAGACAGAACATTCCGGAATTTCCTGCGAGCAGGAGTTTCATGCTGTCCAGCGTATAAGTACTGAATGTAGTGAATGCGCCTAAAAAACCGATGAACAGAACAGGGAAATATTCCTGATATTCCGCGAACCGTTCTTTACAGAGGATGAACAGAAATCCCGCGAGGAAAGCGCCGACAGTATTTACGGCAAGCGTGCCGGTGGGGAAGGGCAGAGAAGTCCGGTTCATGACGGATACACATGTATACCGCAGGAGGGTACCAGCCGTTCCGGCAAGGCAAATCAGCAACAATTTCATTTTGTCATCATGTTCCCGGTTTGTTTCCCAAAAAAAATGGAGCGGGCAAAGGGGATCGAACCCTCGACAGTCACGTTGGCAACGTGGCGCTCTACCGCTGAGCTATGCCCGCATACAAAAATACAATCAAAAAAATGGAGCGGGCAAAGGGGATCGAACCCTCGACAGTCACGTTGGCAACGTGGCGCTCTACCGCTGAGCTATGCCCGCATACAAAAATACAATCAAAAAAATGGAGCGGGCAAAGGGGATCGAACCCTCGACAGTCACGTTGGCAACGT
>CALCCZ010000051.1 GCA_937900075.1 uncultured Lentisphaeria bacterium
TTGCACTTGCCGACATGTAAAAAAAGCTCCTGTAGACCTTTCTGCCGTCGGGCACAAGGTCGCAGATCGGTCTGCCGTCCAGCTCCATGACGATCACCAGCTCCCGCCCGTCATTGGGCGCGCTGTAATCCCCGCCCAGCTGCCGCACGCGCAGATCGGAGAGGGCGGAAAGCAGTCTGCCGTCATCGCTATAGGAAAATTCGTACTCCACGGGGACATCGTTTTTGTAGAAAACTTCCCGTTCGAGCATGCCGTTCAGGTGATAAGTACGGGAAAGGCCCCAGCGCGGATTTTCCTTGCCGCCGACTCTGCCTGTAACCCGCTCGACAGTGGATTTGTAGTCTATACATTCCTCATCGTAATGCGTGATATTTTCGCGGACAAAAGCACCGGGAACGGCTTTTTCACGCAGGAGTGCCAGGAGTTTCAAAGCGGCATCAATATCGAATTTTTCCAGATATGTTACAATGTCCTTCGCATATTTTTTCCGTTCACCGTCCTGCAGAACTTCGCTGTTCAAAACAAACCAGGCACAATGATTGCACAAATCGGCGATACCCTCACCGATGTAACGTTCCTGATTTCCCTGACGGAAATAAAAACCGAGCCGGTAATTTTCCAGCGGCAAAGAAGATTTGATTTCCGGATAAGTGGCAAAGAGTTTTTCCAATTCCGTCCGGTATTCGGGAACGGAGAGTTCTTTTCCTTTGTCATACAATTTATCCGCATCGGTCCGGTGTCCGTCAATTCTGTATATCTGCTGATAACAGACAGGCGGAAGATCCTTGACACAACCTGCGGCAACAAACAAAGTGACAAGCAAGACCGGCAGCAATAATAATTTATTCATCGACGCTTTTCCTCTGCGTTCGGGCAGTAATTTTCCATTATTCAACCGACAGTAATCTCAAAGGGATTTGCCGGAAGACCGACTTTATTGTAGAGAGTGACCACCTGCATTGGATTTGTGCTCCAGGCATACCGGACGCAACTGATGAGCGGCAGTCTGGCACAGGTCACAATGACGTCACAGCCATCAATGACCGCCTCAGCGGGGAAATATACGCCATCATCCTCTGCAGCATAGAACCCCTTCAAAACACCATTCCGGGCAACCAATCCGCCCCGGCAATGTTCAAATGCCAGACGAATCTTTCCCGTTCCTTCGCGTGCTGCCGAAACAACTTCCGGCGAAGTGCCTTCGATATCCGGCACACGGTAAGTGTTTTCCAATGCCCATAAAGCGAGTCTGTTTCCAACCGTCTTTTTGTCAAGCGGATGAATATTGACGATATCGCCGACATCCAGTGCAGAGGCGAGGCCGGAGTTGGGGGTCTGGCGCATTGCTTTGCGCTGACCATTGCGGATGGGTCCCCATGTGCAGTCACCGCTGTAATCCGTTTCTTCCGTATAGCCGGCAAGGCACACCTGAATGAACGGGAAATCCCCCTGCCCCCAGCGGAAACGCCAATCGCGGATCATATCACACATCATACGGCAATACATATCATCCGTAACATACGGACGCGCATTGCTTTCGCCCTGATACCAGATAGCGCCGCGGATAGCATACGGAATCAGGGGACGAATCATGGAATCAAACAGGATACCATACGAATTGGAATGGAGCGGGCCCATTTGGGATGTCCCGCCGGGGAATCCGGCAAAATGGAAATCCACTTCCGGATTTGCCTTGCAGGGGCCGCCGAATATGATTTTTTCACAGGTATCTTTCCGTTTCACATAATAGTCATCCCGATTACCGCAGAACGCACCGTCATAAATGAACGAATACGCCCGGATG
This sequence comes from uncultured Lentisphaeria bacterium, assembly GCA_937900075.1. GTDB lineage: Bacteria > Verrucomicrobiota > Lentisphaeria > Victivallales > UBA1829 > SIG77. Next base: position 1,805 of record CALCCZ010000051.1, read on the forward strand.
GCGACCGTATTGCAGCCGGCTTTCACCAATCTGCCGGGAACCTGGTAGCAGCGTGGGGTGTTGTAACAGTCCGTCTGGAATCCGGAACCCGTTGAACCGATTTTTTCGCCATTGAAAAAGGTTGTATCATGTTTGTCAATTCCGGCGGTATGTACCTCAATATCCTTACCTGCCCAATCGGACGGCAAATCTATATTTTTACGAACCCAAACGACACCATTACCGCAGATTTTCATGGCAATCCAACTGTTCGGAAGGGAAAAATCCATCCAGCCGCTGTCGTCAAAACCGCAGTCAGCCCAACCTTTGGGAGAACCCGCATCTGGAGGATTTGGGGTGCAGTACTTGTTAATCAGGAACTGTTCACTGCTGGAACCGAACGTAAAAAGCGGATTCTCCTTTCGGATATAATCCCAACGTTCCGGACGTGCCAGAGATTCCAGATAATTTGACACTTTCACAGCAAGAGCAGGATTGGTACGCAGCATTTCCGTACTGGTCCAGGCTTCCACAATGGTTCCGCCCCAGGACGAGTGAATAATCCCTACCGGGACATTCAGTTCATCATGAAGCTTCCGGGCGAACCACAAACCGACCGCACTCATTAACGGGATATTCTCCGGATGAACATCCTGCCAACCGGGAGTTTTTTCTGCCAATCCCTCATGAGTTCCATTTTCATCCTGCACTTCAAGAGCATAAGGAACACTGCCAACCTGATTTTCGGGAGCCGTCGAGGCTTTCTGCGGAACAGAAAACATCCGGATATTTTCAACGTCTGAAACAGTCTCCCGGAACTCCTTCATCTGTTCCGGTGAAGACGCAATACCGAACTGCATATTCGACTGTCCGGATGCCAGCCAGACTTCTCCGATCAGGATGTTTCTCACAACTGCCTTGTCTCCGGAGGTCAAATTCAAGACTTCCATCTCGTAAGGACCACCTGCTTCAAACGGAGTCATCCGTATCAGAAAAGAACCATCAGCACCCGCCATACCATAAAACTTTTTCCCCTGAAAGGTAATTTCCATTTTGGAGACCGGTGTTGTTTTACCGAAAACAGGAACAGACATCCGCCGCTGAAAGACGGCACCATCCGTAAAAAGAGCATTCAGTTCCATAATATCCTCCGGAACATTGTGTTTAGCAGGTCTGATTCAAACCTGCGGAGTAGAGATAAGAGGTAAATATCGTTTCAGAAAATTACCACGTCTTTCATCTTTTTCAAGTCTGAGTAAAAAATCTTTCCGTTTTTTTCCACTCATTCACAATTTTTTTGCGAGAATATTCCGGAATCAAGTTTGAAATTTAAAAAATAACAATGTATAGTCTTTTGAGATGTGTTTATCCACCGATATTTGGCGGACACCCGATAAAAATCTTAAACTTTACAGGAACTGCGTATGTTTACAAAACTGAAATCCGGCGGATTCTTCCGCACGATTATTCTTTTTGCCACTATTCTTTCCATTTTGCCGTTTTTCACAGCATGCAATGAGAAAGAGAGCAAACCGACACTTCTCATGGTTTGCCATGCGGCGTTTCCCCCTTATGAACTGGTCGTGGACGGGGAAATTGTCGGAATAGACCCGGAAATTATCCGTGAGATATGCAAACGCAATGGTTATGAACTGAAAATTGAAAACATGGCTTTCGGTGCACTGATTGCAGCCGTGCAGACAGGGAAAGCAGATGTGGCGGCGTCCGGGATTACGGTAACGGAGGAGCGCAAACAGAAAATCAATTTTACCGATTCGTATATTGTTGCCAATCAGCGTATTCTTATCCGTGCGGAAACAAAGGATTTCAAACTTGAGGATCTCAAGAACAAACCGGTCGGTGTTCAGGAAGGAACAACCGGTGATATGTACGTCAAGGATAACTTCCGTGAACCGGAACGGTATAAAACCACTCCGGAAGTGATTCAGGCACTGAAAACCAGGAAAGTTTATGCTGCAGTTCTGGACAACGAACCTGCTGAAATAGGGGCTGCCAAGAATCCCGATCTGCAGATTTTGTCCGAACCGCTTACTGCCGAAGAGTACGCTTTTGCCATCTCCAAAGAACGTTCCGACCTGCTGAAAATGTTCAATAACACACTGCGTCAAATGAAGTACGATGGGACGCTGGAGGAAATAAAAAAAGAAGCGAAAAAGAAATACTCCGGGAACGTTGCCAATACGGGAAAAGGAGGTTTTTTTGAGGAAATAAAAACCGATTTTCGTCTCAATTTCATTGAAGGAAATCGCTATCGCTATCTGCTGAACGGATTCGGCATCACCTTACTTGTTACAATTTTCTCTGTTCTGGTCGGGCTTCTTCTGGGGTTCCTTGTCGCCGTCACACGCAGTACCCATGATCTGACCGGAAGATTCCCCTTCCTTGATGCGGTTTGCCGTGTTTATTTAACCGTCATCCGCGGCACACCGGTCGTAGTCCAGTTGCTGATCATCTATTTTGTTATTTTCGGATCTGTCAATATCAGCAAAATCATTGTTGCCATTGTGGCGTTCGGATTCAATTCCGGGGCATACGTTGCGGAAATCATCCGTGCGGGGATTATGTCGCTGGACAATGGTCAATTCGAGGCAGGACGCAGTTTGGGACTTTCTTACCGCAGAACGATGTTATGGATTATCCTGCCGCAGGCATTGAAAAATGTTTTGCCGGCTTTAGGGAACGAGTTCATCGTCCTGCTGAAGGAAACCAGTGTTGCCGGGTTCATTGCGCTGGAAGATTTGACCAAAGGCGGCGACATCATCCGCAGCCAGACCTATAATGCCTTTCTGCCCTTGATGGCTGTTGCGCTCATCTATCTGGCAGTCGTTATGCTGTTCTCTTTCCTGCTGGGAAAGATGGAAAAGAAACTCAAAAAAGATTGATTCCCGTAACTTGAGAAAAGGATTATTCCACTATGAAAAATACTGATTCCACTGCTCCGCTGTTCGAAATCCGGAATGTTGTCAAACACTTCGGAACCGTTACTGCCGTAAATGATGTTTCCCTGGATATCCCTCGCGGTGAGGCTCTTTTCATCGTTGGGCCATCCGGGTCCGGGAAAAGTTCACTTCTGCGGTGTCTTAATTTTCTGGAAGTACCCGACTCCGGGACCATCCGTTTCAATGGTACTGAAATCATCAACAAGCCTGAAATTTTAGACAATTACCGTACAAAAGTGGGTATGGTCTTCCAGCATTTCAATCTGTTTCCGCATTTGACCGTCCGCAAAAACATCACGCTGGCTCCGCTTCTCACGGGCAAAATGAAGGAAGATGAAGCCAACGAACTTGCAGTTAAACTACTGGAAAGAGTGGGACTGCGGGATAAAATCGAAGCCTATCCGAGACAACTTTCCGGTGGACAGAAACAAAGAATTGCCATTGTCCGTGCATTGGCAATGC
>CALCCZ010000052.1 GCA_937900075.1 uncultured Lentisphaeria bacterium
TCCTTCACAATCCGCGCGACGGCATTGCAGAAGTCGATGTTCGGTCCCGCATAGGAACCCTCGCGTTCGGCCATCGCCTTGCACGTCTCGCACATGCACTCTTCGCCGCTCGCGCCGTCCGCCTGCCCGAGGTCGTAGATGACGGGCGTCGAGTACTTCACGCGGGCGTCGGCGCCGCCGCGGTCCTTCTCGATGTAGCGGATCATCTGCTCGGCCGTAAGCCGCCGGACGAGCGGATCCGTGAGGCACAGCGTCCGGCAGGGCTTGCCCGATGCGGACGGCTTCTTGCCGAAGAGCTCGGGATGGGTCTTCCTGATCTCCGCGGCGTAATGGGGAAACGTGTGGTTCCCCGTCGGCGAGCCCTGGAACGTGCCGACCGTGTACGCCGTCCGGTTCGACTGCTTGTTGCGGAGCGTCCAGACGATGTCCGCCGGCTCCCTGTCGCCGGGGGACTGGTTGAAGTAGAAGTAGGCGCAGTGCGCGCGTTCGCGGACCTTCGGAAACGTCCAGCCCTTCAGGTTCGGGCGCTTCGTCACGTCCGGCGCGTACCAGCGGAAGCCCGCGTACTTCTCGAGAAACGTGTAGAGGCCGTAGATGACGCCCTGTTCGTCGCAACCGGACACCGTCAGCGTCCGTCCGTCGCTGTCCAGCCCCCAGTGGCACTTCGGCAGCGTCGCATCGCTCTTCAGGACGATATCCTGTTTCGCTAATGCGTTCTTTATGAATTGAGAAGAGGCCTTGCTGTCCTCCATAAGCATTGTCGGTCCGAAAATTCTCGACATGCGGACCGTAACAAAGTCAATGGCATATTTCTGCAAGGCAGTCTGCATCAGACATTCGCAAAGACGTTTTGACTCATTATAACAGGCCCGCATATTATTGCAGTCGATATAACCGCAATCCTCTTCACGAAAACATTCCAGTCCGTTCTTGTTTTCACCGTAAATTTCACCGGAAGAAAAGAAAACGACCCGGGCTCCATTGTTATTTTTCGCAAGCTGGATGCAATTTCGGGTTCCGGCCAGATTGATTTCTATGGTTCCGAAAGGATCTTGACTGAAGGCAAGAGGATGCGATGTTGATGCTGCGCAGAAGATATAATCAGCGCGAAGATCATTCGGAAATGGAGCGGTAATATCCTGCTCCAGATATTTGATTTCCGGTGCGCCATTTCCCGAAGGCGTGAACCGTTTTGCTGCTTTTTCGGCATTACGGGTGAGAACCGTTATGTCCATGCCGTAATTGCGTTCTGAATTCAACAGTTGCAAAACATCAACAATTACATTTCCTATCATTCCGGTTGCGCCGGTAATGAAGAACCGTTTCCCTTTGATTTTTTCGAAGGGGATAAAGTCCGATTCGATAATTCTGCGGATCAGTGCTGCGTATCCTGCGTTTTTCATCAGCGTTTCCCTTCACGGATATTCAACAGTGCCTTGAAAATGTCAAGGTCTTCCGGTCTTGTGAGCTTGATATTTTTTTCTGAACCGGAAGAGAAGTAAACTGTTTCGCCGATTTCAGTCATAAGGGTACAGCTGGCAATGGAATTGGTGATTCCTTTTTCCGCCGCCTTTTTATGGGCATTGATAATGATGTCTAGCACAAAACCTTGAGGTGTTTGAGTCCTTTTCAGATTGTCACGGGGGAATGCCGCGACAGATGACTCAAAATCATCCGTTTTCAGCATTGCTTCCTGACATGGAATGCACGTTATGGCATTTCCTTTTTTTCTGGTAACCGCAATACAGTCCGAAATGATATCCGCAGAAACCATGGGGCGAATTGCATCATGGATCAGAACAAGTGAATCGCCCGGATAGTGTTTTGCCAATTCGAAAATACCATTATGAATGGATTCCTGCCCCACACTTCCGGCGGGAATAATATGCCGCAGTTTTTTGATTCCGTATTGATTGGAATAATTTCTCAAAACATCTTCCCACCCGGCAAGGCAGACGACAGCGATTGCATCAATAGCGGGATGCTTTTCAAAAGCTTCCAGTGTGTAGATAATAACGGGTTTATCATAGACGGTCATAAATTGTTTGGGAATTTCACAATTCATTCTCTTCCCGACACCGCCGGCAATGATTAACGCTATGTTCATTTGGGAGCCTTTCTTTTGAAGCTTCAACGTGTATTTTCAAGTTGTGATATCTGCAATAATATGCCTTAGAAATCCGAAAAGTCAAGTTTAAACAAAGAGTTTTATTTTCACTGTACTTGTTTTCAAGTTATATTCTTGTACAAACAACAAAAAAACAGGCAAGTGAAAGAGCCTGTTTTTTGTAAAAGTTCGCATTCCGGCAGGTTGCGTTGCACCTGCCGGACGCGGGGATTTCCGCTATTATTTTCCGGTTTCGATGAATCGGTTGTTCAGATATTCGGTGCGCAGTTTTGCCGCACGATATTCAAAATCGAACCAGTATGGAACGGCTTCCACCCAGAGTTTATCAATCGTGGAATCCGCCATATCATCAGTGACGAGTTTTCCCAATTCATCAAGGCGATCCACTTCCGTCTTGAGTGACTTCTCGTAAAATTCCGGATCGCCCAGTTCGGGATCTTTCCAGATGGCGATGGCGCCTCCGCTGTGGGCATTTTTCTGGCTCTTATAGCGTCCGAAAGCCTTGTAAACGATGATTCTGCGTATCTCCCGGAGTATTTGCGGGGTGAGTCCGGTAAACTCCAGTCTGCCCCAGTCGCCGATATCCCAAACGGCTTTTCCGCCCCAGGTTACACCGCCGCCGCGAGTCCACCGGATCAGTTCAAAAGGCCAGGTATCGCCGTTTGCTGGTAATCTGTCGTATGCCATTTCCCACGAGAAATTCATTGCGGTGGCAAATCCGTTTTCAACGGGTCTGGAAGCGATATTGACATAGTTTCCCATGTGGCGGTAGAATTCGTGAGGGGAATTCCATGGCGGGATATCCAGTTTGTCTTTCGGCTGGTCGAACATCCACTGATAGGCCGGGGCGCCTTCGCCGACAGCGATATACATTTCGTATCCGCTGCCGCCGATTTTCCCTGCCAACACATCCTTTACCTTGCTGTCTACGCCGACGAAGAACAGATGCAAACCATACTCATCGTAGCACATATAGAAGTAGGTTTCTTTGTCCGCTTCGACCGATGAACTGCCTACATTGCGGTTTGACGCCATTACATCGGTAATCAAGAATGCGGCTTCTTCTTCTCCGTATTTGCACGTGACATTGCCGCGGTTCTTTTTATCTTTCAGCAAAGGGGAGGCAAGCCAGGAGCCGACGTCGTTCGGAGCATTTTTAACATAGCCGATTTTCAGACGATTTCGTTTTTCCGGGTAGAAGAACTTGGCACGTTCTTTCCAGACTTGTTCTGCTTTTTCATTTTCGCCGAAGCGGATCAGCAGTTTTCCGTATCGTGCCAGGGCTTCCGCCTGTTCATCTTTATTCAAACCGGTTTCCTGAATGGAGAGGATTTTCTGTGCTGCGATCATGGCATAGCATCTTCTGCCGGCTTTGGAAAGTTTTTCATTTTTCGCCAAATCTGCTGCTGTGCGAATCAGGTCCTGATTCTGTTTTGTCAGGAAGAACGCAACAAGCATGTTATCCATTTTGGGGCGTTCCATCCAGTTATCGGAATTGAAGAAATCGCCTTGAATGAACCTGTAATTTTTAATGGCATTAGTGAAATCGCGTCGCGCGAAATAGCGTTCTGCCAGTTTCATGGCGGTTAATTGCGCGTATTTGTGTTTTTCCGCAACGAATTTTTCCACGATTTTCTGCGCGGCAGTCAGATTATTTGCCTCAAATTCAATATTGAACGATTCCAATTGACGTGCGGGCAGGAGATGCGGTGGCTGTTTTTCGAGTTTCAGAGCACATTCATTCAATTTTCTGGCTTTGTCGAACTGTTTTGCCTGGATGGCAAATCCGGTAAGAGTGCCGTATTGATTGGACTTTTCAAAATCATTGGCGGTTTTCATTTTTCCGCACAGTTCGATAGCGATATTGAGTCCTTCTTCCGCTTTATTTTCCATGCAGCAGCATTCAAAAAGACCGGAAAGGGATCCCTGAAAATTACCGCTGTCCGTTTCTATGGAGAGACGGTAAAATTTTGCGGCTTCCGTCAGGCGCATGCTGCGTTTGCAGAAATCCGCTTTACTTTTCAGAGCATCCCGCCGCTGCGGAGGAGTCAGTTGGGGATTTTTCAGAACCCGGTCGAATGCTGCTATCCCCTTGTCGATTTGTTCCTGTTCCATGTAGAGAGTGGATTCCAGTTTTGCCAGATTGAGGCAACCTGTGAAATCAGGATTCAGCGACCATCCCTGTTGGATAATCTCCTCAATATCCTGGAAACGTTTTTGAGGCATCAGGGCTTTATTGACAAGATTTGCAATTCCGTCAATTCTCTGGCTGACCGTAAAATCCGGATTCGTGGCGAGAATCCGGAAATATTTTTCCATTTCCGCCTCTTTGCCGCGCGCGCCCCAGTAGTTGTCGCCCAGACAGAAAATGGAGGTGGATTCATAATCTTTTCCGAGAGAGGCTATTTTTTCAAAGATTTTCGCAGCTTCCTCGTATTTTTTCTGGCCCCGGAGGGCATAGCCTAAAGACCGCAGACAGTCCAACTTGCCACCATTATTGGCGCCGGGATGTACAAGATACTGACTGCACAGTTTTTCTGCATTATCCAGACGTTTTTCCCGAATGGCATTTTTACATTCAGACCGGATTCCTTCGGCGGCCTTCTTTTCGGCTTTCGCTTTTTCCTCGGCGGCCTTCTTTTCGGCTTTCGCTTTTTCCTCG
>CALCCZ010000053.1 GCA_937900075.1 uncultured Lentisphaeria bacterium
CTTGAGAAAAAAATATCTTACAAGTCTGGAACGCAGAAGAATCACTGTCTCCAAATTGAAACTGAAGGGCGAACTGCCTAACTGACCGGTACCGGAATGATAGATTTTCAAAACGTCAGCAAACTGCTCGGAGGGAAGGACATTCTCCTAAATGCCTCTTTCCGTGTCAATAAGGGTGAACGTATCGGGTTTGTCGGACCAAACGGATCGGGAAAAACTACTGTTTTTTCCATGATCTGTGGCGAAATGCTTCCGGACCGGGGTGATATTCTCACCCCGCAAAAAGCCCGCATCGGCATTCTCAAACAACAGCTTGCGGTGTACGGTACAAATGAAACACTCATAGACTACGTAAAAGCAGCCTCCGGCGAACTCCCGGTACTGAAAAAACAAATTGATAATCTCGAGATGGCTCTGGCAACCCGCTCCACCCCGGATCTTTTGGAAAAACTGGGACTTCTGCAAAGCCGGTACGAACATTTAGGTGGCTATGACATGGAGCATCTTGCCGCCGAATCTCTTTCCGGTCTGGGGTTCCCTTCTGATTCCTTTCTCAAGACGGTAAACAGTTTCTCCGGCGGTTGGCAAATGCGTGCCTCTATGGCAAAAGTTCTTCTGAGTGAACCGGATATACTGCTGCTTGATGAACCTTCAAACTACCTTGATATCCCGGCAGTTGAATGGCTCCAACGCCGTTTGAAAGGCTACAATGGTACCCTTTTGCTCATCTCACATGACCGGTTCCTGCTCAATTCTCTTACTGACATCACAATCGAAATCAACAACGGAAAAGTTACCCGCTATCCGGGGAATTATAATTACTATGTCCGGGAACGTGAAACCAGGCGGGTCCAGGCGGAAGCTGAGCGTAAAAACACGGAAAAACGTAAACGGGAACTTCAGGATAACATCAATCGCTTCCGTGCAAAAGCAACAAAAGCCGCTCAAGTCCAAAGCTGGATAAAAATGCTGGAAAAAATTGATGATGTAACGATTCCGGAAGAACTTCATTTTCAAGGAACTATACGAATACCAGATCCTCCGGATTCGGGTCAGGAACTTATTCGTCTTACCAATATTTCACACTCTTACGATGGCGTGAAAAAGGTTCTCGACAATGTCTCTTTGTCCGTTCAGAAAGGCGACAAAATCGGTATCATCGGATACAACGGAACCGGAAAAAGTACCCTTCTGAAAATCATATCCGGCAGATTGTCTCCGTCTGCAGGCACTCGCAGTCCGGGACATAAACTCATCGTCGGCTATCAGGCACAAGAATTTGCAGAACTCCTTCCGCCGGAACAAAGTGCCATGGATGTAGTCCGTCAGGCAGCCGCGGGGAACGAGGTTCCATCTCAACGGATCCGGGAAATTTTGGGTGCTTTCGGATTCAGCGGGGAATCCGCTGAAAAGCAGTGCAAAGTACTCAGTGGCGGAGAAAAAATAAGACTCTGTTTCGCACGTATCTTTGTCAACCCGCCGAACCTGCTTATCCTTGATGAACCGACTACCCATTTGGATGTCTCTGCCCGCGAAACTCTTCAGGAAGCCATCCGCAACTACAAGGGTACAGTCTGCATTGTCAGCCATGACATTGAATTCATACGGGGTACTGCGGAAATCATCTGGGAACTGACTCCATGTCATCTACGGACATTCCCCGGGAATTACGACTATTACAGAGAAAAAACCGAAGCAGAAAATACGGCTGCGGCAAGCAATAATCAGACACTGAAAGCAAATGCCGTAAAACAAGACCCCAATGCTTTGAACAGCAAAGAACTGCGGCAAATGAAAGCCAAACGCCGCAATGAATTGGCACCCGAAAAAAAACGTCTCGAAAAGGAAGTCGCAAGATTGGAAAAGAAAATTGAAGACGGAGAACAGGAACGCGCAGTTCTTATCGAAACACTTTCCAATCCCTCACCGGATACGGATTTCCCGGGTCTCCAAAAAAGGCTCAAGGACTTGGACTACGATATCTCCAAAGCCATGACTGATTGGGAAGAAGCTGCGAAAAATCTCGAAGAATTTATGGCAGAATACGAGACTTTCTGAAACATTTCAGGTAGCGTATAGCCCGGCGAAAAATCCTTGTGCGTAACCATGATTCGTTCCTCAAACAGAAATTTACGGTATAACATCATTAATTTTTTTGAAAAAAATGTCATTTTTTACTTGACAAATCCGTTCAATGCGTGTATGAGTGTTAAAAATTTATTTGATTACCCTGTCACGGAGCGTGTAAAATGGAAAAGTATTACTCGAAAACACACGAATGGGTTCTCACAGATGGAGAGGAAGCGGCAATTGTCGGCATCACGGAATACGCGGCATCCGAACTGGGAGACATCACTTATGTGGAATTGCCTCATGAAGGCGATGATATTATTGTCGGCGACAGCATCGCCACAGTTGAGTCTGTCAAAGCCTCGTCTGATGTATTTTCCCCCATCAGCGGAACTGTAAGTTCTGTCAATACCCACTTGGAAGACGATCCGTCCATCATCAGCCGTTCCCCGGAAAAATATGGTTGGCTTTATAAGCTGGAAAACATTGATGATACCGAGTTAAGTGAACTTATGGACGAAGACGAGTACAACGAATATCTGGAAACCCTGTAAATAACATATTTCGTGAATCATTTTTCTGCAGGAGGCAAGTATGGACATTGACCACATTCCGGACCTGAAAAAATCAGGGGCAAACAAGGAAAAAATGCCCGCAACGGATTTCACTAAAGGCGAACCTTGGCGGGTGTTCCGTATTATGGCTGAGTTCATTGACTCCTTCGAGCAAATGGCAAAACATAAAAATCTCGTTGCCGTCTTCGGTTCAGCAAGACTGCGTCCAAACGATCCCGACTATAAAGATTGTGTCCGCCTCGGTGAACTTCTTGCCAATGCAGGATTCGGTGTCCTCAGCGGCGGTGGACCCGGTATCATGGAAGCAGCCAACCGGGGCGCCTGGCAGCGGCACGGCGATTCTGTCGGATTGAACATCAAGCTCCCCATGGAGCAGAATGCGAACCTCTATCAGACCGATTCCCTTGATTTTCGTTATTTTTTCATCCGGAAAGTCTGTTTCACAAAGTACATGGTTGCGGCAGTTGCCTACCCCGGCGGATTCGGCACTCTTGACGAAATCTCTGAAGTACTGACTCTGGTTCAAACCGAAAAAATTAATCCCATTCCAATTGTACTTGTCCGGAAATCTTTCTGGCAGCCTGCCATCGACTGGTTCCGGAACACAATGCTGGAACGGCAACTGATATCTCCGGAGAACATGGACTTGTTCTACCTCGCGGAAGATGCCGATGATGCGTTCCAGTTTATTTCCGCATGGGAAGAGAAAAACGGTTTGGATACAACTGTCCGAACGGATGTGTAAAAACATTTTTCCCTCCCTTTTTATTTCTGTTTTTGTTTTTGTTTTCATTTCTTTTTTATTACATTTTCGTGTAATAATTTATGACTAAAAAAAATAAAAGACAGCATTCTTTTTTTCACCCCATTCCATGCTGTTTGTTTCGTCGTACGCCTCTCTGAATAATCATTTCAGTGACAATTCTTACACTGTTTCCGCATTTTTTGCAGGTTATTTGCAAAAAATTGTGTCTATTCCCGGAAAAGAACCTTGACAAAATCTGCCTTTTAGTTATAATATATCTTTAAGAATATATTAATAATAAAAGCGTAAGTGAAAGGTCCTATCATGAAAGATTTTGATGTCGCAAAAATTTTCCGTCTGGAAGATCGTGTTTTGTTTGAAGCAGCCGCAGTCGCCGAAGTTACCGAAGCGGAGAATCAGGCAACCGAACAGATGGAAGCGCTGGCAGAACAGGCAGAAGCGCAACAGCAGGAAAATACCACTGAAAGTGAAGATCAGGCACAGGATGCATCCTTTGAAAATGCCGGAATTTCTGAAAATACCGAAGGCTCGGATGCCACTGATGATTTGTCGGACAGCGATAATGACAACTCTCTGGAAACCGTATTTCTGGAATCCCCTATCGCTGCCGATGATATTCATGCCGAACCAATCAACGATATGCAGTCCGGCGAAGTTGTCATTGACCTTCTCGATACCGGAAACAACCTGTCCACGGACAAGGAACTGGCGGTCATTACCTCCGATATGTACGACAAGGATACCGTCATCGCTGAATTGGAGAAACGTCAGGACATCGTTGTTTTTGAAATCGATTCCGGCTCCGACACCAATGGCTTGGCGCAAATCCAGGCGTATCTTGATACCAACGGATCAAAATACAAAGCCATCCACCTCATTACGCACGGCGAAGCCGGGTGTTTCGATCTGGGAAATGAACGCATTGACGCTGCTCATTTCGACAAAGAAGCCTGGGATGAATTGGGCAACAGTCTGACCGACGACGGTGAAATTCTGATTTACGGCTGTGACTTGGCAAGCGATGAATCCGGCGAAGAACTCTGCAGCATGATTTCCGAGGCAACCGGAGCGGAAGTCGCAGCCAGTACCGATACAACCGGTTTCGGCGGTGACTGGGAACTGGAATACCATTCCGAAAATTTCAGAACACAAGCCATTTCCATTGACGGATATCAGGCACGACTCAACGAATGGACCGTAACCTCCAATGCCGATGACGGAGGAGATGGCACTCTCCGCTACGCCATCGAAGAATCTCAAGCCGGAGACAAAATCGTTTTCAATTTGGGAACCACCCAAAGCGACTGGACCATTACCCTGGAGGATGGAATTGAAATTGACCACGGTCTCGTCATTGACGGACGCAGCAGTTATGATTTCAACCTGATTATTACGCCTGAATACGGACCGGGACTTAATGAGGACGGGTCAATCAATGATGATTGCGGTATTACCTATGACAGTGTCTTTACTGTCAACGGCAGTGGCACAACAACCTTCAGCAATCTCACAATTCAAGGAGGAATGGCAGACGAAGGCGGTTCCATTTCTATCTCCTCCTCCAGTGATGTGCAAACAGTCATTCTCGATAACGTTACCATTGAACGCAGCAATGGTGGAAAAGGCGGGGCGATTTACTACAACAACATGGTATCCGGAAGTTCCCTGACCATTAAGGACTCACTCATTCAGAACAACAGCAACTATGAGAGATACTATGCGCCCAACACCAGTGGTTCCGTTCTCTATGCAAAAGGCGATGTAATCATTCAAAATTCCACGTTTGACAAAAATGGAAATGAGGACTACCAGGGAGAGTCAAGTCCCATCTACATGGACGGAGGGACCCTGACCATTGAAAACAGCATTTTCTCGAACAATGTGAATGCGGCAATCGATGGTAATACTGGAACTCTTGCTAACACCCGCGCTGGTGGTGGTGTTATCAGGGCGCTCGGAACAAATGTAGTGATCAAAGGCGCTATTTTCTCCCGCAATGAAATTCACGATTCAGATCCAAGTGATGGATCCATAGAACATGCCGAGTACGTTCACGGTGGTGCCATATATGCTGAGGGAGGAACTCTGACTATTGATTCTTCCGCATTCGAATTCAACTCCGCATCCGGGATAATAAGCGCTGATGGCGGCGCACTGTTTCTGAAAAATATGACAGACAGTGTTGTCATCTCCAACTCCACATTCTACGGGAATACCGCCCAAACTGGTGCTTTCGCCTATGCTGAAAACTCAACGGTTGTTCTGGTAAATGATACTATCACCGGCAATATCGCAGACAGTCAGATCGGCGGTATTGCATTGAATAAAAGTCATGTTTATGCAGTTAATACCATTCTGAACGGCAATACGGGTGGTAAAGACATTGCTACACTCGAAGGAACTGGTAACAGTACTTTGACGGCATACTACAGCTACATTGAAAACTACGGAACCGGCAGCAATTTTGTATTTGAACGGATTGAACAGGCTGACAATATCCTCGGCACAAAAGCCTCTGCTGACATGGCTTTCGGTCCCGGCTGGTCCTATAATACAGCCACACACACCGTCGCACTTCTCCCTGACGGAACGGCAAAGCTGAATGGTGCCTTAGTCAAAATCGCCGACAAGAAGTTATATTATTCCGATGATTACGCTGCATTTGACAGTCAGGAAACCACTGGAACCTGGAAGGAAATCGCCGGACTCGAGCTCAATGTTTCCAATATCAACTTTGAAACCGACCAGCTCGGTCAAACCAGACGTTTTACCGCCGAGGGAGCCGATGCGCGCGTCGTCAGTCATGGTGCTTACGCTCTGGAATACAATAATGAAAACTACCCGTTTGACATTCCCTCCAACATCGTTACAACGGAAGAAGACATTGTTGATGCATTGGACGGCAAAATATCTCTCCGGGAAGCCCTGCTCTACATGGCAGCCGATTCCACTTTGGGACAATATGTCTATTTTGCACCGGGGATTACATCCATTACACTCAATCCGGATAATGGAGACTTGAATCTGGCACAAAGATTCGTTATCAACGGCAGCCCGGATGCACTTTTTGAACTCGACAAAAACCGTCTGAAAACTGCGGATGCCATCAACAAAATCGATGGTGTCGAATATTATCGTGTTCCTGCCGGTTTTGAGAACGAATGGTATACGGCTTCCAACGACCAGAAGGTTACCGATGCTGCACTGATTGCACTCCTGAATGAGGCCCCCATCTATGAATCCACATCAGCCGGCAGAGACATCAGTCGCTACAAGGGACATCTCTACTATAACGATTTCAAGGGAACGGACAACGGCAATCTTTGGTACAACGCCTCGAAAGAAGTTGTTTCCTCCTATCTTACCATTCATGACGGCAATTTCAACATTTCCGGCACGACGGACAAAAATATTGAAGTCATCTTCAATAACCTTATCCTCACAGGCGGAAGCATTCACGCCCAGTATGCTGATGTTGTTGCCAACAATATCACGGTTTCCGCCTCACCTTCCGCGCCCGCAATCACATTGGAAAAAGCCGGCACACTGAAACTGCTCAACTCCACCATTACAGGCAACATTGGTGGTATCGTCTTAGGAAAAGGGACCAAAGCAATCATAGCCAACTCCATTCTGTCCGATAACGACAGTCTGTCTTATTTCTATTCCGGTGATCAATGGTATAAAGCCGGTCCGGAAGGAGCGGTCGAAATCACTGATTCCGGTCTCATCAGTGAACTCGAAAACGGCACGAAACGTTCCTCTATGACGATATCCCTTTACAAAGGTGCCATTTTCTATCTCGATGAAACCCAAAATGTCTGGCGCAATGCGGTCAGCGGAACCCAGCTGAACGATACTCCCGACCACTCGCTTTATGACACACTGAACGAGAATAAACAAACCGGATGCGACATTGTTCTCCACAAGGAAAGCTCGCTTTTTGACTTGGAAACCACTGACGGTGAAGGTTACTACCGCAAAGAATTTGCCCAGGCATTCGGCACATATCAGCGTAATACCGATTACTATATCAGACATGAAGACGGTACCTACGAGCTGTTCACGAACTACACCATCGATGATGAAATCGATGAAGGCGTCTATGTTAAAGCCCCCACATGGTTCAGTGCTGATGGAACAGAAATTACGGATCAGACACTGAAAAAGAATCTGGAATCTTCCTATAATCTGAAAGAGGAAGTCTGGTTTGCCTCTAAAGACAATGTTGTTTACTACCTGGATATTGTAAACAATTTCTGGTATGAAGCACAATCCGGAAAATATGTACCGGACTCCCAGGAAGAATTGATTACATACCTGAACGAAAACAAGGACTTCGGAGCGGTAAGCAATTCCAATGCCACGGTCAAAGCCGCTTACAGTCTGATTTCCGAAATCAATAATCCGGAAGGATCAAACTCGTACCGGAACGTGAATATTCTTCTGGGGAACACAACAAGCGGTCGCTACTACACCGTCTATACAAGTCGCATTGCAGATCCCAGCGGCATGCTGGCAACGGTAGAAAACATCTTCGGTGAAAATGCCATACGTGATGACGGCACCCGTCTTGCGAACGGAGATATTACCCAAGACCAGTATGCCGGTACCTTCGCATCCATCATGGGTGACCTTGCAACGATTACGGAAAACGGTGAAGTATATGTCAACACGGACTTTGATTCGTCCGGAGAATATGTGGAACTGACCGATACGGGAAAACTTTATGAAGGCGGCTGGCGGAACGGCGGTGTTAGACGTTTCGGTTTTGCAATCACTTCAGATTACATTGGCGGCAAGGATGTTGTTTCTCTCGTCTTCACGGACCGCGCAAAATATTACGCTTACAACGTTGACTGGCGCTACACGATGACGGTCAGTGACTACGATGAATGGCGCATAGCGCTCGAAGTCGTCAATGACGGAAAAGTCCAGAATGGCACATTGGTTACTCAATTCGTTATCAATGTTCTGGACAGCTTTACCCTCAACGATCCGTCCTCCATGGCTGCGAACACCATCACGAATCAGGATGCCGAAGTCATTATTCAAGGTGCCACGGATGAAGACGGAAACAATCTCTACACACTGACTCAGGCGGATGATGCGAAATATTCCATATTCTACATGAATCTGGCGAAGACAAAACTGACTATCCGGAACCTCAATTTCGAAGCAAACGGCACGCAGTCCGCTGACCAGATGATCCAGAACGGCGCATTTATCTATGCGAAGCAGTCAACCGTCGCGGGAACCGTGGACATCACCCTTAAAAATGTCAATATCAACGGTTTCAATACCGGACTCGGTGCTCAGGTTTACCAGTACAAATGTGATAAGACCTACTATCTTACTCAATCAGAATTTGCCATGCTCACAGCCGAAGGCGCCCCGCTGGCTGCCTATAAAGATGTAGTGGGAACCGCCCAGACGACCTACCGTACTGCTGGAATCGCAGCAAAAGCCTCCGACTATGATAAATATACCAGCAATACCTATAATGCTGCAACAAACGATGATGTCGGATACGGCGGAGCCTTGTACCTTAATGATGTCAATCTGACCATCTCCGGTGGTAATATTTCCAACAGCCGGTCCGTCTATTTCGGCGGTGCGGTCTATCTCGCAGGCAATTACAATCTTACCGTAACGGACGGTGCGACATTTGAAGCCAACAGCACGGACCGCAGGGGCGGTGCCATCTACATGGCAGCCAATACCAATTCATTCACATACCTGGTCAAGAATGCTACGTTCAAGGACAACTATATAGACGGCGAACGATTTGCTTACGGTAACTGGCAAGCTTACGCGTATGGCGGAGCCGGCATCTATTCCGTAGCAGACGGAGTCAAGAGTGAACTGCTTGTCCAAAATTCTGTCTTTGACGGCAACTATATTGTCAAAACAGGAAAAAGTACATACGAAGGTGACACACTCACATTGCGCGGCGCGGGTATCTATCAGAACGGTGTCAACCTCAAACTTACCATTCAGGACAGTGAATTCGTGTACAACTGGCTTGACGCCACCGCTGAAAACACTGCTGCAGCCGGTGCAAAAGAGACATCGAAAAACAGTGTCGCGCTTCAGGGAGCCGCAATCTGGTCCAATGCTCTTGAACTTACAATAGAAAACTCCAAAGTGGACGGGAACTATGCAAAGGGACATACGATTTCCTCATCGGTAGATGCCAATGGATTCGTCATCTATCATACCAATGCCATAGTTGACGGAAAATTCCAGTTCATCGGAGATGATGGCACCAACCATAACTCCTTGTCTGGAAACTGGATGGACCTGACTACCGGATTCATTACGGATGTCGCGGGAAACCGTATCACAGATTTCACAAACGATGTTGCCGAATTGAAGTTCGATGATATCGTCACGGAGGTTACCGAGGGAGAAGGCGAATTCGCCGTTACAACTTATACAACCGTCCGTACTTCGGCAAAACTTCTTGAAAACGGCTATTATCTCACCACTGTGGAAACAATCGTGGAAACACAGACTGGAGAGGAAGGGGAACGTACCGTCACTTCCGACTCTTTCAAATCCTACTACATGAAAACGGAACCGTCTGTCGCAGAAGAAGGACATACCGTCACCCGAAAAGTCGATCTGGACAAATATGCCGTCAATACCGATGAGTTCAAGGAAGATGTCACATACTATACTTATGACAGATATACCCGCGCGTACACACGGGCGGACATCACGGAATTCAAACCCGGCGTAACCTACTATGTTGAGAACTCCACATACGGAAAAATCGTGGAAGTCGATACCTGTATCGTGGAAGATGCGGAAACGCGTTTAGTCACAACAACGGTCGTCACAACCGTTATCGGGGCCTCCGCCACAGGATATACAAGAGATATCCGCACTCAAATCTATCAGAAACCCTGGCGTCAGGAACAAATTCTCGCGTTCGATGATACCCAAAGTGCAAATCTGACATTTGAACAGGCTAACGCAACCAACTTTGACGGACAGTTCAAAACAGAAGGAACCGCATCCGTTCAGTACGGTTTGGTAATGACCAACTTCACCAATGGTCTCAATACCGAACAAACTGTCAAACTCTCCAATCTGGCGATCAATGACAACGAGTTTACATTCCGAGGACCCGGCGTCATCAGTACCACCGGTGCCATCTTCCGTGACGCCAATCTTGACTGGCAGAATTTCCATCTGAAATCCTTTACCCTGGACCATGTTACGGTCAACAACAACAAGATGGATTTCATTGTTGACAAGGGTCTCACCTCGTCCCAGCCGTTCTTCCTCCCGCATGCTGAAAAGGTTGTGATCAATGACATCACGGTCAATGACAACTCCTGGAAAATCGTTCAGAACTACATTCAGCCGAATGCGAACAGCACGAACCTCCAGATGTTCGGAAACTTCTTCTATACCACAACAGGAATGCTCCAGTCTGCCAGTATCACGGATATCACGATGAACGGCAATACCATGGACTACAGTACTGATCTTACCGTGGGAGACAAAAAATATGCAAATGACGGAACTCTCCATGCGCGCGGTCAGCTGATTTACATAGTCGACGCCGGAAACACCCTCATGGATGAACCCGATGAGGGGTATATTTTCATGGACAATATCCGTATTATGGATAACAACCTCTCTCTTAACTCAACCTCATCCTGGTCAACTGTCTCCGGCGGTTTCATCTATGTCGCCACAACTACAGTACAAAAGGTCCCGGTCACTCTGAACAATCTGATTCTCGCTGACAACAACATTACGGCGATCGGTGCCACATCGGTCGGCAGCGGAACAGGCGATATCGGCGGATATGTTTTCCTGCGTTCCTACGGTGCCGATATCAACCTCGATGGCGGTGCATACGTTGTAAACAACTCGCTTCTTTTCCGGTCCGGTACTTCCAATACACATATCTACGGCGGTATCATGATGGTGGATTCCGGAAACGGAAACATCTCGATGAACAGTGTCAGTTCCGATAATGCGCTTACAGTTTGTGAACTCAACGGCAAGCACTATTATATGGACGGCAGTAAATGGTATGATTCCGATGGTAACATTACCGATAAAGCCCTCCTCGCGGAACTCGATGCGCACAAACAATCAATCACATCTTCCAATTTCCTGAAAAATACTTTCACTCTCACGGCAACAAACAATACCACAGGTCTCGAAATCACCGGCGGTATTCTCCGCATCGGGACCGGGTCCGGTACAGTTTCCATGTCCGATGCCGTTTTCGACGGCAACGTCTTCACGACAGAAAAGGACATCTACGGCGGAAACTACTCGTTCAGCGTTTACGGAGCAGCGTTCTACGTCCATCAGAGTACCCCCTACAATAACAACACAACCTCCGGATCCCCGGAGATGAATTTCAGCGGTATCACGATTTCCAACAATACGTTTGACATCCTTTCAAATTCCACCGTAGTCTTCTCCGGACTCATGAACATACAGGCAGGTTCCAACAATCCGCTGAACCTGACATTCAAGGATCTGAATGTTCTGAACAACAGCGTATCCGCAGAATCGGTAAACGCCTCAGTGGAAAGTGGTGGTTATTCGCAGGAAAGCGGCGGTGCATTCATCCTGACCACCCTGCTCCGCAGCGGTATTATGGACTTCCAGGGAAACAACCTCATTCAGGGGAACAGCATGTATTTGTCCGGTAAGGGTTGCTGGACAAGCGGCAGCATCATGGTCCATGCCACCCCCAATACCGGTATTTCCCGTCTCGGTATCATGCAGATATCCGGAAATCTGAAATTCAAGGATGACAATCTGTATTATCTGGCAAGAACGGAGGGCAACCACAATATCAGCGGCGGTATCCAGCTCGATATGGGCAGTCTGTACATTCTGAAAGATGCCAACCTGATTTTCGATAACTACAACGTCACTTGTGAATCCGCAACCGCTAACGGATACGGATATCACAATGATTTCAGCGGCGGTATTATTACCACTTACAACAGCATCACTACCTCCCACACAGCCAATACCCTGCACAGTGTCATTCAGGTTGACGGAAACTTTGAAATCAAAAACAGCTCCTTCTCCATGAAAACGACCGAGAACAGTACCGGCTCTCTCACAATGATAGGCGGTTTGTTCTGGTTCAACAGTACCACGAATTTCTATGTTTCCGAAGAAACCGGCAGTTTCATCCTCGACAATAATACCATTTCCGCAGCTGCTGAAAACGGCAAAAGCAATGCTGTAATTTCCAGCGCAGTCTTCTATCTGCCTACATACTATCAAGTCAGCTGCTGGAACCGGTATATCAATGCATACGGTCCCGTAACGCCCGAAATTGAATTCTACAACATGCAGTTCACGAATAACCGTGTCGTTACGAACAGCGGACTCAAAAACGGAAATATCTCCGGTCTGTTCTATACCACCGGTAATACCATCTTCAAGAACGATATTTTCGACAACAATACAATCTCCTCCTCGCAGAATATCGATTGCGGTTTCATTCGCTGGAAAAATACTTTTGACGGCCAATACAACGGACGTTCCGACAGCTGGTTCACCAACGAATACCGCACGGCTACTCTGACCATTGAAGATGTCAAAATGACCAACAACCTCTTCCAGACAAGCCGTACCACCACTACCGGTGACAACTACATCAATGGTGCAGTCCTCTCCGTAGAAGACAGTACGCTCGTAAGCGGTACTGACCACAAAACACTCGGCTGGTTCACCAATATCCGCAACCTGACCTTTGAAAACAATACAGCCGAACTCAATGCGGCTCTTTCCAGCGGCACGTTCACATTCTCAGGTTTCTTCCGGTTCTCCACCCAGAACTATGATATTACGATTGAGGACAGTTCCTTCTCCAATAACGCGGTCATCTTCAATACGCCCAAGGGGAAAGCCGCCATCAATGGCAATATCTTCTATGTCTGGGCAACCAAAGGTACTATCACCTTTGACAATGATGTTTTCTTCAACAACATCACAATAGGATCTGATTGTATCGGTATCACCCTCTGACAAAGCACGATAATAATCTTTAATCATCACCT
>CALCCZ010000054.1 GCA_937900075.1 uncultured Lentisphaeria bacterium
TTTAATGAAGAAAAAAGTCCATCATTTTCCTTGTTTAGTTCATTAATTTCGTAATTTTGGCTTTCAATTTGTCCATTTAGTAATTGATATTCTTCAATGCCTGATTCCTTTTCTGATTTGTAATAAGTATTTAAAGATTTTAGTTTTCCTTCAAGAATTTTGATGTTATCCTCTAAATCCACTTTAGCCTCTTCTTTTTCTTTCATTTCCCTTGCTCCGCTGCTTTCCTTGCTGTCATAATTTCCAACTTCGCACGACGAAAATGTTGGACCAATGGCCGTTTTGACGGACATACGTAGGCACAGCAGCCGCATTCCATACAGTCCATTACAAACGACCGCTCCGCGCGAGCATATTGACCACCTTCTATCATCACACTTATGGATCCGGGCATAAGATGCATCGGACAAACATCTACACACCGTCCGCATCGAATGCAGGGACCGGAAATATACTCCAGCGTTTCTTCTTTCTGTAACAACAGTACTCCAGATGTGTTTTTCATCGTCGGCACATGTATATCCGCCTGCGAAAAGCCCATCATCGGCCCGCCAAGTATTATTTTTGCTACCGGGGCATGAACACCGCCACATTCCTTCAACAACTCGGAAATCGGCGTCCCTATACGCACATCCAATGTTGCAGGACGATTCAATGCGGTTCCCGTCACAGTAGTATAACGGTGTATCAGGGGCTGCCCTAATACTACGGCATCGTAAACCGCCGCACAGGTCCCTACATTATCAACAACACAGCCCACATCCATCGGTAACCCTCCGGCAACAACAAAACGTCCCGTCAAGGCCCGTATCAACTGACGTTCCCCACCCTGAGGATATAATGTCGGCAATGGCGCAACGGTAATGTTGTATTTGTCAGCATAGCGTTTCATTACGGAAATCGCTTCCGGTTTGTTGTCCTCTATCCCAAGATAAACTTGCGTAACACGCAATATCCGGGCTATGATTGCCGCTCCCTCCAGAATCCGTTCCGGCTGCTCCAGCATCAACCGATAGTCAGACGTCAAATACGGTTCACATTCCGCTCCGTTCAATATCAGCGTATCTATCGTTTTTGCCGGCGGCGGTGTTAATTTTACATGAGTCGGAAATGCAGCTCCGCCCATCCCTACAACTCCCCCCGCCATAATTCTCTTCCTCAATAAGTCACGGTCCGCATTCCGCCAATTCTGTATGGGTTTCAAACTGTCATCCCATTCTTCCAAACCATCCGTTTCCAACTCTATCGCGGAAACCAAAACACCCTGGGCTCCGGGAATTTTCTTGTCCACACTCAAAATTCTTCCACTGGAAGGCGCATGAATACCACAACTTACAAAACCATCCGGCGCAGCAAGCAATTGACCTTTCTTCACTTTGTCACCGGGTATTACCACCGGACGCGGCGTCTTGCCTATATTCTCACGCAGCGGAATTATATACTTTTCCAGCAAGGGCATACTTCTTGCCGGAACCGACGCAGTCATCCCCTTCTCATCCGCAGGATGAATCCCACCTCGTATGTCATGCAAAGAAACTTCTTTATTTTTATGCACCATGATCACATCCACCTTTCACAGCACATTTTCCACCGGAACAATTCGGACTCAGCGTACAATGTATCTTTTCCGTCTGAAGAGCACCGGTTGGACACCCTGCTGTCTGCGCAAAGGACTCTTCCGGAGGACGACGGTAATTAACCCTGACCAAATGATTTTGTATCTGAATCGAACCGGGTGCCTGTCTTGCACATTTTCCACAGGACAAACACGCCCCCTTACAGTTTTTCAAACGTTCTTTCGGCTCCGCAAGGGAATTACAATACACATGTATCTTCGCGGAAGCCGGAACCAACCGAATCAGATGACGGGGACATACATCAATGCATTTTCCGCAGGCACGGCATAGCTCCGGATGAACAACCGCCAGACCACCTCGCATCTCTATCGCTCCGTAAGAACATTCCCGGGCACAGGACCCCAGTCCCATACATCCATACTGACACCCCATCCCGTTCCCGTATATACTCGCAGCACTGCGACAATCCAGAACGCCATTGTAATGTCCCAATTCCAATCTGCGCGAAAACGAACCATTGCAGAATACTACTGCCACTTTCTTTTCCTGTACCGACATTTTTATTCCCAGTATCTCTGATATTTTCCTGCTTTGCTCTTCATCACACACTCTGCATTTATCCGGTGTGTCTTCCTCCGCCGCTAATGCCTTGGCAAAGTCTGAACAACCCGCATAACCGCATCCGCCGCAATTCGCCCCGGGCAGACAGTCCCGGATCCGCCCCGTTTTTTCATCCTCGGGAACCGCAAACAACACAGATAGTAACCCGACAAACAACCCGAGAACAAGTCCGGCTCCGGCTACCGCCAATGCCGCATACAAAACAATCAACAGCATTTCCGACATTTCTTCACCACTGCCACTGAATCAACGCACCAACCCGGAAAAACCAATAAAGGCAAGCGAAAGAATACCCGCCGTAATCAACGCTATAGCGGTTCCCCGGAAAGGCGCAGGTATCTTTGAAAGTTCCAATCGTTCACGCAAACTGGCAAAAAGAAGCAGCGCTAAACCGAAACCGATACCCGCACAACATCCGAAAACGGTAGAAGCAAGAACTCCACGGCATGCTTCCGAATTAATCGTCGCTACACCCAATACCGCACAATTTGTCGTAATCAATGGCAAATATATCCCCAATGCCTCATTCAACTTCGGACTGAATCTCTTCAAAAGTATCTCTACCGACTGAACCAATGAAGCAATTACAACAATAAACATCAGTATACGCGTGAAACTCAGCTCCAGTGCATATCCGCAAACCTCAACTGTGGATGACAGCAGATAACGGTCAAGCAAGGCTGTCACACAGGAGGATACCGTCATAACAAATACAACCGCTCCGGACATACCAAGTGCAGTTTTCAAATTTTTGGAAACACCCAAAAAAGGACAAACACCAAGAATTCGGGTCAAAACAATATTGTTCACCAATATTGCTCCTAACGTTATTTGCAACCATTCCTGTGACGGCATGTTTTCTTTCTCCGTATGTAAAAAAAAGTGCATTTACTATAGCACAGAGATACTCTTTTTTCAAGAAAATCTTTAATAAAAATCAGACGAACACTTACATTTACCTGAAAAAACACCGATTTCCTCAGAAGATGATACTCTCAATGTTCATCTTTGTTTTTTCATGACTTCAGAAAAAGAAACGGAGAGTTTTACAATACTCCATGTACCGTAAAACTCTCCAATGTTCATTGTCGCGGCAAAATTCCGGATCAGCGTCTGGAACGCAACCCGGAACTATCCCGCAAACAGAAAGGAATCACTCCTTAACACCCACAGACAAAGTGTAGTGGCTCTTCACATCTTCTTCGCTGGTCTCAATAGAGATATATCCGATAGCTTTCAATGCAAAGGTTTCGGAATCCAGTACCGATTCTGAACCGCTGAGTTCAATGGCATCACCCACCTGAACCCCGGACTGGTCCCAAATACGGACCGTAACAGCCCCGTGGGTCTCCAATGTCATCTCCAATCCGTCTGCTCCTTCTTCAATGGCAGCTGCAATATTGGTTGCCCAATCATCGCCGGTAAGATTGTAGAAATCAATCTCATCCTTGCCGTCAAGAACAGTTGCCTGCCACTCATTTTCCTCATACACCAGTGCTGTAGCACTCTCAATGGTGTTGTTGTTCGGATTATAATTCACCGCGTTTCCGGTAATGGTATACGGATTACTCTGCTTACCCACGGATGTCACCTGAACGTATGCAATCTTCGGATCAATCAGATGAAATTCCGCTTTCCCGTTCGTTCCGGAAATCGTTACCTTGGTCTGATTCTTGTAACTTACA
Organism: uncultured Lentisphaeria bacterium; assembly: GCA_937900075.1. Classification (GTDB taxonomy): domain Bacteria; phylum Verrucomicrobiota; class Lentisphaeria; order Victivallales; family UBA1829; genus SIG77. The sequence goes on from CALCCZ010000054.1 coordinate 3,884, forward strand.
ACATTGAAATTCTCATCGTAAAGCACGATCGAAACGGAAGAATCCTTGTCGTCCGTCTGAATCGTCATATTGGCAACATCGGACAACTTGTAGTTATCTACCTTATCGGCTGATGTAACAACCAGAGCACGTTTGTTAATATCAGTATCACCGGCTTTGGTAATGGATTTTGCAGTCAGCAAACTGTCGTTTTCATAATCATACATATCAATTACAATATTTGTATTTTCATTTTTGCTTTCTTTTTCTTTAGAAATATATGACCAATTTCCTATGCTTGTGCCAGGTTCATTAATTCTGCCTTCAC
>CALCCZ010000055.1 GCA_937900075.1 uncultured Lentisphaeria bacterium
TCCCGAGCCCCAACGGGGCGGCACGAACCACTCACGGAGGAAGCCGCTTTGCGGCCGCATCTCCGTGCCACACGTTTGCAGAAGATCAACAAACGTGTGGCTCACTCGTTATAGATGCGTTTACGCGAAAAACGAAAACAGAAAAGGCTCGTCAATCAGCGGAACATGACGGTTCCAGCCACCACCAGCGCTTATAAACACTGCGCAGGAGGGCATTGCCGCACTTGAGTGCGAGGGTAGCGCGGGCATCGGATCCCGACTCCAAACGAATCGCCAGAACATGTTCTCCGGCGGTCGTCTGGACAGTAAATATCTGGTCTTCCGCATGGGCATATTCAAAGGCATTACCCGCTTTTCCGGTATCAAAAACCATTTTCCCGTCTAACCATATCTTTCCCCAGAAATCAAAACCGGCACCGAGAGTCAAGGGGCCATCCTGATAACTCACTACCGTGGTATAGATCCAGTAAACTTCATGTTCTTTTTTCCCTTCGGAGAAGATTGCCGGATCCGTAATTCCGTCTTCCACCGGAACATCATGTGGCAAATATTTAACTCCCTGAAATTCAATTTTTTCCTGCTTATCCGTAAGATATTGTTCGGTGGTAAACTCCTGCGAAAAAGGTCCGAAAATACGCCAATCCGGCAGAATTTCACCCTTCCCTTCAATACGGAAGGAATCGGGAGCCGGATTTCTCTCCCACGAAGGCAGAGGAATCCCCGGATCATACGCTTCTTCACAATTATTCCAGGCTGCCGTATCATCTTTGCATAATCCAATCATTTCAAAAGGAATACGCTGGAAGCCAATCCCTTTTCCCTCGTTCATAGCTTCCGGTATGTTTTGCCCGTTTTTGCGGATAAATACATTATCCTGTGCGACAAGTCCCGGTCCCGGATCATCCAGCTGACATTTTACTTTGAGAGTTCCGCACCCGGAAATGATATTGTGCCGAAAGAAGTTTTTGCCATTTTCGTCAAAAAGGAATTTCAATGCCGGATAGCGTGCAAAATACAGTTCTGTCAGATAGCAGCCGCCAAAAATCGGTTTTCCCTCAGCAACCTCGGCATACCTGAAATGTTTCCCGTTGAATCCGCCGGAAACAGCAGACATGCAATCTAAAAACAGATTGTTCTCTATGATATTATCCCGTCCGCAATTCATCTGAACTGCGCCGAAATGTCCGCACGAACACCGCTCAAAAATGTTACCATAGAGAACGGTGCCGCTGATAACATCATCCAGTCGGATTCCTGCTACCCCGCAACAAAAGAAACCTTTGTCGGAAGGCGGGCGCCCGACATCATGAAAATAGTTGTAACGGAAAATGTTACCGCGGTAAGACGGGTTTCCGTAAATATCCACAGCGCCCTGGTCATCGGATTCCCTGACAGCGTGGTGTACCTCATTATATTCAAAGATGATATCGTTTCCTTCCAGGCGGAATACACTGGAGGGACTGTTGTAAAAAAGATTGTGCGAAATTCGAATTGCGGTACCGGTAGCCCATACCGCAGGCGTGTAAGTGTGGTCAAGCAGTCCGAAATCGTGTATCCGGTTGTTTTCAATCACGTTATAAGACGGAGTCAATGTCTCGCGATTCCCGCCGGAAATCTCGATTCCCTGGCGTCCCAACCACGAAAGTTCACAATTGCGAATCAGACAATTTGTAACGTTTTCCGCCACGATACCCGATGCTGCGAAACGGGTGATAGTGCAAGCGTTTATGACGCAGTGTGAACAGTTGTTCATACCGATTGCATAATAACGTCCGAGATCAAAATGAAGTCCTTCCAGAGTGACATACTGCACGTCCTTCATGTTGACTGGCATTTCATTGAGCAGAGTCAGTTCCAGTTTCGCAGTCTGTGGGTCAACCCCTGCCGGAGGATAAAAATAGAGAATCATATTTCCACGGTCAAGATACCATTCTCCGGGTTGACTGAGTTCTTCCAGTAAATTCATGGCACAGTAAAGAATCCCCTGCCCCATATCCATTGTCCCGTTATTGCTGCAGGTATACGCATGATCCATGATAAGGTAATGCTTTTCGGTATCCACCTTCGCGACCTTGATCTGCGCATCCGCCCAGCGATACCGGAAATAGCCGAAAATCCATAGATCTTCCGCATCTTTCCAGCGTTCATGACATGGCGAATCATATTCCAGAATCGATGTCTCACCGCCGACAACCCCCGGCTGAACCAAACTTTTCGGCTCTAAAAATCCGTTCTTCGGATATCGTGAAAGGGTCATTCGCGTCCCGCCGCAGTAAAATTCGACCGCAGGAATATCATGATGCAATGTAAAGGTAAATCCGCGTTCCCGCAATTCACCGGGGTCATTAACTCCTGACTGTCTCAAATCGCATTGCCAGATTTTTCCCCGGGCTTCCGGCCGCAAACGCTTCAAAATACACGGATCCGTTACGAGTTCACGCCCGCTCAACTTAACTCCGCAATCAAGACGTACTGTACCGGCTTTTTCCGCTTTCCAGATTACGGGCGCTGATTCTGTACCGGAATCCCGTTCATCTAAAATCAGCGGTTCCGTTACCGGATACTGTCCCGGTTGGATGATCACCTCGCAAGGTTCTGTTCGGTTTCTTTGCTTCCGTATGCCTTCCTGCGCCTCCTGAAGCGAAGAAAACGGGTGTTCCGCTGAGCCATCCCGACAAGCGGAACCATTATTGCCAATAAAAAAACGGTTCATTATGTTTTCTCCATTATGTTTTATCATAAAGTTTTTATGTTTAATTCTTTACATCTTTCGGTACATATAGATTTTTATCACTGAAATCAATTTCATTTCCGCCCATATCCAGCAATACCTCGTATGCCTCCTTCAATAGTACTCCGGGAACGACAAAACAGTATCCGAACACATTGCAAACGCACGAAGCTGGAATATCCAGAATAAAAGCACCGGGCAACAGCAACAGTGCGAAATATCCGCCGGCGGTACGCTGAGTCCCTAGGGGAACGGCATCTAAAATTTTAGGTCTGGATCCATTGATGAATGCAATTTCAGGTGCCGGCAGATTACGCACGATTGGTATTTTTTCCGCTCCTTTCAGGTCAATTTCCATGGAATCAGGAATTTTCCCGAAGGTAAAAGGAATCACGGCATCTTCCGGAAGCGACTGAGACGTCATGAACAGAACAGCCGCTTTATCCAACTCAATAAACACGGAGGAACGCGCCGCTGTCGCTTTCATTTTATGTGAACAGAAATAAATAACCGGCATAAACAAACCGAGAACTGCAGGGGTATCCTGATACACTGCCTGACGCGCTTTTATGTAATACCGCTCGTCTATCCGGTACACAACATTGTCTGCGGCTTTGGAACAGTCCGCATAGCAATGAAGCCTGCCCGTCTCATACACGATTTGACCGAAACGTGTAACAAGACAACCGGACGCAGAAAAAAGCGTAACTGCCAGCAAAATAAATGCGAAATACTTTTTCAATGTCAACCTCCGCTTCCCCGATTCATTCCCTGAACCGGAAACAGATACTATTTCTCCTGAAAACGGATAACCCGGGTGCCGTGCAAAGGCACACTAAAGGATATCTTCTCCGGAAAATCACCCAAATCACGACAAGCCAAAACGTCACGGACGGAAAGCGTTTTTCCTGCCCGTTCCAGAGTAAACGTATAATCTTCATCCCCGGTATTGATGAACGCGGCAGCCGTGTCGCCGTTTGCCATCTTGCGGACATAGATACGGCGGGTGTCATCGGTAAATTCACGGACCGGACTTGCGCCGAGTTCATCCTGATTGATGGCTATGAGTTCTTCGTTTGTCAGCAGTGCCAAAGTAAACGGATCCAGTTTCGCAAGATTGCAGGAAATCTGAAGCGGGGATGCCATAAACGCCCATACTGCCATGTGCGAAATCTGTTCGTTCCGACTCAAACGGTTCCAAAGACAATCCGTTATCCCGGATATGTCCCCAAGAGCCAGCATATCCATATCAAACCAGTGCCCCGGCCCGCTGAACGCCAACCATTCGTCTTCCGGGAAGAAACTTTTTACGAGACCGCCGCTCCAACCGCTGTTCCAAAGATCACAAGTATCACCGTTGGAACGAAACATATTGCCGTATTGACGGTAAGTATCCATATATTCCAGTTTGCAGCTGGTTGTGAGTGAATACACAAAATCACGTCCCGTTTTCCGGAGCGCATCTCCCATGTATTTTGTGTAAACAGGATCGCACAGCGGCCAGTCATACTTCATGTAGTCAAAGCCCCATTCCGCCCATTGACGCGCATCCTGTTCTTCAAAATGTGCCTTCCCGCATCCGCCAAAATACCCCACTACAGCGTCCGGATTCAGCGGGTAACCGGTAGATCCGAACAGCGCGGGACGTTCCGGACAGCTGCCCCAGGCATGAACCATGGGCGTTGAGTAAATCCCCGCCTTGAAACCAAGACGGTGAATATGTTTTGTCATCTCACGCATATTCGTAAAATATTTGTTCGGCTGAAGCGCCGCCCATTCCGTTTCCCTTGCACCCTGCCAGCAACTGTCCAGATTCACATACGAATAACCGAACTCTCTCAAGCCCGTCTCACACAGAAGCGTCGCTGCCCGGTAAATGTGTTCTTCCCGCACTCGATAGGAATGGGCATTCCAGCTGGTCCATCCCATCAAGGGTGTGCGAAGCAGATGATTCGGGGCAATTTCAAGCCGGAGTACCTTCCTGTCTTCTCCAAGACGATTGGTAACTTTCAGCGTAATTTCCCAAACACCCTCGCATTCCACTTGACCGATGATGATACCCGTATCTTTGTTCAACCAAAGCCCCTTCGGCAATTCTCCCTCAATCTCCCATACAAGCGGACGCTCTCCGCGAACGGGTATGTAATACAAAAAGTCTGCTTTGGGGGACGCACCGTAAACGGATGGTCCATTGATGTGCGGTGCTCCCTGATTAAATGGTTTTGCCGGCGCAATTTCAATAACAGTTTCCTGCATGGAACTCATGGTTGTATTCTCCTGTTGTTGAGTATTTTTTCAAAAAAAGTCTGCATTAGAGACGCACCCGCCCGCCACACTGCACGGATAAATTTCCATACAGACACGTCCAAGTGCTGCCCGATTCCTAATTTACCCCATGCTCAACTTTTTGTCAAACGCAAAACACACAACTTTTTTACAGAAATCAGTCTTTTTTCGTAATCGGTCCACAGATATCCTGATCGGTGAATATATCCCACCCGAAACATTACGGACCGGTCGCCGGATATCGTTTTTTTGTAACAATAACGCAAGATATATAAAAAAAGCATTCTCCGCTCTATTGCAAAAAACAAATTTCAGGGATAGAGTAATGAAAACCTGAAACATAATTAGGAAAGGATTTTTTATCATGGCAGAAGAAAAAAAACGTGTTTTCGACACAGATAAACGAATCAAACTCGGCATTTGGGGTCTCGGACGCGGCGGCGGATTCGCTGCCTGCTGCAAAAACCTGAATATCGATGTCGTCGCAGGCTGCGATTTCAATGAACATATCCGGGAAGGCTTTGTCAAGGCAAACCCCGATGTATTCGTCACGGACAACGAAGATGAATTTCTTGCGCAGGACATAGATGCCGTACTGATTGCAACGTGGTTCCCGTCCCATGCGGAACATTGCATAAAAGCTTTGAATGCAGGAAAACATGTCATGTGCGAGGTCACGAGTTTCATGACTCCTGCGGAAGGCGTCCGCCTTGTGGAAGCGGTAGAAAAAAGCGGAAAGGTTTACAACCTTCTGGAAAATTACCCCTTCATGAAAGTCAATATGATGGCGCGGAAACTCTGGCAGGACGGCTTGTTCGGCGACTTTGTTTATGCTGAATATGATTATCATCACGATTGCCGTACGCTCCAGTACACCTATATTGATTCCGTTCCGGTTGAACCGGGTTATGAACTGCACAACTGGCGTTCCTGGCTCAACGCCCACTACTACAATACCCACTCGCTCGGACCCGTCATGCAGATTACCGGAATGCGCCCGGTAGAAGTCACCGCGCCCGTGCATTCCGTCGCACAGCCCGGTATTCTGCTGGATACCAAAAGTGTTTCGCCCTCACTCATCAAGATGAACAACGGCGGACTGATGCGGAATCTGATGGGCGCATCCTCTCATGATACGCACAAAAAATGTATCTGGGGCTCAAAAGCGGCTTTTGACTTTACGGAAAGCTGCAAAGTTTATCTGGGAGCAAGTGGCCATGGCAGAGGCATCGAACTCAAGCCTGAATGGCCCGAACTCGGCGACCTTGCCGATACCATGGGACACGGCGGCGGCGATTTCTGGGAACTCTACTATTTCGCCCGCGAAATCCTTATCGGCGAAAAAGCCCCTTGGGATATCTATTCCGCATGTGATGTGTGCCTGACCGGTATCATGGCTGTCCGCAGTCAGGAACAAGGCGGCATCCCGGTCGCCATTCCCGATTTCCGGAATCACGAAATCCGCGAGCAGTACCGGAATGACAACGGCAGACAAGAACATTTTGACCCCAAAACCGCACTCTTCCCCGCAGGGCACGATACGGCTATTACCAAAAATTTCGCAAAAACCATGACTGGCCTGCTTCAGGCATGGAAAATGGGCGGATCACAGCTCATCCGGCAGGCATACGACGGAATGAAACTTTATCCGATGATTGCGAACAGCGATGGAAAACTTGCCGTTATCAGCGATGTCCGTGAACTGATCTCAAAACTGGATGAACTCGCAAATGTGATCCGGGACGCTCACAAAATCATTGATGCTTACCCTGATTCCCTCGCTGCAAAAGCTCTGCTCAGCGAACTTGCCATCTCCGAAGAAGATAAAATTCTGAATACCGAAGCAACAAGAAAAGAACTGACAGACTGGCTTCTGAAAGTCCAGTAAACAATTCTGTAATTGTTCCAAGTTTATCTGCGACGGATAAAAAACGTTTGAGCAAACTCGACGAATATCGGCATTTCAACAAAAGTAGCCCCAATATTTTTCGTGTTTTGCTCAAACGTTTGCAAAATTGTGTCTCGGTCCAGAACGTTTATGTTCTGTTTTATCCGGCAGTCCTATAAATTCTATAAGACCTATAAGTCCTATAGGTCCTATAGGTTCAATTTTTATTCTAACCGGAAAACCCGGCATTTTTCATGCCACCATTCCACAACGTTCCGCGCAATCACGGAAATTCCCTATCTATATAAGTCCTATAGGTCCTATAGGTCCTATTTTTTCATCCCGTTTTGCACAATCACGCAAAACATCCGGCATTTCCCATCCCACACTATCCACTAATCACTTGTTCTTGAAAAATACGGGGTGTCTGCGGTTCGATTTTTATTTGTGCTTGACTTTTCCGAAAAATGAACTACAGTACTGCATTCCCGAATGAGAAAGCAGAATAATGGCTTTCGAAACAGGTTAAAATTTGTAAAACTCCGTGGATATTTCCTGCCGGCAACATAAACACAATAGCAGGCACCATCCCGAAAAACAAAGGAATTACAGAAATGAAAATTCTGATACCGGAAAACAATGAATTGTTCAGAGATGCAGCTCAACGTTTCGCCGATTTATGGCAGAAAATCACCGATGTGATGCCGGAAACCATCACTGAACCGGAAAAACAGGGCGATATGATTGTCCTCGGGTCCGATGCCGACAACCGTTTCGTTCATGACCTCCTCGTTGATGGCACAATCGCGGATTTGAATATCCGCACCGGGTCCGATGAATACCGGCTCCTTTCCGTACGCGAAAACAACCGGAACATTCTCCTTCTCGCCAACGGCAGCAGACGCGCTCTGTTCTATGCTGTTTATGACTATTTCGAACGTTTCGCCGACTGCGCATATTTCTGGGACGGCGACCGCATTCCCCGCCGTCCGGAAAACGAGATGCCCCTGACCGGAATCGACGTTTTGGAAAGTCCGCGGTTCCAGTATCGCGGATTGAGATATTTTGCGCATCGCAGTCTGACACGTTTTCAGGCGGAACACTGGAATTTTGAAGATTGGAAAAAAGAACTCGACTGGTGTATCAAAAAACGTCTGGATTTCTTCATGCTCCGAATCGGAATCGATGACCTGTTCCAACGCGCTTTCCCCGATATCGTACCCTATCCGGATCCGGAAAAACCTCTACCGGAAGCATTACAACATTCCTACGATGACAGAAATCTCTTCTGGAGCCTTCAATACCGTTCCGAATTACGAAAGAAAATTATGGATTACGCCCGTTTCCTCGGTTTGGTCTCCCCCGAAGATTGCGGAACCATGACACACTGGTACAGCCGTACTCCCTACTCGTTTCTGGATAAAGTAAAACCGGATTTCCTGCCGCAGGCATCCAATTGGTATGCAGAACCCACCGCTCTGGTCTGGGATATCACTCAGGACAAATACCTGGATATGTACTGGAAGCTGACAGAAACTTATATCAAGGAATATGGAAGCGGCGAAATGTTTCACACAATCGGTCTCGCGGAACGTCATTGCTATCAGGATGAACGCAAAAACCACGAAATGAAACTTTATGCCTACAGACGTATTATAGCGAAACTCAGACAACACTATCCAAATGCCCCGCTCCTCATCGGAACCTGGGATTTTGTCATGCGCTGGAATCCGGATCAGGTTCAGGCTCTGCTGAATGAACTGGACCCCGAAAATACTATCATTTTCGACTACATTTCCGATACTTATGACGAAGTCAACTATTTCGCAAATTGGGGCGTAATGAATAAGTTCCCCTACTTCTTCGGAATATTCCAGGCTTTCGAATCCAGTACCGAAATCCGCGGAAATTACAACCTGATCGAACGCCGTTTGCCCAAGGCTGCCGCCGACCCGCTCTGCAAAGGAATGGTCCTGTGGCCCGAAAACTCACACGCCGATACGCTTATGCTCGAATATCTCGCCGCTAACGCATGGAATCCATCAGCGGAAAACGTAAAAATCGACTTGTTCCTGGAAAAATTCCTCGCAAAACGTTGCGGAACCACCCCGCAGGGAAATGCCCTCGCAGAAATCTGGCGCACTCTCCTGCCGCTGATCAAAACCGATTACTGGCGTCAGCGTTCCGATGAACGCTGGCGTGACCTCTATCCCAGTCTCGTATTCAACCCGATTCGGTACAAAATGCTCTACCAGCAAAGCAGCGACGAAATCGAAAACTGCGAATATCAAAACAGGGAAATGCTGCCGGTCATCCGCAGGGCAATTACCGCGTTCCGCTTGCTCGCCGCTCTTGATTTCGAGTCCCTGGATGATATGCTTCTCCGCGATGTCTTTGACCTCGCACGTTCCGCTTGTCTCCGAATCATTGATTTCGGTATATTCATGCAGCAGTGCCTGATGGATTCCTGGCGCAAACATATCGGCGATGGACCCGGTCGCACTCAGGAACTGAAAGACAATATCGACGCTCTGGGAAAAGTCATCTCCGGTCTCGCAAATCTCCTCGCAGCTCATCACGATTTCTCCCTTTACTATTCCCTGCTGGAACTCGCAAAAACGACTGACGTCAACCCGAATTTCGAGTACACCCTTAAAGGAAATGCCGAACACTGGTATTGCCGGAGCTTTATCTATGAACTCTTCTCCGGTTGTATCCTGCCCGAATTTTCCGCAATCAAGAAATCCCTCTTCGCACAACTCGATTCCGATGACCGGTCTTTCTCCGGAAAACCCGCCTGCCTCGATGAAGAACTCGAAAAAATCAAGAAGAATTTCTACGAAACTCCGTTGAAGAATTTCGCGCCCGACCAGGATACAGCATTCCGGAATCTCCGGAACACGCTCGAAAAACTTGCCGACGATTCCGAATTTTTACTGCGGAACCTGTGATTTCTTACAAAAAACATCTCCGTCTTCTGCATAACCAACACAGACGGAGATGATTATAATGGATTCACACATGCCAGAAAACATTCGGGGAAATGTCGCTAACAATGTCTTTTCCCCGGATGTAATACCGTATTACCCTTTTCGACGATTCGCGGCTCCCGCTTGCAGCCGCAGAAATCTGCCGTTTCTTCCAAAAGAAACACCGTCCCGGTAGGAGAGTTTGCCATTCACAAAAACACATTCCACACCGGAAGCAAGTGCATGCGGACGGGCAAACGTTGATTTCGCCGCAAATTTATCCAGGTCCAGAACCGCAATATCCGCATACGCACCCTCTTTCAGTATCCCGCGTTGGGAAATCCCGAAAATTTCCGCCGGCATCCCCGTCATCCTGTAAATAACAGACTCCGGAGTCTGACCCGCCTGAACACATAACCGATAAAATTCCGGAAATGCCCCGAATCCGCGCGGATGACTTCTGCCCAAAGAGTAATCTGAAGAACGGACACTTTCATCCGACCCGCAGGAAACGTAATCCAACTGTATGATTTGCATCATATTTTCTTCACTCAATCCGCCGAATGCAGCCATCGTTCCGTTGGAATCGCAGGTAACGAGCTTCACAACAAGAGCCGCCGGGGAAAGTGAAAGTTTTTCGGCCGCTTCTGCTACAGTGAATCCACACAAACGTTCATCGTAAGGCACATTCGACAGAATGATTTTTTCCCATTGGGTACCATTTGCCGTAGCGGCAAGTTCCTTTGCGGCCGACTCCGCTGCTGCGGGGTCAGAACGGAATTTCTTCGTAATTTCGGAATCGGGCATACGGTCATACGGAGGTGGCAGAATGATACTCAAATTGGTCTGTCCGTAGGTATATGGATAGCGATCCGCGGTTACACGAATACCTTCATTCTGCGCAGACTTTATGATATCCAGAACATTATGCAGTTTCCCCCAATTTCTCTCCAACGCCGTCTTCAGATGACTGATTTCCAGTCGACGGGACCCTGCCCCCGCCAAAAACACCGCCTCCCGAAGCGCCTCTTCCAGCTTGTCACCTTCATTTCTCAAATGCGTGGAATAAACACAATCGTAAGAGCGCAGAATATCGGCAAGCGCGGTCAATTCATCACGATTGGAAAACTTTCCTGGCACATACAATAACCCCGTGGAAAAACCCAATGCTCCTTGTGACAGCATTCTTTCGAGCAAAGACTGCATATCTGACATACGCCTGTCTGTAACAGGGATATCTTCATACCCCAGAACCGCCGCACGAAGCGTGTTATGACCGCATAAACATGCCGAATTGACAGCTGGACAACACTGCTCCAATGCCCGGGCATATCCGTCAACATCATTCCAGTCTATCTTGATTCCGTAATTCTTCCACACATTCTGCAAATGCTCGCGATTGAATTCCGTAACCGGAAACGGCGATAAACCGCAATTGCCGTTGATTTCAGTGGTCACCCCCTGAGATATCTTCCCAAGGCCATCCGGTGCAGCCATCAAAGATATGTCCGAATGGGAATGAGTATCGATAAATCCGGGCAAAACCGCCTTATCGTCAAGAGATAAAACATCGCACCCGGGTTTGCCGCTGTACAAACCGCGTCCGATCTTCACGATACGGTCGCCTTCCATCTGGACATATCCGCGGAAAGGAGGCGCACCGGTTCCATCATAGATCACAGCATTGTCAAGAATCCGGATTTCTGGCCCCATAATTTTGAACTCCTTATCAATAATAAAGCCTTTTGAACTTGGAATATACATGTTTTTTTGTGAAAATCAACAAATTCTCTTCTGAAAAGCATAATCTTTGTGTGGAAATTCAGTAAATGCCGTGTATATTATTTAAAAAGTTTCAACATTTTGATTCCGGTTCTCCGGGAAAGGTTTTTTTATGGGCTTCTTAGACGAAAATTATCTGCTGGGTAACGAGTTCTCTAAAAAATTGTTCCGCGAAGTTTCAGCACTCCCCGTTGTCGATCCGCATAACCACGCCGATGTGAAAAAAATCGCTGACAATACTCCTTTTTCCGACCCGTGGGAACTGTTTGCAGCTACCGATCATTATGTGTGGGAAATGCTGCGGAAGTGCGGTGTCCCCGAAGATTTGATTACCGGCGATGTTCCAAACCATGAAAAATGGTTCGCTATGGCTAAAGTTTTCCCCATGTTCGCGGGAAATCCTGTGTACGAATGGATTCATCTCGATCTGCGGTTCCTCGGTTTCCCGGATATCCTCCTCTGCGAAGAAAATGCACAAATGCTTTGGGATGGCTGTTGCGCGGCTCTCGCAAAAGAAGAAAATCTCCCTCAAAACCTGATCCGGCGCGAAAATATCGAAACCATGTGTTCCACCGATGACCCCGCTGATTTCCTCGATAACCACGAACGTGCAAACAAGGCCTTCGGCAGAATTGTCATACGCCCGACATGGCGGCCGGACAAAGTTATGAAAATACGCAACCGCGACTTCCTCGCATACCTGAAAAAACTCGGAAACCGCTGGAATACCAATATCCGCTCCACTTCCGATCTGCTGAACGTACTGAAACAGTCTCACGATTATTTCGCAGAACACGGCGCGATTGCAAGCGATCACGGTATCGAATTCGCTTACGACGGCTCGGTTGAGGAATATCAGGCAGAAGCTATCCTTAAAAAAGTACTCTCCGGAAAAGATGCCGCACCCGCTGATGAAATCGCATGGAGCTCCTTCCTGATGAAACGCTTCGCTTTGCTGGATGCCAGCCGCAATTGGGTGTTCCAGATGCATATCGGCGCCGTCCGCGATGTCCGGTACACGCTTTACAACACCATCGGTGCGGATTCCGGCGGCGACGTTTCCGACCACGAAATCAATATCGTCAAACCGCTTTGTAAATTCCTCAATAAATTTGACGGAATATTGAAAGTCGCTCTCTACTGCCTTGACCCCGGTCATCAGGCATCCATGGCTACTGTCTCACGCGCCTTCGGTTCTTCCGTCCGACTCGGTTCCGCATGGTGGTTCAATGATACGCCTGTCGGAATGAAACGGCAGTTGGAATATATTTCCAGCGTTGACCTGCTCTCCGCTTTCGCAGGAATGGTTTCCGATTCCCGCAAACTTCTCAGTTATGCTTCCCGCTTCGAAATGTTCCGGCGTGTCCTCTGTGATGTCGTCGGCGCTATGGTCGAACAGGGCAGAATCCCGGCTCAAACCGCGTCCACCCTCGTTCGTACAGTCTGTTACGATGCACCAAAGTCATTTTATAACCTAAATTAAATACTGTCACAACCTATCAACAACCGGGCAAAAGCCCAAGGAGTCATTCAAATGGATGTCATTATTATGCCAAACGCTGACAAAGCGTCCAAACTCGCAGCAAAAATCATCGCCGATGCGGTAAAAGCAAAACCCGATTATACTCTCGGTCTCGCTACCGGCAGAACTATGGAAAAACTTTATGCCTACCTCGCCGACTGGTGCAAAAAGGGCGAACTCGATTTCTCCCTCTGCAAATCCTTCAACCTGGATGAATATGTCGGTTTCGACGGCTCCAACAAGGATTCCTACCGCTACTACATGAACTACCACCTGTTCGATAAAATCAATATCGACAAACGCAATACGCATGTGCCCGATGGTATCGGTGCCGACTTCGGCGGCGACCTCGCTGCTGCAGCCGAAAAGTATGAAGCCGATATGGATGCTTGCGGCGGCGTCGATATGCAGCTCCTCGGTATCGGAAGAACTGGTCATATCGGTTTCAATGAACCCCTTTCCAGCTTCGCTTCCCGTACTCGCGCTGTCACTCTCACAAAAACAACTTTCGAACAGAACTCACCCTTGTTCGACAAACCCGAAGATATGCCCCGTATGGCTGTCACCATGGGCGTCGGCACAATTCTCGAAGCAAAAAAACTCCTCCTCGTTGCTACCGGTACGGAAAAAGCCGCTATCGTCGCAAAAACGATTGAAGGGCCTGTCACCAGCATGATTTCCGCAACTGCTCTCCAGTTCCATGATGATGCAGTCGTTATTCTCGACGAAGAAGCCGCTGCAAAACTGGAATACAAAGATTCCTACAAGTGGAGCTTCGAACACGATCCCAGATGGGCTGACTACCAGAACATCTGAATCTCAAGTCTTTGATTCCTAATCCTGAAATAATTTTCAGGACTCATACCGGATCGCCGGAAAAATGGTGGTCCGGTGTTTTTTTGTACTCGGACGCCTCTCTCAAAAGTACCCCTGAAAGACCTGTAAGTTCTACAAAACCAATAAGTCCTATAAGTTCTATAAGTCCTATTTTTTTCATCACGTTTTGCACAATCACGAAAACGCCATGGCACGTTCCACCCGTAGCCCCAACGGGGCGGCACGATAATAGCCAGGGGTGAAGCCATGGGGTGAAACACACCATGGCGTAACCCCTGGTTTCGGCAACCCAAACCTCCCGAGCCCCAACGGGGCGGCACGAACCACTCACGGAGGAAGCCGCTTTGCGGC
>CALCCZ010000056.1 GCA_937900075.1 uncultured Lentisphaeria bacterium
GAAACCGACTGCAACCCGGGCTGCATCTGGTTCAATTTTGCAAAAATTAAGCAGTTTGTTGCCTGCTCTTATGGGGGGTAGTGCAGATTTGGGACCGTCCAACAAGACCTTGATTCGTGAGGAAAGTGATTTTACCCCTGCGAACAGATGTGGTCGGAATCTGCATTTCGGTGTTCGGGAACTTGCCATGTCCATGATAGCGAACGGAATGGCGCTGTTTGGAACCGCTCTTCCTTATTGTGCGACATTTTTTGTTTTTTCCGATTATATGAAACCGGGGATACGTCTTGCCGCTCTTATGAACTTACCTGTGATTATAATTCTGTCGCATGATTCGTTCTATGTAGGTGAAGATGGTCCGACGCATCAACCGATTGAACAGTTGCCGATGTTGAGAACGATTCCCAATCTGAACGTATTCAGACCGGCGGATGCGCAAGAGACCGCATTGAGTTGGGCATACGCTTTACGTTCCCGGAAGCCGACTGTGTTGCTGCTGACACGTCAAAATGTTAATCCGCTTCCCGAATCAACCGCTATGATTGCTGATGTGAGTCGCGGAGGCTATATTGTTTCCGACGATAAAGATTTTGAGTGTATCCTGATTGCCTCCGGTTCAGAAGTTTCGTTAGCGTTGGAGACGGCGGATCTTTTACGGTCGGAAGGTAAAAAAATCAGAGTTGTTTCGATGCCATCCATGACGCTTTTCCTTCAGCAGGATGCGGAATATCGTGAAAAGATACTGCCTCAAGCCTGCCGGAAACGTGTTTCTCTGGAGGCTGCCTCCACTTTCGGGTGGGAAAGAATTACTACAGACAGCGGGTTAAATATTGGAATTGACCATTTCGGAGCATCCGCGCCTTACAAGGTGCTGGCGGAAAAATTCGGTTTTACCTCCGGGAATGTTGCCCGGAAAATTCTGGATTTTTTAGTCTGATTCAGATTGGCAGAAAATTGAAAATTCTATCACGCATGTTATGTCAAAAGAATATCTTTTCTTATTGAATTTTTAAGGAGTTTGTCAAATGTCAACTGTTGATTTTTCTGTTACACCTCTTGTTTTCCGGACTTCACCGGAAACAAAAAAAGTTACGATTCATCCGAAACAGGAACATGCAAAAAGGCTGCTGTCCCAAGTGACCACTGTGCGTTTTTTTGCTGTTGACTGTGAAGTAGAACCAGGTTGGGCCAACTGGCTGAGAAAAGAAACTTTTCCGTTTTGTCTTTGCGAAAACGGGGATTTGACAGTTGATGTAAACTTTCCCACTGAAGATGAGTATGTGATTTTGCTTCAGGAGAAAATTCAGGGTACAGAAGAGTTCCGTGAACTTTGCAGTTTTTCCGTCTATGCTGTTGATGAAGATTTGTTCCGTTTCCGTCCTTTCAAAGGTGATTTTCACATGCACAGTTTTAAATCGGACGGCAGACAATCACCGGAATATGTAGCAGCCTCCTGCCGTAAAATCGGTGATGATTTCATGGCACTTACCGACCATGGCCGTTATGCTCCATCATTGCAGGCTATGGAATTTCTGAAACCGTTTGACCTGGATATGCTTTCCTGTCCCGGTGAAGAGGTTCATTTGCCGGAAAACCCGGTTCACATTATTCATTTTGGAGGGAATTTCAGCATTAATGATCTGGCCAAGGATGGGGAAGGGAAGGTGAAGGATGAGTTCACCCGTGAAATTGATCAGTATTCAGAGAATATGGGACTGCCGGAAAATCTTAACGAATTAACAAGAAAACAAGTAACTGTTTCCGAGTGGGCTTTTGACAAAATCCGTGCTGCGGGCGGTATTGCCATGTTCTGTCATCCGTATTGGCGTCCGTGTCATCATAACTACATTGGCGAAAAGACGATTGATTTGCTTATGGAACGCAATCGTTTTGATGTATTGGAAGTTTTCGGCGGGTATGGAAAGAACGAAGTGGAGTCGAATATGCTTTCCCTGGCGCGGTATGAACAGGAACGCGTTACCGGAAAGAAAATTCCAGTAGCCGGTGTAAGTGATGCTCATACCTGTAACGGGTCCCTTTTTTCCTGGTACTACACCATAGTCTTTTCGGAACAACTCACTTTTGATGCAATTGCCGAGGCCATTCGTTCCGATCGCAGTATTGCCGTTCATGCGCTTCCAGGCGAACATCCGATTGTGGCGGGTCCGTACAGACTTTGCAAATATACCTATTTTCTATTGCGGGAATATTTCCCGAATCATGATGAACTTTGTCGTGTTGAAGGCGAGATTTTATTACGCTATCTTGCAGGGGATGAGCCACAGGCAAAAGATTTGCTTAAGATGAGAAAAGGAACTGTTCCCGCTTATACGGCTTCTTGCTGGGAGAAGTAAAAAATGCTTTTATTAGCAATTATACTGGTAACGATTTCCGCTTTAGCCCATTCTTCGTGGAATTTGATATGTAAGGCAAAGGCCCCGTCTTCCGCTTTTTTCTTTCTGTTGACAGTCGTATCCGTATTGCTTACCGGGATTCCGCTTCTTATTTTTTATCCCGACACGTTGAAACACATATCACCCGTACTGTGGGGAATATTTGTTTTAACCGGTTTTCTTCAGGCGGGTTACTACATTTTTCTTGCGAAGGCATACAGTATCAGTGAGATTTCTGTTACTTATCCGTTGACACGTTCTATTCCTGTTTTGCTCCGTTGATAACTTTTCTGTTTGCGTTTGGAAAGACACCGCATCCGTTAGCCATTTTCGGAATGGTTCTGATGTTTTTCGGCTGCATGATTCTGCCTCAGCAAAAATTCTCTGAAATTTTTTGTTTGAAGAATTACAAAAATAAAGGGTTCATAATCGTTTTGATTACAGCCTTTTTTATTACCACTTACGGGATTACGGATAAAGAAGGACTTCGTTTAATAGAATCGGAAGGGGCAATTCAGGGGAATTTTAAGACGTCCCTGTTTTTCATCACGCTTGAGAACAGTATGATTGCTTTGTGGTTGATTCCCCGTATTCTGTTCAGCAAAAATGAACGGGGCAATATTTTATCAACGATTCGGGGGTATGGAGTTCATTATCCGATTATTGCATCCGTGCTTTGTACGGGTGCCTATATGCTGGTTCTCTCCGCCATGCAGCTTACGGATAATGTCAGTTATGTTGTTGCTTTCCGTCAGTTGGGGATCCCGATCGGGGCAACTTTGGGCATTATGATTTTGAAAGAACAAAAGACGCTGCCGAAATTTGTCGGCATTGCCCTGATATTCACAGGTTTGGTGTTTGTTGCGATTTTTTAGGAAAGGAAAATACTATGAAACCAGAGGAAATGCTTTATTGCATCAGTCTGCGGGATGAATCTGAAACCGAGGGGGCAGGAGTAGAAGTTTTATCTGCGCTTTATGAGAATTTAAGTACATGGCGTGATGAGGAAAGCAAAGTGATTCATCATACGTTGTACTTTCAAACGCAATCCGAATCCCAGCAGGCATTCACTTTTCTGGAGCAGGAAATTTCCCAATGGGAACAATACGGCATTAAAATTTCTGAATTGAAATCTTTTTCCTTGAAAAAAGAGGATTGGGCAGAGTCCTGGAAGATTCACTTCAAACCGATTGTGATTTCTGAACGTCTTGCCATTAAACCCTCCTGGGAGAAATTATCTCCGCTTCCCGGGCAAGTTGTTTTGACTTTGGATCCGGGGATGAGTTTTGGAACCGGACAGCACGCCACAACAAAGTTTTGCCTTGCGGCGATTGATAAATTTACCGAAAAAAAGATGTCTTTGAATCAAGCAGAAAAGTTGTCTTTTCTGGATGCCGGGACGGGTTCCGGGATTCTTGCGGTCGCAGCAGTTAAATTGGGATGTGCACCGGTTGCCGCATTTGACATCGATCCGGATACGATTCCGGTTGCGAAGGAAAATGCAGAAATCAATGGTCTCAGTGCGCAAGATATAGTGTTTGATGTTGCATCATTGGATGATTACAAATGTGAAAGACGCTATGACATTGTTGCCGCCAATATTCTTTCATCAGCTTTGATTGCCGGTAAAAGAAAACTCTTGAGTATGGTCAAACCGGGAGGATATTTGATTTTAGCCGGCATTCTGGATACGGAATATGCTCATGTCCGGGAGGAATTTGAGGCGATAGGCTGCAAACAGCTTTTTTCAGAGGTTGAAAAAGAATGGCGCGGGGGCGCATTCAGCGTCAATTAACTTTTCCTGCAATAAATTATTCAGAGGAACATAATGAATACGACAGCATACGATGAACTGCATTACTACGAAAACAAATATGGCGTCAGCCATTCAATCGCCGATTTAACTCCGACAATATGTTCGCTGCATGGACTTTCTGCCCCGGCACAATGCGGGGGGACTCCCGTAGCATCCGTTGTGGATCATTCGTTTCATTTAACCGGAAAAGAAGGCGGAATTGAAAAGACTCTTATTTTTGCCGCGGATGCGGTCGGTGAAATTCATCGTCGTTTGCACCCTGAGTTGTTGGAACGGGTTGAAAAACTTGCCGGTTTCAGAATTCCGTCTTCCTCCGTGATGCCCAGTGTTACCCCTGTTTGTTACGCATCCATTTTTACCGGTTCCTCTCCCAAAGTCCATGGTATTCAGAAATATGAAAAACCGGTCCTTGAGACAGAGACTCTTTTTGATGTTTTTGCGAAAGCCGGAAAAAATGTAGCCATTGTAAGTATAAACGGTTGCAGTATTGACTGTATTTTCCGCAAAAGGAATATAGATTACTATTCAACGAGGACCGATGAAAAAGCTTTTCTGCTAACTCAAAAGCTTCTTGAGGAAGATCAATATGATCTGATTGTCTGTTACTATACCTCCTTTGATTCATTCTCACACAGTTTTGGACATCAGTCCAGGGAAGTTCTTGATTCTTTGGAAACCGGGGTGTCTTATTTTGAACAACTGGTACTTTGTACGGAACAGTATTGGAAAAAATATAACCGCGCTGTCGTATGGTGTCCGGATCATGGCAATCACATTATAGATGAAACATGCAACAGTCATGGTGAGGACATTTTTGAGGACATGGTGGTAAATCATTTTTACCGTCTGAGAAGTAAATGAGTTTTACACTTCAGCAGGTAATCGTTCAGAGATTTTTTTAAGACATTCCATGTTTTTTTCCCTTTCTGTTTGAAATGGATGTTTGACCGGATTATATTATCCGGGAAAAGATACTGTTTTTTTTGAGGTTCAAGTATGCAGAAGCAACTATCGGAAAGTTTGGAAGATTACATAGAAGCGATTGCGATTTTAAATAAAAAAAACGGTCATGCCCATACAAAAGAAATCGCGGAGCATCTTGGTGTAAAAATGCCTTCCGTGACAAGTGCATTGCGCCAGCTTGCTCAAATGGGACTGATTCACTACAGTACTCATTTTCCGGTATGTCTGACAGAGGATGGCGAAAAAATAGCGGAAGCTGTTATGCGTCGGCATAATACACTTTTGCGATTTTTTTCCGAGACGCTGGCATTGCCGACATCAAAGGCAACAGAAATGGCTTGCAGGATTGAGCATATTGTGGATGAAGATACGATTACTTGCATACAGGCTTTCACTGACGTAATCGGGAAGGGAAATGACGACCAAAACTTGAAAAACCACCTTTCTGAAGCGCTCAAATGTGTTGAACAACGGAAAGAAAATGAGCATCGAAACGTTTTTGAGTTGAATTTCGGAGAGACTGCAGTGATAACATCTTTTAGCGAAAATCCGCTTTTGACGCAGGTCACATCACTGAAAACTGGAGCTGTTGTGCGGCTTTTAGAAAAAGATGCGGATAATTATTGTATTTTGCTTGTGGAGGAACGGCAGGTAATGATACCGGCAGTTCTTGCAGAAAGCATAATTGTAAAGAAGGTACAGAAAGACGAAGAATCAAATACTTCAGAGAAAGGATAAAACACAATGAGTGATTTTCTGGATTTTACGAATAAAACGGCAG
>CALCCZ010000057.1 GCA_937900075.1 uncultured Lentisphaeria bacterium
TACCGACTGAGCTATGGGCGCAAAGTAATTTGCTTTAGAGATAATTTAGCCTAAAAAGGGAAAAAGTCAAGCGAAAATTCAAAAAAAAGGAGATTTTTTCAGCAGAATTGGGTAATCGGTCAGTGGATAGGGGGGTAGTGGATAGTGGATAGTAGGCATGGGAAATGCCGGGAGTTATTCGTGATTGTGCAAGGCGGTGTGGATAGGGGGGGGAGGGAAATGTGCCATAGGTATTCGAGATTGTGCGGGGCTGTGTGGGGGATAGTAGGCATGGAAAAATGCCGGAAGTTTTCCGGCAAAAATAAATATAGGACCTATAGGACTTATATATTTAGTGGATAGTGGATAGAGGGGAGATATGTGCAAAAAGTCACTGGACGATTCCCAAAAAAGAAAAACCTGTCAAAGGTCGGTTCATAGCCAAACCCTTGACAGGCTGTTGATTTTTTGAAAAAGCGGAACTTATTGTTCGTAACGCATTTTGCATTCGAACATATCATCTGCTTTTATGTAGAAAGAAAAGACAACTTCCTGTTCTTTTACGACGTCAACAATTTGTGAAAGATCGCGGGCTGTGCGGAGGGATTTGCCCCCGGGTGCAGTAGAATCTTTTGCATTCAGGACGGGTTTGAGTTTTTTCTCCCAACCTTTGTCTTGCAGCGGGCTGACATTCCAGGTTGTTTTCAAAGGCTTGTCAAAAAGCGGCTTTTGCAAGATTAACAAAACGAAGGTCTGAGTACTTCATGAACTGCCGCTTTCCACCATAAGCGGGATGAATTCCAATTCTGACTTTTCCTGTTAAGCGCGGAATAAAACTGATGTATATTTTCTTCCATGTGCCGCGTTTGATGTTTGTCCAGCCGCCGAGATTGAATGCACGACTATCCTCGCCACCGTAGAAATTCAATGCTTTGTATTCGATCTCAATTCCTTCTTCCGAAGGCATGATGGGCTTTGTTCCATATTTCATGGAAACACGGCCGTTTGGTAATTCGCCGCTTACATAAATCCAAATGGTTTTTGTGTCACCCGAAGGTTGGAAGAAATCATAGACGGAGTCAATGGAATCTTCTTCAGCGAAAACAGGCAGGGCAGCGATGCAAGAGAAGAGAACAAACAGAAACGATTTTGAAAATTTACTCATATTAAAATCTCCTTAAGTTTATGTTACACTTAGAATTTAGCTGAGAAACAATCGTCGGCACGAACGTAGAAAGAGATCGTAACTTCTTTGTTTTTCTTGACCGGAATAATTTGAGACAAACCGCAAGTGGAGCGCAAAGCCTTAGTGAAGGGTGCTTCTTCCAGTTTTTCGTTAGTGTATGTGATTTTGATTTTGTCTTTAAATACCTGCGGGTAATAATTAGACATGGGAATACCCCAGTTTGACCATTTGGAAATCAGCGGGTCATTGAACTTCGAGTTTTTGATTGAAAATTTTGCGTAACGCACGAACCCGTAGTTGGGATATTTGTAATATTCTTTTGTTTCGCGATTGAAGTTTCTTCCGCCGTAATTTCCACCGACAGAAAAACGCACTTTACCATCCAATCTCGGGACAAAGGTGATAATAATCTTCGTCCATTTTGTTCTGGAGATGCCGCAGGAACCGCCCATGTGGAATGCGCGATTGTCTTCGCCGCCCTGATTCTGCATTGCGCAATATCTGGTTATGACATTCGGATGCGGATCGGGCATGTCGCGGGGCTGAACTAAAGGTTTTCCATCTTCGCCTAAGAGAAGATTGCCTTTCTCATCGCGTTTTACGGGCTTCCCGTCTTCATCCACGGCTAAAGGATTTTTTCCGTAGAACAAAGAAACACGCTGACCGCTGCATTCTCCGTCAATACCAAAACTTACAGCTCCGACAGTACCGGGATTGAACAAATCGTAAACATCTTCGATACGGTCGGCGGAATACAGAGTAAAACCGACTAAGATTGCAAGTGAGGCAAGGATTAATTTTTTCATTTCAGTGGTACCTTTCGACTATTCGTTGTTATTGTGACGATAACGATAATTTTCCACGGGAAAATTCCATTCCATTAAAAATGAAAATAGCATAAAAAAAAAGAAATACAAGGAAATACCCGGTTCCTTTTTGATTATATTTATGAAATATTGGGGCTGAGTGGATGAATCCGTATCTTTTTGAGAGTAATCAAGCACAAAAAATCCGGGAACACGTTTGTATTCCCGGATTTTTGTGCATTTTCAGCAAAAAGTGAATGGAATCAGTTTTTAGAGACCGAGTTCTTGCGAATCAATTCGTTAACTTTAGCACGAAGCGATAAAATTGCATATTCGCCGCGCGGATATTCCATCATGGTCATTTTGCCATCGGGTGACAGTTCATCGAGCATGGCGACAATTTTGTCTCTGCCGATGAAAGTTTCCAGCAATTTCAAAGCCCGTAAATCCTGAATGCCTTCTGTAAAGACTTCATGATGGATAGATTCAACAGGTTTTCCATCTTTGCCCGGATAAACCATAAAAGCATCTCCGGGAGGGAATGCGTAATCGGAACTGGTGTCCGCATAAACATCAATTGGTTCTCTGGAAAGAACCGTGTACCAGAAATTGAAGCCCCACTGGAGGAATCCGGCGATATTATAGCGATAGAACAGGGAGCCGAGGACACGATTTCGAGAACTTGTCATGTGCAGGAAACGATTGCTGACTTTTTCAACCTGTCCGCAGCAATAATATGTCCACAGCGGATTGACGCCAGCTTCGACAAAAGGTTCAATATGGTTTTCAGCCGGAATCGGAGTGGAAACCAAACCATTTTTATAGAACTCGACATTAGACAGCGCATCGCAGATTTTATATCCGGCGACATGTTTCCGCAGAATGGCAACCGCTTTGGAATACATTTCCAATGCATCCTGTCCGGGTTCATCCGAGCAATGGAAATAAACGCGGTCCTGCATTTTTCTATCGTTCAGGAAACTGACCAGTTCCGGAAGGAATGCATCCAGGAATTCCGTATATTCTTTGGAATCGGAAGCGGTATCCCACCCGAATATCCGTTTTTCTTCGCCATTGACATCCGCTACTACCTTGGGAGAGAATTTTGCGCCCCACTGAGTGAACAAATGTGAGATTTCGAAATACTTTACGCCGCATTTTTCGGCGAGATTAATCCATCTTTCAAGTCTGGAAAAATCAAAGGAATACTTTCCGTTTTCAACAAATACTTTGACAAGCTGCGTTGTTGGACGTTCGCTGCCGACGGCGGTATCCAATGGCGGAGTGAACACAGGAGTCAGCAGCATATTGCTTCCGTGTTGAGTAAAACTTTTGAAATAGTTTTCCAGCAAAGCCCAGTGCTGTTCGGAGAAAACGGAAACATTATATTGTTTTGCAATACAATCGGCATGGAACCAGTGAGTGACAATCAGTTCCTGCGGAGGTAATTCTGCGTCTAAAACTTCCAGTGAGAAGGTCTGTTCTGCAAACGATTCAGGATTTGCTGACATAAAAACTTTGACTTTAATCGGATAGATGCCGGGTTTGCAATCTGCGGGGATATCGATCGTTACCCAAATTGTTCGCCATTGATTTGCAGCCAGTCGGAATTCTGTGTTGCAGTCAAGAAGGATATCGGGATAAAGCCCCGGTTCTCTGCCGACAAGGTCGTCATCAAAAACATACGACACATGTTTTACAGGAACAACTTCGCAACGTTTCAGGGTAATGTGATCCATCAGGGGGGATTCTGCGGCCGCCTGAATCATTCCGCCCCATCCCTCGCTGAAACGATAGGCGCACTGGAAGGCGAAACGCTCTCCTTTCAATGCCGTTGCCGATGTAAACGGTGTATAAGAGTTGAAATCCTGATTGGGGAATACTTTCAGCAAGGAACTTGCTAAAATCATTTTTACACTCATTTGTTTTTCTCCATATTGATAAGTGTTGTTTTATGAGAAGACGCCAGTCTCAAAAGTCCCGTTATAAATTTTGTTTTCATTTTGAATATTCAAAATTTACTTGACAGGGATATTTTTGAGACTTCTGTCTGAGCAACAAACATATTTTACAGTATGAACTGTGAAAAATCAAGAGAGAACAGCTAAAAAAGATGGATTTTTGATTCACAAATAGTGGATAGTGGATAGTGGATAGTGATTGGTGGAACAAGCCGGGAGATATTCGTGATTGTGCTGGGGGGATGGATGGATGACCTTATGCGAACGTTGCGCATGGGGATGCACCGCCTGCGGCGGTTTCCCCCATGAGTGGTTCGGTCCGCCCCGTTGGGGCTCAATTGGTTGTTTTATTTTGTCCCAGGGGTTGCGCCACCTTCGGCGGCTCCACCCCTGGCTATTATCGTGCCGCCCCTTTGGGGCTATGGGTGGAACGTGCCGTGGCAATTTCGCGATTGTGCAAGCGGGATGGAATGGTGGCGTTGAATATGCTGTGGCAATTTCGCGATTGTGCAAGCGGGATGGAAAAATAGGACCTATAGGATTTATAGGTTTAGAGGATAGAGGATAGTGGTTAGGGACAAGGAATATTTGGCGTTATTCACTTCTCTATCATTAATCACTGACCGGCTGTCGCAAAAAGGGCTTCCGTGATGGTATCACGGAAGCCCTTGACGAAAACATAAGCTGAACTTTTGAGAATTACTTGGAGTGATAAACAGTGTGGAGCAGATGATGTGCTTTTTCACTGCCGGGTTCGCCTAAGAATTGCTCATAAAGTGCTTTAATATCCGTATTCTCATGGGAAAGACGGAGCGATTTCTGTTCGTCTTCAGAGTACAAGCCCTTCATACGCTGTTCAAGCAGATCTGTGTCGCCATGAATGAACGGCTGACCGCCGCCATTGATACAGCCGCCGGGGCAAGCCATAATTTCAACAGCCTGGAAACGATTGGGATCCTGACGAACGGCTTCCAGCACTTTCCTTGCATTGCCCAGTCCGGAGGCGACTGCGACGTTGATGGACAAGCCGGGAGCGAGTTCCACTTTAGCTTCTTTTACACCGCTCAAGCCGCGAACGGCACGGAAGTTAATGGCATCGCCATCCAGATTTTTACCATTGATGAAGTAGTAAACGGAACGGCAGGCTGCTTCGAGAACACCGCCAGTTACGCCGAAGATGTCGGCAGCACCGGAAGATTGTCCCAGAGGACTGTCATATTCGTCATCCGACATATTTGCCAGATTGATACCGGCTTCGCGGAACATTCTGCACAATTCACGGGTCGTTACGACATAGTCAACATCGCGGACTCCGTTCGGAGCAAATTCCGGTCTTGCAGCTTCGTATTTTTTAGCCTGGCAAGGCATTACGGAGACAACAATCAAATCTTCGGGCTTAACGCCGATTTTTTCAGCGTAGAAAGATTTTGCAATAGCGCCGAACATTTGCTGGGGCGATTTGCAACTGGACGGAATATGCAACAAATCCGGGAAATGATGTTCGATAAAGTTAATCCAACCCGGGCAGCAGCTGGTCAGAATCGGCAGATTCTTGCCGGATTTGACACGTTCAACGATTTCATGGCCTTCTTCCATAATGGTAAGGTCGGCGGAGAAGTTGGTGTCGAATACTTTGTCAAAACCCAAAGCGCGCAAACCTGCTACGAGTTTCTTTGTGACAGGTTGACCGGGTTTGAAACCGAATTCCTGGCCAATGGCGACACGAACTGCGGGTGCAGTCTGAACGATGACTGTCTTACTCGGATCGTTAATTGCGGACCAGACTTTCTTGACATAGCTGATACCGGTAATGGCACCTACGGGGCAGGCGTTGACGCACTGACCGCAGAAAGTACAGGAGGTATTTGCCAGAGGAATCATGCTTGCAGTACCGACTTTGGCTTTAAATCCGCGGCCATATCCGGTAAGGGCACCGACCGTCTGAACCTTGTTGCAGACGGTTTCACAGCGACGGCACATAATGCACTTGGAAAGGTCGCGCATGATAGCTTCACTGGAGTTGTCAACGGGAATCTTGTTTTTTTCACCTTTGAAGGCGATTTCGCTGATTCCGAACTCTGCAGCGAGTTTCTGCAGTTCGCAATCCTGATTCTTGGGGCAGGTCAGGCAATCTTTCGGGTGATCGGACAGAAGGAGTTCCAGAACCGTTCTACGCGCTTTCAAGGCTCTTGCAGAGTTTGTCCAGACTTCCATACCATCACGACTGATGGGAGTGGCGCAGGCGGGAGCAAGAATTTTGCGGGGCCCGCGGATTCCGGTTGCT
Organism: uncultured Lentisphaeria bacterium; assembly: GCA_937900075.1. Taxonomy (GTDB): domain Bacteria; phylum Verrucomicrobiota; class Lentisphaeria; order Victivallales; family UBA1829; genus SIG77. Next base: position 6,217 of record CALCCZ010000057.1, read on the forward strand.
TCCACTAAGCAAATACGGCAGGATGCCGGTTTGTTGGAGACACCGCAACCCAACTCTTTGCAGTAGCACAAAGTCGGAATATTGATATTGAGTTTCTGAGCGGCTTCCAAAATTGTGGAGCCGGCGGGAACGGAAACTTGTTTTCCATTGATTGTAATCGTTACTTCACTCATAGTTATCACTCCTTGACGATTGCTTTGAAGGGGCAGCCATCGATACATGCGCCGCACTTGATGCACTTGCTCTGGTCAATGACATGTTGTTTCTTGACTTCACCGGAAATGGCTCCGACAGGACAGTTGCGTTTGCATTTTGTGCAACCCTTGCAGGCATCGGTGATTTTCAATTTGAAGAGCTTCTGACATGTTCCGGCAGGACATTTTTTATCGCGGACATGGGCGATATATTCGTCTTTGAAATAACGCAGTGTACTCAGGATGGGATTCGGGGCGGTTTGTCCTAAACCACACAGGGCGGTATCCTTGATGGTATTTGCCAAGTCTTCCAATTCGACCAAAGTTTCTTCAGTAGCCGTTCCATCGCAGACTTTTTCGAGCATTTCAAGCATACGACGCGTACCGATACGGCACGGGGTGCATTTTCCGCAGGATTCATCCTTGGTAAAGTCGAGGTAGAATTTTGCCATAGCCGGCATGCAGTCCTTGTCAGACAGAACGATCATGCCGCCGGATCCCATCATGGAGCCGATTTTTGCGAGGTTACCGTAGTCGATAGGAGTATCCAGGTTTTCTTTTGTGATGCAGCCGCCGGAAGGTCCGCCGGTCTGAATGGCCTTGAACTTCTTGCCGTTCGGGATGCCGCCGCCGATGTCATAGATCAGCTCGCGCAGCGTGGTGCCCATGGGAACTTCGACCAGACCGACGTTGTTGATCTGACCGGCGAGGGCGAATACCTTAGTTCCTGCATTTCCGCTTCTGGTTTTTACGAAATTGCCATTGGCGTCCAGTTCAGGATCCCAGTTTCCGATTTTGCTGTACCATGTGGCACCATTCAGGAGAATGACCGGAATAGAAGCGTATGTTTCCACATTGTTGACGTTTGTGGAGCATCCCCAGTAACCGCCGCCGATGTTTGCGGGGAAGGGCGGTTTTGTGGTAGGTTCGCCGCGCATGCCTTCCATGGAGTGGATAAGAGCCGTTTCTTCACCGCAAACGAATGCTCCGGCACCCAGCTTAATGGTAATATCAAACGAGAAATTGGAGCCCATGATATTCTTACCAAGCAATCCCATTTCGCGAGCTTCATTGATTGCAATCTGCAGACGATTGACAGCCAGCGGATATTCCGCGCGGATATAGACGAGACCGTTCTGTGCTCCGATAGCGTATGCACCGATTGCCATAGCTTCAATGATACTGTTTGGGTCACCTTCCATGATGGAACGGTCCATAAACGCGCCCGGGTCGCCTTCGTCAGCGTTGCAAACGATGTATTTCTCATCGGCTTTTACGCCGGCAGCGATTTTCCATTTCATTCCGGTGGGGAAACCAGCACCGCCACGGCCGCAGATACCGGAGTTAAGAACTTCCTGAACGACTTGTTCCGGAGTCATGGAGAAGAGGGCTTTTGCGAGAGCCTGATAGCCTTTTGCAGCGATGTATTCCGTAATATCTTCCGGATTCAGCAGGCCGCAGTTACGGAGAGCAATACGTTTCTGCTTGGCATAGAAAGACATTTTTGCATAATCGTGAATTCTTTCCTGCAGAAGCGGTTCGATAAACAGAAGTCTTTCAACCAATTCTTTTCCGATGATGTGCTTTTCAACGATTTCTTTTGCGTCTTCCGGTTTAACCTGTACGTAGAAAACATTGTCGGGCATAACCTTAACAATCGGACCCTGAGCGCAGAAACCGAAGCATCCGGTTTGGATGACTTCGACGTCATTTTCGAGGCCGTGTTCTTTCAGAAGGTTGCGCAGATTCTGGATAGTTTCCTGCGAATTGGAAGCATGGCAACCAGTACCGCCACAGCAGAGAATTTGCTTTTTGGGGGAGTTGATATTGTGTTCTTCAGTAGAACGGAGAACCAATTTTTCTTTGCAACTGTTGTAAATTTCCAGCAGCATATCCTGAGAAGTAATTTTTTCCATCGTATATCAGCCTTTCGCCTTGTATTCCTCAATAACTTTCACAGCGGCAGCAGGGGTCATTTTCCCGTAAACTTTGCCATTCACCATCATTACGGGGGCGAGGCCGCAAGCTCCGACGCAACGCAGTGCGGAGATAGAAAAAAGACCGTCCGGAGTCGGATCTGCATCGGCTTTGATGCCTAAAACGCGTTCGATTTCAGCGAGAACTTTTTCGGAGCCTTTGACGTAGCAAGCCGTACCGAGACACACGTTGATACAGTACTTTCCTTTGGGTTTGGTGGTGAAATAGTTGTAGAAACTCACCACGCCGGAAACCTGAGCTTCCGTGAGGAAGAGTTTATCTGCGACGTGAACTTGAACTTCACGCGGCAGATAGCCGAAAATGTCCTGGGCTTTGTGGAGAACCTGAATCAGGTTTCCGCGTCTGCGCTCATCACTGCGTACGATACCAAGGCCATCGATAAAAGCATCGAGTTCTGCAAACTTGGCTTTCGCCGCTTCCGATAATTTTGTGCAACACATACTTGTTACTTACCTCAACGTTAGTTGCCTGTTATATTGCGAAACTGACTTCCTGTGAAAGACGACAGTGCTGAATACAAATCGAGTTCACGTATGAAACAAAACATCAAGATTCAAGTTGTCTTGTTCTTTCAGTTTTTTTTATCAACGATAAACTCAAGGTGCAAACACCCTGATGTTACTATAACACTCGAAACGCCTTTGTCAAGTGTTTTTGGATTTTGACTTGCAAGAAAATCCAAAAATGGATTTGTTTTTTTAAAAAACATCAATTTCCATCCAAACAAAATCGGAAAGATAGAGAGTATTCGGAGAATGATTGAATATTTCGATCACATTCCACCCGTCATGAAGAACACCGGGAAAAATTTCAGCTTGTGTATAGTGTGCAGCTTTGTCCGGAAGCGGTGAGGGAAGGGGAGATTCCGGATCCAAACGTTTGCAAGGTGTTGTGTTGACCAGAATATCAATATCACCGACTTCCTTTT
>CALCCZ010000058.1 GCA_937900075.1 uncultured Lentisphaeria bacterium
AGAATTGACCTGATGCAAACGTTGTGCATGGGGACGCGCCGCCAGTGGCGTCTTCCCCCATGAAGGGTTCGGGCCGCCCCTTTGGGGGTATTGATTACGTGTAATCGTGAAAGTTTTCAGCATTTTTTGTTGTCTTACTTTACATTTTTCCTGTGGTGTGCTATATTATTCGGGACAGGATGCTGTTCCTGGTAGAAATTCGTTGATTTTTTCGGAAGCATACAAGATACAGGCGGTGTTTTATGGGTGGTTTTTTCGGAGTCGTTTCGCACGAAGACTGTGTGACAGATCTTTTTTACGGGACAGATTATTATTCCCATTTGGGGACAAAGCGCGGCGGGCTTGCTGTAACGAATGAGAACGGCGGGGTTGTGCGTTTTATCCATGACATAACCAATTCACAGTTCCGTTCCAAATTTGACGGTGACGTTGAAAAGATGAACGGAGTATGCGGTATTGGTGTTATCAGTGATCTGGAAGATCAGCCGCTTGTGATTGGATCCCGCTTGGGGACGTATGCCATTGTTACGGTTGGCAAGATCAACAATCTGGAAGAATTGGCGCGTCATGGTATAGAGGAGCATCATCTTCATTTTTCGGAACTGAGTTCAGGGGAGTTCAATCCGACCGAGGTAACCGCTTCACTCATCAACCAGAAATCATCGATAGAGGAGGGAATAGCCTTTGCGCAGGAACAGATAATTGGATCCTGTTCGATTCTAGTTATGTTAGGCGGGACGATATATGCGGCGCGCGACCGTTATGGAAGAACTCCGGTTGTTCTCGGACATAAGAATCATGCCTATTGTGTGGCGATGGAATCCACCGCGCTTCCGAATTTGGATTATGAACTGGAACGTGAACTTGGGCCTGGTGAGATTGTTCAGATTACACAGGATGGCATATTTCAGAAGAAGAAACCCGGGGACAAGATGCAGATATGTTCCTTTTTCTGGGTGTATTTTGGATATCCTTCCTCCACATACGAGGGGCAGAACACGGAAACTGTGCGTTACCGGAACGGTGCATTGATAGCGGAGAGTGATGATGTGGAAATTGACTCCGTCTGCGGTATTCCGGATTCAGGTGTTGCGCATGCTATTGGATATGCCAATGCGTCAGACAAGCCTTACATGCGTGCGTTGGTCAAATATACGCCGACCTGGCCCCGGAGTTTTATGCCGCAGAATCAGACGATGCGCCGTTTGGTTGCCAAGATGAAGCTGATTCCCGTTGACCAGCAGATTTCCGGGAAGAGACTTTTGTTCTGCGATGATTCCATTGTGCGCGGAAATCAGTTCAAAGATATTGCACGGCGGCTTTATGATCGCGGTGCGGTGGAAGTCCACATGCGTTCCGCATCACCTCCACTTGCATTCCCGTGTCTTTTCCTGAATTTTTCCCGTTCCAAGGCTACGCTGGATTTGGCAGCGCGCCGTGTTATCAATGCACTGGAAGGCGGCGAGCCTGACCAGGCTGCTTTGAAGGAATATACGACGAACGGAACAGAACGTTATAAACGGATGGAAAACGAGATCCGGAAGAGTCTCGGATTGACCACATTGAAGTATCAGAGTATCGAAAAGCTGGTTAAGGCAATCGGACTGCCGAAAGAAAAAGTTTGTACCTACTGTTTCGATGGAGAAGATCCCACCGGCTGCAAGGATTGTCCCTGCTGTCGCGGGAAATAAAGACGGACTGGAAACCGATTGGGAGAGCGTACCTTTCCGGGAACGTTTTCCGGTTGAATCAATACAGAACAGGAGAACAGTGAAATGTCATTCAAGCAAATTTGGGAAAATCCCGGCAAACGCAGAATTTTTTTGACGGCGGTACTTGTGCTGGTTGTTCTTTTCGGGGCTGTTGTATTGAAAATTTCAGGTTCCCGGGTCGAGCAGACGGAGAAAAAGACATCTTCAGGTGCGTCATCTGTGAAACAAACTGAAGTTCCGCGTCCGGAAGAAGATTCCGGGGGGGAATCCGAGGTTCCCGAGCAGTCCGATGCTCCCGTGAAAGTACCCATGTTCGGCGCAGTGGAAACGGCAGTTGAGAAAGAAAAGCGGACCGCTACCGTGGAAGTGAATGACAGTAATGTTCAGAAAATTGATACTCCGGATGCGTTGCCCAAGATAGAAAAGAACCGGCGTTCGACCTGGGAAGTCCGGACCGCTTTGAAATCGGGAACGACAGGTGCTCTTTTGTCGGAAGGTCAGGGGAAGGGTGTTATTCTGTGGCAACCGATGACGGTTTCGGGGGAAATCTCTACGGTTCGTATTCCGGATGCGAAGTTGAGTTCTGACAGAAGTGTGATTGCTTTTGTTGAGACGACAGGCAGTGTTTCCGGGCCTTTTGGTTCGCGCATCGTTCTGATGAGTACCAATACCTGGACCGTTATCAAGATAGTGGACATTCCGAAACGCAATGTTATCCGCTTTGAATGGATACCCGGTACGGCCCAGATCGCTGCATTGTGCCGGAAACAGAAAGAAATGAAACAGCCTTACGGGGTGGCAGTTTTTGATTTGTCGGACGGTTCGGAAAAAGGTTTTGTTCATGTAGAGGATGATTCCGGTTTATCCGGATTTGTTGCAGATGCTAACGGGCATCTCATTTTGAGTCATTCATCCAAGCCGGAACTCATCGTTCTGAAGTCCGGAGATCTGTCTGCGGAAATTTCAACGATTCCTGCGTCCGCGCCCAATTGTGCGCTGGCGGTTTCCATGTCCGGAAAAGAATTTGCATTTGCGCCCGGAGATGGGACAGGAAATCAGATCGAGATTTACAAGACAGGCGATTTGCGGGCTCTCAGTACGGTTGCGATGCCGAAAGGATTTCCGCTGCAGGAACTTCATTTTATGCACAATCCGAAAAATTTCCTGCTTTGCGGTTCATCCGGACACGGCGAGGAAGCCTGTCTGATATTGGCGGGCAACTTCCGGAAATTGATGCAGGATATATATTTGCCAAGGAACTACGAGCGCAAGCGTTA
>CALCCZ010000059.1 GCA_937900075.1 uncultured Lentisphaeria bacterium
TGCTAATGCTGAAGACTGCGGCATTGTTCCACGGCAAGATCCATATCCGTCAGATCCAGCTTGCTCCAGAACCACAAAATAACGTGGTCTATGCAGTCGGAAACAATCTGCAGTTCTTTCTTCTGGTCCATCTCCCAGGAGTAAACAACGCCGTAAAGTTCCAGATTCGGATTATGCTTGCGCAGATTATCATGAATTGCCTTGTATTCACGATGCGAATAGTTGTAACCGTAATTCCCGGTCATATCATCCACAACACCACCGACAATATTCGGATATTTCAGTGACAACCGGCTGAGCAGTTCCGCTTCTTCCGCATCGGAATCCATTGCGGCACCGTCCGTACGGCAGTTGCGCCCGAGATGACAAATCACTTTTTTGCAATCCTTGTGAACAGAGAGCATTTCATCATTCATCGGACCGTAAACATACATCACATTGTCAAGTCCGAAATATTCCTTTGCCTTGATACTCGTATCTTTCGCCATGGAACCGCCCCAGCTGGGCGTCGGACCGCCCCAGACAAAAACTTTATCCCGGGAAAAATGTTCCGGACCATGCATATTCAAATCGCGCTCATAGAAATCTTTCATGACGGATTCGGCGTGTTCGTTTGCCGTCTTAGTCATTTCCAGATATTCTTGCGGAGCAAATTTCAACTCACACGGGAAGATTTTCTTTTCCGCCGCCGCAGCAGTGATTTCTGAAAATTCTTTTTTGATTTCCGCTTTTTCTTCTAAAAGTTTCATTGTTTTATTTTCCATCTTAATCTCCGGTTAAAGGTTTTTGTTCTTGATTACTGACTGTAGATAATTTGAATCTGTTATGCGCTTTTTTCAAGTGCAAAAATCAAAAACTTTCGCAGATATGTGATCGATCAGTGGATAGTGGGATGAAAAATGCCGATATCTATCGTGTTTTGCTCAAACGTTTTCTTGAAGAAATTTCCCCTCACGAACCACCCCTCACTAACCACTATCCCCTAGCCTATCCCCTGACCGATTGCGTGCGCTCGCAAGGGCATTAAAAAAACCCGTTCCGCGGTAAAACGGAACGGGCAGTAAAAACTCGGATTAACGAGGAGTTTTTTTATTCTTCGACACCGCCGAAATCTTTGACGAGGACAGAAGGAGCGGATTCCTTGAAGTCTGTCAGATCAAGTTTGTGACGGTAGATTCCGATGGTAACGGAACGGACCTTAATCGGAAGGTCGATTTTCTTGTCGCCGCCGCAGGAAATCCACTGTTCGGAAGCAGGGCCGGGGCTGTGATTTTTGAAGAGCGGAGTAGCGAACAGCGGCTGAGAAACAAAGCACCATCCGTCAAAGTTGATGCAGGTATTTCCGGGCCAGTCATAGACATCGCATCCCCAACCGCCGGTTGTGAGACCTTTGAAGATTTCTCCTTGTGCGTCTTCGATTTCGAAACGGACCTGAGCCCAGTTGGAATTTCCTTTGATCCAGACGCCGACAGCGCCGATTTTTTTGCTGTCAACAAGTTTGGGTTCTTTCAGGGAAATTGTGGTGTATTCCACGATGTACTTACTCTTGTACGGGTCGGTTGTCTTATCCAGAGAAACACAGAGAGCTTTGCCTTTTTCCGGATCATTCACGTTAGTGACGGTAAATCTGCCGGGTTTCAAAATGGGCAGGAAGCTGGTGTGATTCACAGTGAAAATCGGGTCGGGTTTGACCGTGACGAGCGCCTTGTCATTGAACGGAGAGGCGATTTTCGCCTTTGCCGCACGGACATCATCTTCGGGGAAGGAACGTTTGACGATTTTCACATAATCGATGGGATTCACCGTATTGAGATATACCGGAGCGGTACCGCCGTCGATTGTGAGTTTTTCGCCACGGAGTTCGGTCTGTTTTCCGAAGAAACCAGTGAGAACCGGAGCTTTTCTGAAGAGGCTGAAGAAGCCGGAATTTCCGGAATTACCGATTTCCAAAGTGAAGCTGCCGCGTGCGGACCAGAACGCATAAGCGTACGTGCCGTCGGTCTTTTTGAATTCAAGGGCATAAACGGTAGTGGAGCCGGTGGGAAGCTGTTTGGTGTTATCGGCATCCAGGATCAGAGAATCCAAAGCACTGGTCAAGGCTGCGTAAGCGACATAAGCGCGTTTGGGATAAACGTAAGGAGCACGGGTAATGATTCCGGAACCGCCCCAGAGACCATTGTAATAGCCGTTGGAGCAATCGAACAGCAAGCCGAGGCTGATGAAACGGAAATTGTTGGCCAACGAAATCAGAATATCGCGCATATACCATTCCGCCTGCTGCTGCTCACCGGTATCACGTTCGCACCGGTAATCAAATTCCCAGCAGCCGCCGAGACCGATTTTGCTCTTTCCCTTTGCCAGATAGTTGGCAATATCCTTGGAAATGACCATGCCCTGGAAGCCGCACTCCTGCAGTTTTTCCGGCATAATCACCTGAGACGGAGTTTCAATACCGATCTGGTCGATATATTTCGGGTCGGCTCCGGCGCGGAGAGGACGGGTTGCTGCACCGATACTGGCGGAGGTGTTTCCAATCTGGATCTTCAGATTCGGATAGTGTTTGCGGACCATTTTTCCAACAGCATCAAGATAAGCGGCGGTCCTCTTGTCAGATTCTTTCAATTTGAGAGCGCGTTCGCTCAGCGGCATATTCAGGAGTTCTTCCGGAATACCCCAACCGGGAGCGGATTCGTGCCAGACCATGATGTGGTCGACGAATTTGCGTGAACCGATAGACTTATTGACATGGTAGCAGAAAGCCTCATCGGGATTGAGTTCCTTAACGATTTGTTTTTTCGGATCTTTCGGATCTTTTTCCTTCAGGGTCATGGAATTGAAGGTGAAAATACCTGTTTTTTCATCGTATGTACCAGTACGGTAGCCCGGAGCATAACAATTGCCGTTGCAGATAATTCCGTACTTTTCCGTTGCTTCCGGAGTCGGATTGACACAGGATTTGCGGATACCTGCCTTCATCATGACGGGGCCGCCGAACTCCATGCCGCCGGGCGAACCATGGCATGTGAACCACCAGGTGGCGTAGGGGCTGTCCTCTTTGGACCATTTACGGTTGTTCTTTGCCAGAATGGCGAACCGTGCCTGATGTTTGAGGGGAACGCAACCGTCACAGCTGAGAGTGACTTCCAGGTCATAATAGCCGACTTCACCCTTCAGCGGGATAACGATTTCCGTATTTTCCCCAGCCTTCGCAAAGGAGAACTTTCCGCTCCCCGTGAAGACTTCCTTGCCGTCCACATCTTTGGCAATCCAGGATACGGTGCCGTTTGCCTTACGAAGGGCTTTCAGAGTAACCGTGGTTTTGGCATCTTCTTCTTCCGTGAAGATGTTTCCGCAAGCATCCGCTTCCTGTCTGAAATCCATGACGACGGGAGCGACTTCCAGCGTTGCGGCAAAGATATTGAACGCGGAATCCGACTTGGGATCCGGTTTCATGGTATTGTCAAGCTGTTCAAAGTTTTCCCAGCCTTTACCGGTGAACTCGAAATCCATGAAATCCTGACGGGCTGCGACATCCAGAATTTTACCTAAATTCAACGGAATATCCGCTTTGTACAAAGGAATGGACTTCCCGTTCTTCGTAATCGTACCGACCTGCTTGAAACCGGACGGAATTTTACCGTTGCGGAGGTCTATCACAACGTCCCCAATCAGATTACTGCCGATACCGGGATAAACATAACGGCTGAGACGCAAAGTCAGATAGGCATCCTTGGCGGGATCCGGATCGAGTGCGAAGATAATATGAGCCATGGAATACGGAGCCGCAGGAACACGGAAATGGACTGCACTGGGAAGATTTCCAAGCGGGGAACGTCCGTGATACTCTTCCACTTCCAGCGCCCAGTTTCCCATGCCCTGTTTACAGATGGCAATATCTCCGGAATCAAGCGGCTTTGCAACGTCAAACGGAATTCCGGCAATCGTCTGAACACCTTCTTTCAGACTGGATGCTGCCGAGGCAAATGCCTTGGCACGGGGATTGGCGGAAAAGTCCAGCATATAGTACTTGCTGTCTGCAGCAGCATAGCGGTTCTTCTTCGCATAAACTTCGGCAACCCCGTTTCCTTTGAAAGAGATGGAAACGAGTTTGGCAAGCGGAACAACTTCCTTGGGATCCGCTTTTTTGCCTTTCTCGGGCGGATTCAGCCGCTCTTTGAGAACCCAGCGGTTCACAAAATTGGCATCAAAATACACTTGCACACTGCCATCCGCCTGACAGCAGAAATCCAAATCAAAGGGATGTGCGGAGGCAGCAGGCAGAGAATTCCACTCGCGGACAATATCAATGTACTGCGGCACGCAGTCGTAACCCGACCGGAACAACTGCAAATGGGGACGGACGTACTGTATCGGTGCCCGGTTTCCAAGATCAATAACCGCGTCTTCCAGTTTCACAGCAGAACCGCGCGGATTGCTGCCGACAGGCGCCATCAGACGTTCATCACAGGCAGTTGCACGAATGTTGTGAACGGTCTTTTTGCCGTTGCTCCATTCAAGCGTCATTTCCAGAGGTACATCCGCCTTATTCAGTCTCAGACGGACTCCGGCAAACCCTTTGGCATCCGGTTTGATGACCACATCGGTTTTCACCGCTCCGGCAGGAAGTCCCTGCTTGAGAGACGCGAAAGACGCGAAATGTTTCTGCACGGGATGGTCCACAATGGTTCCGACATCGGAAATATCCAGATTATAGAAAGCAAAATGATTATCCGGAATACTGACAAAGTTCACGGTCTGAACAGCATCGGCAAACGGGACTTCCAGAACTTTCGTCGCTTTGCGGTCCTGGGCAACATAAATTTCCATCTTCCCGTTCTGAACGCGCACGGCGCAATCTGTCCAGGTCCAGTTGGGAATAAAACGGTAAGAAGCCGATTTTCCGCAAGCGGTTACTTTGTCGGACATAAAAACGATATCCGTCTTGTTGTTCAGGCGCAGGATGAAACCTTTTGCCTGACCGGGTACAGCAGCAACTCCGGGAATCGCTTTTTTGACTACCTGGCCCTTTGCATTTTTAACCTCGGGAACCGCCTTTTTCTCGGCGACAGGCATCTTGGCGTTCATCACGCGGAAAATAAACTGGATATCCACTGCCTTCAGAGACGGCAATGCAATATCCTTCGCAAAAATCTTGTAAGTGCCGTTCTCTGCCGGAGGTCTTACATTCAGTTCCGAGTGATTGACCCAGATCGGGTCATTGCCGACGGAAACACCGGTCAAACCGGGAGTAACATTGGGAGCATTGTCCGTATAGTTGCTGAAGTTTTCCTTGAAATAAGATTTTCCTCCCGCAACCGCACCCGCTGAAAGTGCGCATGACAGAGCCAATGCACCGAACCATTTCCATTGATTCGAGGTAATCATTAAAGAATCCTTTCACTTGATTGTATGGGGACAGACCGTTCTAATACAGCAATATATTCTATGTAGAAGATACATGCAAATACGGATAAATGTAATTTCTTCCTGTTTTTATGTATTTTCTTACGATTCCGTTATTCCTTCTCCATGACATGCACAGACTTGAGAAAATCATCTCCGTACTGCGCAAGTTCCAGCCACAAATCGGTTCCTTCCGCTTGCACATAGTTCGCTTCCAGAATTACACCGGGCTCGTCCGGCATATACATCATGAATCCGCGGGACACGATAAAGCGTCCGGAGCGAAGGCGTACTTTCAAAACGTAATCCACGGAATCAATCCCGTTCCGTTCGGAGGGATTGACGGAAAAATGCGCGGTTTGC